>CAYVIG010000098.1:0-9330 GCA_964451445.1 uncultured Dehalococcoidia bacterium
CACAAACATTGGGAAAGAAGGGAATCCGGTGGAAGGTATCGTCGGTGGCAGTACCTCTGATTTCCCAATCTTAAGAAAAGCTGTTGATCTATTGCAGGATCTTGGGGTTGAGAGCGAACTCAAAGTGGTATCCGCTCACCGAACTCCCGATTGGCTATTCGAATATGCCGAAAAGGCAGAGAATAGAGGCCTCAAAGTAATCATAGCAGGGGCGGGCGGAGCTGCACATTTGCCAGGTATGCTCGCTGCCAAGACCATCATCCCGATAATCGGAGTGCCGGTACCCTTGGAGAATCTTAAAGGCATGGATTCATTGCTCTCCATAGTGCAAATGCCAAGAGGTGTTCCAGTAGCTACGGTTGCGATCGGAGGTGCGGAAAATGCCGCGATTCTAGCCGCCGAGATACTCGCAATCCAAGATGATGGCTTAAAGACCAGACTTAGAAATTGGCGAAACACTCTGACCGAAACCGTGTTGTTAAATCCTGAGTCACGGGGTGCGATCTGAAGATTGAAGACCGAAATTCGGTGATTCCTTTAGGTAGCACCTTGGGAATGCTTGGGGGCGGTCAGATCGGAGGATTTTTCGCTGAAGCAGCTCTACGGTTTGGTTATAAAGTATCAGTTTGGGACCCATCTCCAAATGCACCAGCAAAGAGATTTGCTAGCACGGCGTTCGATGCCCCTTTTGACGATCTAGATACCTTGAAAAAATTCGCCGAGGTGTCTGATTGCGCTTCGTTGGAATGGGAAAATATTCCTGTGACCTTAACGGACGGTCTGGAAAAGCTAATCAGAGTCAGGCCAGGAAGTAAAAGTTTAGGGCTTGCCCAAGACCGGTCCAAAGAAAAACAATTTCTAACAGAGAACCACATTCCGGTTGCAAAATACGCCGTTATAGAAACGCCCTCGGAGTTAGGCGGAGTTCAACTGGAACTACCCTGGATAGTGAAAACGGCTACGCTGGGATATGACGGTCATGGGCAATGGAGAATATCAAACACTCAGGATATCGCCGGTATGGAAAACGTTATGAAGGGAGATGGTCCGTGGGTGGTTGAGCAAGTAGTGCCTTTCAAGATCGAGCTATCAGTTGTTGTGGGCTATGATGGTGGAACCAAAATAGTGAATTTCCCGTCAACGGAGAACATTCATGAAAGTGGTATCTTGAGAATAAGTATATCCCCAGCTAGAGTTTCCGCAGAAATAGAGAGAAGAGCCCAAGATCTCGCTCAAGAAGTTATAAAGAATATCGGCGAACCCGGTGTTTTTTGTGTGGAGATGTTTCTGCTAGAAAGTGGAAAGCTTCTGGTCAATGAGATCGCTCCACGGCCACATAACTCGGGACATCACACGATAGACACCTTCACGGTCTCTCAATACGAATTACAGATTCGAGCCCTAGCGGGCTTGCCACTTGTAAATCCCCAGCAAATTACATCGTCGGTTTTGTTGAATGTGTTGGGAGACGAGTACACGAATCTAACTGATTTACATGCGACGAATTCTATCTTGAAAAACCAAAACGCAAGAATTTATTCGTACGGTAAATCGGATGTTCGTCCTGGTCGGAAAATGGGTCATATCTTATTCAATGGACCTTCTCAACATGACTTACTATCGGATGCTCTTGATGCGCATAAGATTTTGACTAGATGATAGGTCCCATATTCAGCCAAATCGACCTGGTCGGTTTGTTAATATTCTTTGCAATGAATCTAAGCTCCACCATTACTTGGGCCTAGAATTCCCATTTTCTGATCCATCTTTCACTATGAGAGTTTGTCATTGTCCGATCTATTGAAAGAAAAAGTCGTGTTGGTCACCGGAGCCGGTCGTGGTATCGGTAGAGCTATTGCCATGGCGATGGCCGATGAAGGTGCAAAGGTCGCACTGGCTGGCAGAGACACGGGAAGGCTGGAAAAAGTCTCGGAAGAGATACGACAGGCCGGAGGACAATCTGCTCCCTGGAGGATGGATGTGTCCAGCGAGACGGAAGTCGCAGATTCGGTGGCAAAGATAACCGGCCATTGGGGTCAGATAGATATCCTTGTTAACAACGCAGGCATCATCCACTCCGATAAGCCCGTGTGGGAGGCCTCTATTGCCGAGTGGGACGAAGAGATGGGAATCAACCTTCGGGGAACGTTCCTCTGCTGCCACTTTGTGGTGCCCCAGATGGTGGCTAGAAAGAACGGAGTGGTAATCAATATCGGTTCTTCCTCCGGAACGATCCCTGAAGATATGTCCGGAGCCTACGGCGCGACCAAATGGGGCGTCATCGGATACACTACTTCCCTTGCCAAGTCGGTCCGCCCCCATGGGGTGCGGGTCAATGGGCTAAACCCCGGGTGGGTTGAGACTGGTATGACGGCCGGGCAGATCCCACCTGGCGCAGGCCCCGAGTGGACCCAACCCGAAGATATCGCCAGGGCTGCTTTGTTCTTAGCCGCCCACGCCCCGGCCGATATGACCGGACAGTTCATCAACCTATTTGGGGCGAATGATCATTCAGGCCATGCGCCTGGACATTCATAATCTTCCAAAAACGGATTTACCGTTAATCCCGGGCGTGCCTGTTCGGTGCGACCCTTTTTGTATCGAGGAACAATTGCCTTACGTAATCACTGAGCCCTGTATCGGGGTCAAAGATAAGTCTTGTATCGAAGTCTGCCCTGTGAAATGTATCGCCACAGACGAGACTGAAGAGATGTATTTCATCGATCCGGTGGCGTGTATCAACTGCGGATATTGCGAGCCGGTTTGCCCGGTCAATGCGATATTCGACGAGTTCAAACTGCCGTCGGACCAACGTATCTATTTCAGAAAGAACCGAGAGTTCTACGAGAAGTAACCACTGGTCTGAGATTGAGCGGGCGACTACTCCCGCGAGATCGGCTCGGTAGTAACCCTGGTTACCCCCCAGCCGGAGAGCCAGGCTGAATGACGCCCGTCACCACCGGCCACCACTACAACGATGTCCTCCGCTTTTGCGACTATCGGCACCAGCATATTGGAGTTGGTTTCATCGACCCACGGTGGCCAGTTGCGATTCGCATAATGCGCTATCCCCTGTAACTGCCTCATGGGCATCCTGGCGTTGCTGTAGATATATTCCCGGACATCAGCTTTGGACATACTGAGGCCTGCGATTTCAATGGCGTGTTCCGGACACAAGACCACCACCATCTGCACGCGTGTACCCAGCGAATAATAGCTGGCAACTCCCTCTGCCTCCATGTTCCCAACCAGGGTCTTCAGCACGCCAACCCCAGGATCGGTAGCCGCTTCTATCACCGTGTACACGTCCCTGATAGCGGCGATGGTTACAGTGCTTTCATCGGCGGAATAACCCAGTTCCACGTGCCTAGGTTTCCAAGGACTTCGGGCCTCATTTTCAGAGAAGCAGAAGCTGTAGCGGCCCGGAGTGGATAAGGTGGCCTTGTCCATGTCTCCGGGCACCAACCCCCCGACATTTCTGATGACCAGGCGCAGCGCCCGGCCGATGGTGGCATTGGCCCTGGGGCCCGCCCAAAACATGCGGCATCGCCGTTGATGCCCAACTCGGTGGCCACTGGACCGTTTATGATTAACACCTGGGCCGCCCCGCCCATGGTGGCTGCGTTCCCAGCCAGATTGAACTCCTGCCGCAATGCCGACTTAACCGACGCGACAACCACCGGAAAGTATTCGGGCAGACAGCCAGCCATCACAGCGTTGATGGCCAACTTCTCCAGGGTAACGTTGGAACTCTTGGGCTGCATTATACCCAGTGAGGTGTCCGGTTCTCCTCCGAAAGCGGAAAGCATCGCCCGTACCGACCGCTCCGTGGGCGGGACCACTGGCAGGCCGTCCGTCCAGCCCTGTTCCCAGCAATAGTTCTGTATCTCCATGAAGTCGTCTGACACCTTGATACGTCTCGACTTCAGTGATCCGTTGTTTGATGTCATGAAACTGAACCTCTGACGGCAATGGATAATCGATTGTGGCACGAAACTAATTGATGTTATAGCATGGTTTCCAAATTCGGCCCCACGATTTAACGTTTTCTCAGATCAAAGAAACCTCTATCCCATTCGACACAACTAAAGGTTTGAAGATATGCCTGAGACCATCGAACTAAAGACCACCATCGGTGATCTGTTGGACTCCCAAACAGATCGGTACGGAGACCGCGAGGCTCTGGTCCACGTGGAGGCCGGGACCAGGTTTACCTACCGAGAGTTCAAGGCCGAATGCGACCGTGTGGCGCGCGGACTCATGGCGGTGGGCATCGAGAAAGGCCAACACGTGGGTATCTGGGTCACCAACTACTCAGAATGGGTGGTCGCCCAGTTCGCGACCGCCAAGATCGGCGCAGTGCTGGTGACGGTCAACCCCTCGTACCGGACCCATGAACTTGAATATGTCCTGAATCAGTCAGAGGCCAACGCGTTGATACTCATTGGCCAGTTCCGGACCTCTGACTACGTGGCGATGACCAATGAGGTCGTACCCGAACTCAAAGACTCGATCCCAGGGGAACTCCAATCATCCGCGCTGCCTTACCTGCGGAACGTGATATTTATTCCTCCGCCGTCTGCCCCAGGGACCAAAGCGCCCAACGGCATGTGGTCCTGGGAGGACATCCGCGAAAAGTCCACTGAGATTAGTGAAGCCGAATTAGTGAAACGTCAGGCGTTTTGCGACCCCGACGATACCATCAACATCCAGTACACCTCCGGCACCACCGGCAACCCCAAAGGGGCCATGCTCACCCACTACAACCTGGTGGCCAACGGCTACTACACCGGCGAAGGCATGAAGTTCACCGAAGAAGATCGCCTTTGTATACCGGTGCCCTTCTACCACTGCTTTGGCTGTGTGCTGGGGAATCTAGCCTGCGTCACCCACGGCTCCACCATGGTTATCCCCTCTGAATACTTCGAGCCACTGAAGTCATTGGAAGCCGTTCAGCAAGAGAGATGCACCGCCCTTCATGGCGTGCCGACCATGTTCATCGCCCAGTTGGGGCAGGAACGGTTCTCCGAGTTCGACCTGAGTTCCCTGCGTACCGGCATGATGGCCGGCTCACCGTGTCCCATCGAGGTCATGCGGCAGGTCGTGGATCAGATGGGTGCCAGCGAGATTACCATCGGCTACGGGCAGACCGAGGCCTCGCCTGTGATCACCCTGACGCGGACGGAGGACACTCTGGAGCGCCGGGTCAGCACCGTTGGCACCGTAATCCCCAACGTAGAGGTCAAATTGGTTGATTCTGAAACTGGAGAAGGTGTGCCAGTGGGGGAACAGGGGGAGCTACTCACCCGCAGTTTCATGGTGATGAAAGGATACTACAACTTACCAGAGGCCACTGCCTCAGCCGTTGATAAAGACGGTTGGCTGCACACCGGCGACCTGGCCACAGTGGACCTCGACGGCTATTACCGAATCACCGGTCGTCTGAAGGACATGATTATTCGGGGCGGTGAGAATGTCTACCCCAGAGAGATAGAGGAATTCCTTTACACCCACCCCAAGATTGCTGATGTCCAGGTAATCGGCGTGCCCGATGAGAGGTTTGTGGAAGAGGTCATGGCCTGGGTGATGCTGAAGCCTGGCGAGACCGCCGACGAAGAAGAGATACGGGAGTTCTGCAAGGGCAAGATCGCCCACTACAAGATTCCCCGTTACGTGAAGATAGCTTCCGAGTTCCCGATGACCGTCACTGGCAAGATTCAAAAGTTCAAGATGCGGGAAATGGCGATAGACGAGCTAGGATTACATAACGCTGCAGGAATCGAGACCGCCTAGGGTTTCTATTCGCAGCTACCCTCCAGCGCGCGTGTCACCCTGAGAGAAGCGAAAGGTCTTTTTGTTCTTGTGCATGGCCTTTCCATTGGCAACGAGATTCTTCAACTGCGATCTCAGAATGACAGTAGCGTAGCGGTCAAAACAAAGAAGTCCTGGCATTTGCCAAGGCCTCTTTACTTGACGGGCGGTTGATTTGCTTAACCAGCGGCTAGGCCACGGACCTCTTTGGCTTTGGCCGGTAGGTCGTAGGTAGTCCAGGTTGCGCCGTCGTCCAGAGAGCCGAACACTTGGCCGTCACGGGTGTTGCAGAAGACGTGGTCGGGGGCTCTGGGGTCCACGGCCACTGTCATCATGGTGGAATGGGCGGTGATACCGCGGTCCACCTGCTCAAAGGTCCGGAACAGGTCCCGGCTACGGTAGAGCGCACCCTGCTTGCTCCTGGCAGCTGCTCCAATGGAGACATAGAGCATGTTGGGGTCATGGGGTGCCGTTTTCAGGTCACGGGTATAGGTGATTTCAGAGAAATCGCCAAAGCCCACCGGTATCCACTCGCTGCCTCGGTCTGGGCCGATGAACGGTCCTTGGCGGGTGGTGATAAACACCGTGTGGGGCAGGGCCGCAGAGCATTGCGCACCGTGCAGATCCAGGGTATCTTCGCTGGGGGCCAGAGTCCCTGAAATCTCTTCCCAGGTGTCTCCTCCGTCAGAACTTCTGATCACTCCGGCGACTTCAAGGGCGGCGTACATCTCATCCGGGAAATTAGGATCGGCACACAGGGCGATTACACGAGTGGGGAAGGCCATCGTCATCTCGGCGGAACCCATGTCCTTGGTGATCATCTGCCAGGAGTCACCACCGTTGGTACTTCGGTAGATCTCTCCTGGTGCGGTTCCCAGGTACATCACCGTGGGGTCGCCAGGTCGGAACATGAAAGTCCACGGAGGAGCGCCGGTTTTGGGATAATCCAGCCGCTCCCAGCTGTTGCCTCGGTTGGTGCTCCGGTAAGGGCCGTCCTGGGTACCGGTATAGATGACCTCTGGATCGTTGGGGTGGATTATGATTCCAGCCACCAACGGGTCCACTGGGAGTCCGTTGGTCAGTTCTTCCCACTGGTTTGAGCCTGGTGACAGCCGGTAGATTCCACTGGTCTCTGCTCCGGCGTAAACGTATGTGCCAGTCCTTCCGGTTGTCATGAACGCATCCTCCCAAGGCCATAGCCCGCGATTTTAAGTAGTGGATATTTTTACGAGACGGCCTTCGTAGTTGCCATCTCTTCCAGGTCAAACTTGAAGTCTTCAATCACCGGGTTGGCCAGCAACTGCTGACACATCGCGGTGATCGCGGCCTCGGCTTTCTCCTGGTCGGTCTCGTCGATATTCACCAGCAGGTACTTGCCGATCCTCACGTCTCCAGCGCTGTCAAAGCCCAGGCGGTGCAGACTGGACAGCACGGTTATCCCCTGAGGGTCGTTGACCGTCGGCTTGAGGGTGATATGTATTCTGGCTTGGAACATCTACTTGTAAAACTCCTGCGAAAGGTTTAACACGGAACTCGTTCCGGTCCCATTACTCCAGAGTAGGTGTCGAAGAAGGTCTCGATTCGGCCAGCGTCCACACCCAAGAACGAGTCGACAACTCCCCAGGTGCTCAGGACAACCTGACCCTCGTTGATAGCGGAGTACGGCCTGGCCAGGCCCCAGACCCGGTTCAGATCGATGGCATCCAAGGCATCTCGCAGGGCTTGAACATCTGATTCCTGGGGCAGGTTATAGCTGACCACGATGTTACCGTGCTCCATATTGTGGACCGCCCGCTCATCGGGTATCGGGTCGGTATAGAACCCGCACGGCGCTGGTATGGGCCAGTGGTTGCCTGAAGCAGGCGGCGCGGTGTTGTAACTGACTGTTTCACCTTCGGCCACATGGGTGGAGCCTTCGATGTCCACTTCGATGCCCACGCCTGAGACGTAGCCGGAAGCGTCACCTGTTTGTGAACTTCCGCCACCGCCACTGAAGCTGGCGAAGGCGAAGCTGGCGATGACCAACACGGCAATCACCACAGACGCGGCGAGGTACAGCTTATTTGTCTTTTTCCGTCGATTTGTTTGGATCAGGGTTCCCGACCGAGCTGCTCTTGTAGCAGCTCGACCACGGCGACGTCTTGATACGGGCAATGTGTGGTCCTCCGATTTTTGCCAGAGTCCCGACTTAGTCGATCCGTCGGGGAGAGCCTGGGACGTGAGTGCTAGAGTTTCGTCCCGGTCAGTTTGTAATACGCCTCTTGATAGCGCTCGGACGTCTTTGCTACCACATCTGCTGGCAGATTAGGGGCCGGTGGCTCGCGGTCCCAGCCCTGTGCGTCCAACCAGTCGCGCACGAATTGTTTGTCATAGTTGGGTTGAGACTTGCCTGGGGAATACCCGACTATGTCCCAGAAACGGCTTGAATCAGGTGTCAGGAGTTCGTCGATCAGCGTTAGTTGGCCGTCGATGATGCCAAACTCCATCTTGGTGTCAGCCAGGATGATGCCCTTTCCTCGGGCAAAATCATGGGCCGCCTTAAAGATCGCCTTGCTGGTCTCTTCTAGTTGGCGGGCCATGTCCGCTCCCACCATGTCCAGAACTGCTTGGTTGGACATATTTTCGTCGTGGCCTTCTTCGGCCTTAGTGGTGGGGGTGAATAGAGGTTCGGGGAATTCCTGTCCTTCGAGTAACCCATTTCCCACGTCCATGCCGGAGACAGTGCCCCCTCTGCGGTATTCAGACCAGGCTGAGCCGGCGATATGGCCGCGAACGACGCATTCCAGGTCCAATCGTTCCGCCTGCTTGACCACCATGGCCTGACGGGCGATCTGGTCTGTTACAGTGCCAGCGATGTTGCTGCCTTCGATGTATTGTGCAGCTTCCGGAGAGTCTCCCAAGCAGATGAAATGGTTGGGGACAATGTCCTTGGTAAGGTCGAACCAAAAGGCTGAGATACGGTTTAGCACCAGGCCTTTATTGGTTATCCCGGTTGGCAATACGACGTCAAAAGCTGAGATACGGTCTGTCGCAATCATCAGTAGACGACCACTGCCCAGATCGTAGGTGTCCCGAACCTTCCCTCGGTGGAGAATGTTGGGCATGTTGCTTTCTATTAAAGCTTCAGATGCCATTCTGATTCTTTAGTAACACTCGCAGTTCACTCAACTGGTTTAATCGCCTGCGGTAGCTAAATTTGATTTGACCGCCGGTTCGATCAACCCTAGGCGTACGAAGGTCTCGTCCACGTAACGCGTGTAATATCCATAGTCGAATAGTTCATCAAATTCAGATGCTGTGATGTGCTCACATGCCAACGGGTCGGCCCGCAATAGTGACCTGAAATCGGATTTTTCTTCCCATGTTCTGCTGGCGTTGGACTGGACTATCTTGTACGCTTCTTCTCGGGCCAGTCCCTTGTCCACCAGGGTCAATAGCACCCGCTGGCTGAAGATCAGACCGCGTCTGCTCTCAATGTTCTCCATCATGCGATCAGGGAATACTCTCAGGCCCTCGACG
>CAYVIG010000099.1:0-9269 GCA_964451445.1 uncultured Dehalococcoidia bacterium
GATAAAAAGTTCGTGAAATCAGTAACAATCCTTGGGAAATCGTACCACAGGCACAGGGGTGATTCAACAGGAAATCATGCCCCAGATTTATGATTGCGTCAGTTTCCGATCTTGAGCGTTTGGCGGCTGATTAACCCTATCTTTCACTTGCCGTCTCGTCCGGTGGAACGGTCATATTTTTCAAGTGAATCCCGAGACAAGTATCTCTCCTCAAGTTCCCGTTGCTTGGCGACCTGAACACCACCAATCTTTAGACCGCCGTTCAGATAAGGGCTTTCCTCATGCTTGTTTCTGAAATCATCCCAGGCTTGGGTCCCCCGGTCCATGAAATCTTTTATGAAGTCATAGAGGGCCACGTAGGTGACATCGTGGGTTGGCCTGGGCATCCAGGCCAGGTTGATCCCCAAACCTAGCAACTCATCGTTGGAGAGAGGCGGGTCCATGTAACCCTGCATGATCGAAAAAGGCCCATCCACCGCATCTCTGGCCCTCTTCACCTCTTCTATGGAACGCGGAGCGGTGAGTTGAACCCAATCGACTTCCGCGATCTCTTTGTAGGCTTTCATGCGTGTAAGGGCTTCATCTAATCCTCCGTTGGCTGCTTCGCCCGCGTAGCACTGGGCCATGACCACGAAGTTTGGATCCAACTCGCGTTTGCAGTCCATGGCGGCACGGTACCTGGTCAGCACCACGTCCAAAGATTGGACTTCCATACCTGCGGTTCCGGTGCCTCGTTTCCCTTCGATGGGTTGGTCGTCTATCCGGACACCGGCGATGCCCTCACGTATGCAGTCTTCAATCATGCGTCGTACTGCCATGATTCCGCCGTGGCCGGTGTCGCCATCCAATATCACCGGGAACTGAACTGACCTGGCGATCCATCCGGCGATCTGAACACACTCGTTCAATGTCGCAGTGCCGACATCTTCCATTCCGGTGTAAGAACCAATCACGCCGCTGGTGCCGACAAACCCAACTTCCGCACCCGCCGCCTCCATAACTCTAGCCAGCGATGCGCTTGGCGGGTGCAACACCGTGGCAACCTTATGTTGCCGGTGAATCAATTCCTGTAATCGGGCCGTGGCGTCTTGATAAGGCATTCCAGGGAAACTCCTTAGGTCATAGCTCTTAAATCAGATCAAAGTGGTCAAAGACGAATATTGGTTTGTGAGCAACAAGCCTGTCAATCCCAAATAAAAAGGGGCGAGATTCTCTCGCCCCTTTTGGTCTCTACTGGTTTGCCTCCTTGGTCGACTAAGCTTCTTTGGCAGCCGCACTCCCGACGAGGATACGCTCCACTTCGGGGAACAGGGTTTCCGCCCGCTCCTGACACTGTTCATCTGTCAGGCTGGACAGGGGATGCTCAGCCACTATGTACTCGAAGTCGGGCACGCCCATCATGCGGGTCATGGCCTTGGCTGTGTTGTTAAACACGTGGGTGATGATAGATGCGGTGGGCAGGCCCAGGCGCTCCATCTCGATTCCGTCGTGCACACTGCACGAACTGCAGGAGCCTCAATCACCGATGCCAGTGATCAAGATGTCCACCTGGTTAAGCATGTCGTTTACAACGTCAGGCTTGGTGGGGAGGGATGCAGAGTGCTTGTTGTAGTAGACGATATCTTTGAGGTCGTACTTGTCGTTGAGCATCTGGCCCAAGATATGTAGGACCTTATCCGAGTTGGCCTTTGAGTTCTCCAACAGGCCCAGGGTCTTTCCCGAAAGGGTGTCGGGGCGCTCGTTCAACCTGAAATCACCGGATGATAGCGACGTTCCGGTGGGATTGACCAGTCTCATGTTTCTAACTTCTACGGTCTCAGCCATTATTCCTCCCAGACTTTTTGTTGAATGCCATTCAGCTTGGATAAGGATTGAAGTGCGTTGCCATCATAATACACCACGAGATGCATTAGACAAGGTATAGGTGTTTTCAATAATGGCCGACTTGCGTAGGCATCCAATCCCGTGCTTGGAATTTGCTCTTACTTTTCAATTTTGCGGGTCCTAATCTTGTAGCGGGTGGTATCGATTATCGCGCTGTTTCGGCCACCGGTGCCGCCTCCCATCAGAACCAAGATGTCTTCGGGGTCCTGGGCGCAGCGGCGGATAATCTTATCATCGCCGTCCCGCTCCGGTCCCTGGGCGATACCTAGGCGAATCAGCTCGCTCTGTGGGCGAGCTGCGTTCTCCATCATATATTCCTGGATGCCTTTGCAGGTCCAGCCGTCCTCATTCAAGGTGATGGCGTGTTCCGGGCCGATCACCAGCACCCACTGCGAGGGGTACCGGAATGCCATGGAGGCAGACTTCAGGGTGTCGGCGATGGCCATCAAGATCGACTCTCCAGTGTGTCCATAGGCGGCGTTGACGTTGACCGGGTTATAGGCCACGGCCACAGTTACGGTGCTGTGTTCTTTATTGAACCCGCGTGCGACGTGCATCGGCTCCCAGGGGGAGTCTTCCTCGTTCTCAGCAAAGCACAGAGTGTACTTGGCCGGGTTGCCCAAGGTTCCGCGGTCCAATGTGCCAGGTCGTGCATCGAAGCCGTTCATGAAGCAGAGTCGGATGGCCCGACCCAAAACGGCGTTGGCCCGGTTGCCTGGACCAAGAAGGCCGTCCTTGTAGTTGGCCCCAATCTGGTCTCGGATGGGTCCGTTCAACACCATCAGAATGGCCGGTGAGCTGGTTGACGCCGAGGCCATATGGACGAAGTTCTTCTCTTCCTCTAAGGCTTTAAGAGTGGTGGTCAAAACGGGGAAGTAATCGGGAAGGC
Source organism: uncultured Dehalococcoidia bacterium (assembly GCA_964451445.1). Classification (GTDB taxonomy): domain Bacteria; phylum Chloroflexota; class Dehalococcoidia; order Lucifugimonadales; family UBA3495; genus UBA9611. Next base: position 2,774 of record CAYVIG010000099.1, read on the forward strand.
AGCCAGCCATCACGGCGTTTGCTGCTACGTTCTCGGAGGTCAGCACACGGTTCCGCATCTCAAGGGAGATGATCTCTTCCTCACCGGTCATGCCACTGGCTTCCAGCATCTCCCGAACTTTGTAGTCCACGGGTGGGACAACGGGCAGACCATCACTCCAGCCCATCCGGTAACATTCTTCAATGGCTTCGATTGTGTCGCTGGCCTCCACTATCGTGGAGCGCTCCATGCCGTCGGTTGTCATTCTTGCCCTCCGAAAAAGATTCGTTTTAGATTCTTAAGTCTTGGCACACGTTTAAATGGTTGGACCATCATTCCGGTTATTTACCTAGTCGTGCAGCCGGAGTTGGATGCCGGATTTCTCTTCTTGGATCTTGGCAACGGCGTCCGAGTCCTCTGGGCCATAACCACGGAAGAGCGCTTCGACGTGGCGTTGGTCCACCAGGTTGGACAGTTCCATGGGGATGCCGTACTCCCGGCCCAGGTCGGTGGCCAGTCTGACATCTTTGGCGGCCAGTGAGGTGGCAAAACCTGGCTCGAAGTTCCCTTGGAACAAGAACAGCGGGAATTTGTCTTTGAGACGCTTTGAACCACCAGTGCTGTTATTAATTACATCGGCCAGGGTTTCCAGGTCGACGCCAGCTTTTACTCCCAGGGTGAGGGCCTCTGCCAACAGGACTCCAGTGCCCATGCTCATAAGGTTGTTGCAGATCTTGCAGACCGAACCGTTGCCGATGTCCCCGCAATAGACCACGTGGGTTCCGATAGCCTCAAGGGTCGGCTTGAATCGGTCAAAAGTCGGTTTGTCGCCTCCGACCATCACGGCCAACGTACCGGCCGCAGCACCGTAGGTTCCTCCGCTTACGGGGGAGTCAAGCAGGGTCACGCCCCTGGCGGCGCATTCTTCGTGGAGCCGACGAACCATGGTCGGTGAGTTTGTTGAAAGGTCAAAGAAGACCTGTCCTTCATTTGCCCCTTCCAGGATTCCGTTTTCTCCCAGAACCACTGCCTCCACGTCCCGGGGTACGGGAAGGGACGTTAGAACCACTTCGTTGCCCGGGACCGCCGCCTTTGGACTGTCCGCCCAGTTTGCGCCCATCTCTAGGAGATTGGTTGCGGCCTCCCGTCGAAGGTCGTGGACGGTTAGTTGATGACCTGCCTTGATCAGATTGGCGGCCATGGGATTCCCCATGTTGCCGGTCCCGATGAAACCTATTTTCATCGCGTTCTCTCCTGCTCATATCGGATGGACGTTCATACGGCCGGTCGGCCGTCATCGGTGGTCGTTCTGTTGGTTTGACGCGTGGCCGGTCGTCGTTTTCTTCCGATTCTTCGGGTTCAGGCCGGAGCGGTGGGACACTTCCGTAAGCTGAATCGTCTTTTTTATAGCTGACGGTGTTCTCAGCAATTGATGTTTCCGGGGGTTCCGTTTGGGGCGCCTCGGCTTCTTCCGAGGTTAAGCCGTCCGGAGATTCGTCAAAGGCTTCCTTGGCCATCCGGAAGGCATTTACTGCCGCCGGCATGCCCCCGTAGAAGACCATCTGGCCGATGATCTCTGAGATCTCTTCCCTGGTAACGCCGATGTGCAGCGCACCGGAGATGTGCCGTTTGATCATCTGCGGGCTGTGACCCAAAACGACCAGGGCCGCGATAGTGCAGAGGCTTCGGGTCTTCAGGTCCACGGCAGGTCTGTTGTAGATCTCGCCGTAGATAACCGAGTCCACCAGCCGCATGACCTCGGGCGCAAGTTCGGCCATGGCGGCCGGGGGCACCGGGTTGTTGTCCGGACCATAATAAGTCTGCCTAAAATCTAGCGCAGCTTGATCAAGATCCTTAACACCCTGTTGCGGGTCATGTTCCGGGTTTTGTTCTAGATGATCTTCCGGACTCACAGTCTCTCCTGAAATGAATGGTCCAGCCAACTACTTGATTACCTGCCAGTACCGCTTTCCTTCCGACAATATGACCTTGCCTATGTGGTCGTCGGGATGGAAATGGCCGGCTGCGATGACAATGTCTTCTGATTCGGCGCGATCCAGAATCATATTCCGGTTCTTCTGGCTGGCCTCTTTGTCAGTGTCGACACCTGCGGTCCATTCCGGATGTTCCACCTGGACTCGACTATGGAGCAGGTCACCCACCACCATGGCCTTCTTACCCTGGGAAGTGATGTCAAACACCATGTGTCCTGGTGTGTGTCCCGGGGTCGATATGGCCACTATCTCGTCGCTGACCACGTGGCCGTCATCGATCAGTTCGAGCAGGCCCATCTTCTCCAAGGGCAGGATGTTCTCCTCAACCCAGGGAGCGTCCTTCGCGAACTCGGGTTTGGTGAAATGATCCCAGTCCAGTTGCGGCGCCATATATCGGGCATTGGGGAAGGTCGGTTTTGGCTCGGAGCCGGAGTAGTCCACGTTCCAGCCCACATGGTCGATGTGCATGTGGGTGATCAATACCAGATCGATATCTTCCGGGTTAACGCCAGAAATCTTGAGTTGGTTCAGCATATCTCCAGTGCGGTTCGCCCGACTAGGATGAGGTCCAGGACCCATCCCTGTGTCTACCATGATGGTCTGCCCGCCGGTTCGTAGGTAGAAATGCCCGTAGTAGAGCTGGAGTTGGCAATCTTCTAAGGCGTCGTGATACGGCTCCCAGTCATGAGTGTCCGTCGTAGGAAACATCACAGACGGGTCGCGCGGCGGCGGGAGCATATCCAAGACGAATTTAATCTCAACGTTTCCTACGGTAATCTGATTGGCCATGAACAGCTCCTCTTGGTTAATCGTTTTTGGACTCTATCAGAGCATTATGACTGCAGGTCTGGTTACCTATATCTAGGCGGTTAGCGGTTCCAGGTTGGTGGTCAATAGAAAGAAGACCAGGTCAGTATTGGATCATTGAGAAGACATTGTAACCAGAGAGGTTCTTGCGGCCCTCTAAGAAAGACAGTTCTATGATCACACCGATCTCAGAGACGACCCCTCCGGCCATCTCCACCAATTTGGCTGAGGCTCCCAGGGTGCCTCCAGTGGCCAGCAAGTCGTCCAGAATCAGGGCTTTTTGACCATTCTCCACGCCGTCCACGTGGATCTCCATCGTGTTTGTCCCATATTCCAATTTATAATCAGTGGAGAAGGTCTCAGCGGGTAGTTTGCCAGGTTTGCGCACAGGGATGATCGACTTGCCAAGTTCACGGGCTAGGGGAGCGCCGAACAGGAATCCTCGGGACTCCACTGGAACGATGACGTCAAAGTCAGAGTCCTTATACCGTTCCACCAGCCGGGCGATGGTGAAATCGAAGGCTCCGGCGTCACCCAGCAATGGGGTGATGTCTTTGAATAAGATTCCAGGCTCTGGGAAATCTGGAACGTCTCTAATGAAATCTTTGATATCCATGGGTGATGCACAGTCGAATCTGAAATCTGAAGGCAGGTGATTCGGTCCTTGAGATGGAGATATTATGCCCAGCACCGGATTTGAGAAGGCGCTGCGCCGTGCCTGGAAGTGTAGGTTACGGCACACTTGGCGTCAAGATGACGGTCCTGGTTAATGAGCCCGTCGGATTTCGTCAATTCGGGCGTGAATTCAATTGACTTTCCCTGGCCACATTTATATAATTCTTACAAGATTCCTGGTTAAAAAATGGCCCCACTAATGCGGGGCTATTTTTTAGTGGGCGAAAAATAATCGTCAAACTTAAAATCAGGAGCCCGAGGTCCCTTCTGGGACTTATTAACATTCAGTCTCGCTGGCACCATTCCCAGCGGCATGAATCACGGTTGGATTCTGGTGCAATTGAACTGGTTAGTCTAGGCTGGCCAACATTGCGCCAAAACTGTGAGTTATGCGAAGATTCCTATGCCTGGAGGGGTGGGTGAGTGGTTAAAGCCACCAGACTGTAAATCTGGCGTCCGGAAGGGCTTCGCAGGTTCGAATCCTGCCCCCTCCACCATCAATGATTGTCTCTGGTCTAATGGCCGGTTTTATAATAAAGACAATAGTAACGGGCAAAAGGCAGCCGTTAATCTATCAGCCCAGATAGCTCAGCGGTAGAGCGCGTTCTTGGTAAGAACGAGGTCGGCGGTTCAATCCCGCCTCTGGGCTCCAGTTAAGTATCGGCCCAAACTAACAGGGACCGAGTAACAGTAGTAGGGAGGACACCTAAGAGATGGCTAAACAAGCATTTGACCGAACAAAAGATCACTTAAACGTAGGCACGATTGGCCACGTGGACCACGGCAAAACTACGTTGACCTCAGCCATCACTAAGGTTTTGGCCGACCAGGGTTTGGCCAACTACCTCGACATGGACAGCATCGACAATGCTCCCGAAGAGAAGACCCGTGGCGTAACCATCGCCATCGCCCACGTGGAGTATGAGTCGGAAGGCCGACACTACGCCCACGTAGACTGTCCAGGTCACGCTGACTATATCAAGAACATGATTACCGGAGCCGCCCAGATGGACGGCGCGATTCTGGTGGTTAGCGCCCCAGACGGCCCTATGCCTCAGACTCGGGAGCACATCCTCCTGGCCCGCCAGGTTGAAGTGCCCAAGATTCTTGTTGCCTTGAACAAATGCGACATGATGGACGACGAAGAGCTCCTGGAACTCGTAGAGCTTGAGGTTCGCGAACTCCTCAGCCGCTACGGCTACCCCGGTGACGACACTCCCATCGTCCGCGTGAGTGGTCTAAAAGCCATTGAAGGCGAGCCAGAATACGTCCAGGGCGTGGCCGACTTGGTCAAAGCCATGGACGAGTACATCCCAGTACCCGAGCGAGTAACCGACCGCCCATTCCTGATGCCGATTGAAGACGTATTCGGTATCAAGGGTCGCGGTACCGTGGTTACTGGCAGAGTAGAGCGCGGTACATTGAACGTTGGTTCAGCCGTTGAGATCATCCGCTGGGGTGACGTCCGTGAGACCGTGGCCACCGGTTTGGAAATGTTCCACAAAAACCTGGAAACCACCCAAGCAGGTGACGCCGTCGGTATCCTCCTCCGTGGTGTCGACCGCGAGGAAGTGGAACGCGGACAGGTGCTGGTTGCGCCTGGAACCATGAACCCTTACACCAAGGCTGAAGCCGAGGTTTACATCCTGAGCCGCGACGAAGGTGGACGGCACACCCCGTTCTTCTCCGGCTACAAGCCCCAGTTCTACATCAGAACCTCAGACATCACGGGCTCTTGCACACTGCCAGAGGGCGTTGAGATGGTCATGCCTGGGGACAACGTCAAGATGGAAATCGAACTGATGAGCCCCGTGCCGCTGGAAGAGCAGATGCGCTTCGCAATTCGCGAAGGTGGACGCACAGTGGGATCCGGAGTTATCACCAAGGTTATGGAGTAACTCATGGCCAGAAAAACAGCCGACGTTAGGCAGATTATCACGCTGCAATGCGGCGACTGCCGAGAGCGTAATTACACCTCGATGAAAAACCGACGCAACGACCCCAACCGGATGGAGTTGCGGAAGTACTGCTCCAGGTGCCGTACGCACAAGACTCACCGCGAAGTGAGGTAGTGGCCCATGGCTAGGGCATCATCACGCAGCCAACGCGTCGTAAATCCAGCTGGCGGGGGACGCGTAGGACCGATATCTTTCCTCAGGGAAACCTATTCGGAACTGCAGAAGTCCGTCTGGCCCAGCCGGGAAGAGACTGCACGGTTGACCATGGTGGTCATCGTTTTGGCCATCGCAGCAGGATTTTTCCTTGGCGGTCTGGATCGGATCTTCGCCGAGGTCTTCGCCAGGTTCATCTTCTAGAGAACCAGCCTGGAGACCAACCAAATAGAACGTATAAATGCAGGAAGATGGGGCTCGTTTCAGCGTGGCCCCTTTCTGCTTGACCTGGCATTGGATATAGCATCATGACGACAAAAAATATATCAGAGTCCGAAGAGATTCAGGATTCTCGGTGGTATATCGTCCACACCTACTCCGGCCAAGAAGACTTGGTGGAGAAGAACCTACGCCTGCGAATCCAGAGTCTGGATATGCAGGACCGCATCAACGCGGTGCTGATTCCCACCGAGGAAGAGGTTATCTTCAAGGATGGGGAGAGACGTTCAGAACGTAAGAAACTGTTCCCCGGCTACATCCTTGTACAGATGATCATGGATGACGAAAGCTGGTATGCGGTTCGTAACACACCCGGCGTAACGGGGTTTGTTTCGACCGAGGATGAACACGACAAACGCCCCAAGCCGGTTCCTCTGGAAGATAAACAGATGGAAGACATACTCAAGCAGGTGGACTCGGACCCAACACGCGTGAATATTGGTCTGGAACGTGGCGAGACCGTCCGGATTACCGAAGGTCCTTTCGTGGACTTCATCGGTTCCATCAACGACGTGGACGACGGCAAAGGCAAGGTCCGGGTTATGGTATCCTTCTTCGGGCGTGAAACCCCGGTGGAATTGGATTTCCTACAAGTAGAACGGATTTAACGTCTACAAAGACCAAGGTTCAAAACCTCGGTCAGCATATACA
>CAYVIG010000100.1:0-9224 GCA_964451445.1 uncultured Dehalococcoidia bacterium
CGTTACAGGACATCAGGATGTCGGTCTTGCCAGTCTGAACCAACTTTATGTACATGGCGACTACCGCACCCGTCGCGCCAGCCAACAATGTGTTGATGGCGTTCAAACCAATGGAGTCGCCCGTGTTGATGTTGAACCCGAACCAACCAAAGAACAGGATGAACGTTCCTATGACCACGTAAGGCACGTTATGTCCGGACAGCACGTTAGAGGAGCCGTCTGCGTTGAATTTGCCCAAACGTGGGCCAACAATTACCGCACCTGCCAGGGCGACAAAGCCACCGACCGCGTGGACGACACCAGAGCCGGCGTAGTCTGCCGCTGCCGGGAGGTCGATCTCACTCAGCTGAGACAACCAGCCATCGCCCCAGACCCAGTGTCCGTATAACGGATATATGATCGCACCTACTATGAAGCTGTAGGCCAGATAAGCCTGAGTCTTGGTCCGCTCGGCTACCGCACCAGCGACGATGGTGGCTGCGGTTCCGGCGAAGACCATCTGGAATACGAAGTCTATGTATGTTTGACCATCGGCCGCATCAGTCAGGAAGTAATTTGTATTTCCCGCGATGCCCATCTCCGATGTCCCCCACATCAACGCGAATCCAAAAGCCCAGAAGGACAACGACGCTATTGCGAAGTCCAAGAAGCTCTTGGTCATATAGTTTGTGGTGTTCTTGGCCCTTATCAGGCCAGCACCCAGAAAGGCGAACCCCGCCTGCATGAAGAAGACCAGGAACGCACCCAACATCCATATGATATTGGCGCTCTGGTCCAGTTTGTCAGCATCAGAAGTGATGTTCTGTGCGAACGCCACGCTGTATCCAGTGATTAGCGCGACTGCGACAAATCCGGCAACAGCGAAGGGCAAAACCCTCCGAAGTATCCGTACGGCGTTGGTTTGTGGCGCTGTTTCGACTAACATTCTTGCCTCCTCATCCCCACAGAGAGTATTCGAGGTTAGTCTATGGACCGGATATTTCCAGGCGGTTTCAAATCTGTTACATGGCTGTTTCCGGTTTGTTAACCCTTTGTTACGAATCCATTAAGACAATGTTACGGAAACCGTTTTTAGTCACGCACCCATGGCATTTTTCATAAAACCAGTACTCTACTACTTCAACCGGTTTCATCTACCACCCGTCACTCCAGCGAACGCTGGAATCCACTCAATTAGTCATTCCAGCAGCACATCCGCAAACCACTCTGCATCAACCCTGCTCATGGTGTCCTTCCGCGGAAGGATGTCGAACAACGCCTGTTGGGACTGTGTTACACCAGTGGATTGGTTGATGCTCATCCTTCGACGGGCTCAGAACGAACGGGATAAGGAAGATCCATTGACATATGCCAACACCATTTTGACCAAGACTTAAAAGAAAAAGGACCGCATTTCTGCGGTCCTTTTGAATCCTGTAGTTGGAGTCTTAGCTCCGGCTCACCGTGATGCTACTTCTCGATGGGTGCGCCCACGATGCTGCCCCACTCGGTCCAGGAACCATCGTAGTTGCGTACATTGTCGTGTCCCAGAAGCTGGGTCAGCACGAACCAGGTATGGGAGGAGCGTTCCCCGATCCGGCAGTATGCGATAGTCTCTTTTCCGCCATCAATGCCCTTGCCACCATAGAGGGCCTGCAGTTCGTCGGCCGACTTGAAGGAACCGTCCTCGGCCACGGCCTGTCCCCAAGGCACGTTGGCCGCACTGGGGATATGACCGCCGCGCTGCGAACCTTCTTGGGGGAGGTTTTCCGGTGCCAGCAGTTCGCCGCTGTACTCAGCGGGGGCTCGAACATCAACCAAGTTGATGCTACCGGAGTTGACCTTGCTCAATACCTGGTCGCGGTAGGCGCGGATGTCCTCGTTGGCAGTCTTGGCCGTGTAGGACTTGGAACCATGGCTCACAGCGTCGGTGGTCAAGGGCTTGCCCTCGGCTCCCCACTTAGCGCGTCCACCGTTCATCAATTTCACGTCTTCGTGGCCGTAGTACTTCATCTGCCAGAAGGCCCAGGCAGCGAACCAGTTGTTGTTGTCGCCATAGAGAACGACAGTTGTGCCATTGTCTATTCCAGCGGAACCAAGCAGTTGTTCCATCCCTTCTTTACTAACCAGATCCCTTCTGACGGTCTGCTGGAGCTGGGACTGCCAGTTCCAACCAACGGCGCCGGCGATGTGTCCCGCGTCATAAGCAGACGTGTCGACATCTACCTCAACCAGCCTTACGTTGGCATCTGATCCATGTTCAGCTACCCAATCTGTTGTTACCAATGACTCCGGGTGTGCGTAATCAGCCATGATTCCCCCTCTTATCGATCCTTTTACTGATATCCGACCAAGGTGCCGGTGTATTGGATTCTAGGTTCTCCACAGTAGAAACGGGGCTAAAGCCAAGCGATGGAGTAACCAGTCTCATCCGTTTCAATCCGATATCAAAGCGCACTGCGGGCGATCCAATATGATCTTAGATGCGTAATGACTAACGAGGGTTCATCTGATATTTAAACTTGATCAAATATCTTAGAATCCAGGCTAGATCAGCACGGGGAAGTTTATACCAAGTTTCATGAAACCGCCCCCCTCACGTTTCGTCCGGCGACCAAATAACTCAAGAGGCTGGAAACAAACCTACGGGTGCATGCAAAATAAAGCTGGATACCAGGCCAAATTGGGCGTGAACGCTTTGCAATTACAAGCTCACTCCGATAATATAAAGTAGGAGTGGCTGTCCTCATTGATAGAGGGAAATAAGGGGTAAAGATGGGTAATAACCGATGGCTTCGCAACAGCTTTGTGTACCTGATGATCATCATCGGGGTCATAGTCATTTTCTACACGTTGTTGCCCAGCCTCGGCGCACGCAGTGAAGAGCCACTGACTACCGTAGTGGCCATGGCCAAGGACAATAACATCCGAGAGATTGTCATTGACGGCCGACAGCTGACAGTTTTCCCAAATGGTCTCAGCGCTTCAGGAGCTGACCGGTTTACCAGCCGGATCGGCCGCGATACCGACGTCATAGGCTTGTTGGTCGAAAGCGGCGTCGACGTGGGACCACCATCAGGGGTTCAGGTGGTTTACAAGGGTTCCAGTGGCCTGAGCAGCTTCTTTGGCATAATTCTCAACTTCCTGCCTCTGATCTTCTTTGGCGGTCTGATTCTCTTCATGATGCGTCAGGCCCAGGGCAGCAATAACCAGACCATGAGTTTTGGTCGCAGCCGCGCTAAGATGATGCCATTCAACCGACCCACTGTGTCGTTCAACGACGTTGCGGGTGTGGAAGAATCGAAAGAAGAACTCTCAGAGGTCGTCGAGTTCCTCAAATTCCCTGAGCGGTTCCTGGCTTTGGGCGCCCGAATACCCAAGGGTGTGCTGTTGGTCGGCCCTCCTGGCACAGGCAAGACCTTGATGGCAAGAGCAGTGGCAGGTGAGGCCGGTGTGCCTTTCTTCCACATCAGCGGTTCTGAATTCGTAGAGATGTTCGTAGGTGTTGGTGCCGCTCGGGTCAGAGACCTGTTTGAGCAGGCCAAGCGAAATGCTCCGTGTATCGTGTTCGTAGATGAAATTGACGCCGTTGGTCGGCACCGCGGTGCGGGTCTAGGCGGTGGACATGATGAACGTGAGCAGACACTGAACCAGATATTGGTGGAAATGGACGGATTCGAGACCAATACCAACATTATCGTGATCGCAGCCACCAACCGCCCAGACATCCTGGATCCAGCCCTTTTGAGGCCCGGACGGTTCGACCGCCGAGTCACCATGGACCTACCCGATATAGAAGGCCGGAAGGCCATCCTGAAGGTTCACGCTTCCGGAAAACCTTTGGCTCCGGAAGTCACATTCGAATCCTTGGCCAAGGAGACGCCCGGGTTCAGCGGCGCGGAACTCTCCAACCTGATAAATGAAGCAGCCATCATGGCTGCTAGAAGCAGCAAGAAACAGATCTTCATGGACGACTTTGAAGAGGCTGTAGACAGGGTTGTCGCCGGCCCTCAGCGCAAGAGCCGGCGAATCAATCCCCGCGAGAAGGAGATGACGGCCTACCATGAAGCCGGACACGCTCTGGTCGCCTGGGCCCTTGAATTCGCCGACCCGGTACACAAGATATCGATCGTCGCCCGCGGCCAGATGGGCGGACACACGGCCCTGGTTCCAGAGGAAGACCGCTATCTGTGGACCAAGAACCAGTTCGCCCACCGAATGGCGGTAACCATGGGTGGAAGAGTGGCCGAGCAGATTATCTTTGACGAGGTAACAACCGGCGCCAGCAACGACTTGGAACAGGCGACCAAGCTGGCCACGGGAATGATCAAACGCTACGGCATGTTCAGCGCAAAGAACTACGAAGAGATACCAATCAGTGAGGTCATTGAGAAAGCCCGAGGCGGCCAGATCTCCGCGATTGAAGTCTACGGTAACGACCTCCTTGTGATTATGGTAGGCGGCACCGAGTTCAGGTCACGGAAAGAACGTGACTTCCAACTTGCCGAGTTCAACGAAGACCTGATTGCTAAGGGTCAACAAGCAGTCAAGGTCATTATCAGAAACTCCCACAGCCTCGACGGGCTGGGAGCCCCCAGGACTTTCGGCAAAGCCGAAGAGATGGTGTTCCTAGGACGGGGTTCTGGAGCTGAAGAGAAGGACTACGGCGGAAACGTAGGTGAAGAGATTGACCTTGCGGTCTCCGAACTCATCAACCAAGCCTACGAAGACGCGGTTGAAGCGATCACTATCCACCAGCCGAAGCTTGTCCGCCTGGCGGAATACCTAATCGAGTACGAGACGGTATCCGGCGAGGCCATGAACCGGCTGTTCAATGCCGACAACGAGCCTGGCGGAGAACCGGCAACTCCTCCGGTGACACCGGAGACACCGCCGGCCTACAGCCCAACTCCGGAGGACGCAACTCCGACTGCCAACCCACAACCGGCGGCCACACTGCCGTCAACCGCGGCTGCAGACGGAGACGACTAACCAATCGCTGGTAACCAGGCGTCAAAAGCAAAAAGAGGCGGGTCTATCGACCCGCCTCTTTTTATTTCTCTGCTATTTGGCTATCTACGCGGCAGAGGTTTCCTTTCACTGTGGGTCTTCTTGTTCCTTGGGTAATTGCCGGTAGTAGAGGCCCCACTGCTGCATCAACCCTTCAACATCTTTGTTCCCCAAAGCGCTCAGTTCGCGGAAGAACCCGGCCAGGGCGTGCGCTGTAATATTATCCTTATCGCAAACCCAACTGCGTTCTGCAGGCACCACATAGATGAGACCCCGTTGGTGTTCACACACCGCTTTGATGCGGGTCATATCGTTTCCCTGGATCACGTCCAAACCAAAAGTAGTCATCTGCCATGTCCTTAACTGAGGTATGAATGTCGTGGCGGGAAAAGTTCGTTGGACCACCACGGCAGGAAGCATTATACCCTTCACCCGATTTCGGAATCAGCACCTACAGCGGCAGCCTTGCATTCGATACGAGTGAAAGGTAGCTGTACCTATCCAGTTCAGTCCAATTCGCCGCGAAAAATGTAAAAGAGTTGTGAAACATCACATAAAGCAAGTGTATTCGGTATTGAAGCAATACGGTGGGAAACGCATTAGCCCGGAGAGCAAGTTGTAGTTCGGACATTCCTAAGATGGTAGAATCTACAAGGTTTCACAGATAATAGGACGTCCAGCCTCAGTTCGGCTAACGCCATAAACGACAGCATAGGAAAAAGGGACATAAGAATATGTATCAACCCGGCGGTGGACCCAGGCAACCTGAAATGGACTTCGAAAAGATTATGGCCGGTATCCAAGACAGTATCGGTCGCCTCTCCCAGCGCTTCGGCGGTGGTGGAATCGGAATGTTGATCGTACTAGTTTTAGGCCTAATCATCGTGATTTGGGCGGCCTCAGGAATATATACCATCAACCCAGGTGAACAGGCGGCCTTGCGTCGGTTCGGCTCGGTACAGGGAAACCCTCAAATCGAAACAGGCCTTCATTGGTGGTGGCCGGCCCCAGTCGGAAATAAAGATGTCGTTTTGACGTCTGAGACACGCCGTTTAGAGCTTGGATTCCGCAGCGGCGACAACGTTGCCGATACGCCAGCCCCTCTCGAAGCTGAGATGATCAGCGGTGACTTGAATATCGTAGACGTTCAGATGGTCGTGCAATATGACATTAAGAACCTCACAGACTATCTGTTCAATGTATCAGACCCGGGAGAAAGTGACCGCGGGATCACCGCAGGCCACCCCGACGGAAGGACCCTCAAAGACGCCTCGGAAGCCGCTCTCCGCCTGGTGATTGGTCAAAGAACCATCGACGACGTACTGACCGCTAGACGTGAAGAAGTCCAGGCATCCACCAAGCAACGGCTTCAAGAAATTCTCGATAGTTACGAAGCTGGCATAAACGTAACCAACGTACAACTTCAGGACGTGAAAGCACCAGAAGAAGTGAGAGACGCGTTCGATGATGTGCTCAGGGCTCGCCAAGAGCGCGACACCAGGATCAACCAAGCCCGGGCATACGAGAACGACATCATACCCAGAGCCAGCGGTAACGCGGAAAGGATCAAAAGGGAAGCTGAAGCATTCGCCCAAGCCAGGGTTGCAAGAGCAGAGGGTGAAGCTCAGGGTTTCATGTCGGTCCTAGAAGAATACAACCAGTCCAAGGTTTCACAGGATGTGACCAGACAGCGGCTATACCTAGAAGCTATGGAAGATATACTTCCTGGCATCTCTAAGATCATAGTTTCGCCAGATGCGGAAACGGTACTGGTATTGGGTGACTCAGACGGCGTCGTACCTTTGCCCATAGGACCCAGCGCACCCTAATCGACGGATTTAACGCTAGCCCGGTTCTATCCAATTTCGAACGAGAATTAAATTAAATGAGAACTCTCATAATCGCAGGCATAATCGTCATAGTGGGAATCATCGTCCTCTCTCAAAGTCTCTACGTTGTGGACGAGACAAAGCAAGTGATGATCACCCGGTTCGGTCAAGTCCAGGACACCATCGACACGCCCGGGTTGAACATCAAGGCACCTTTCGTTGATACCGTGGTCCGTTTTGATAAGCGGCTACTACGCATTGACGCTGACCCAGAGACCATGAGGGATGCCAACAAAGAGAACCTAAGCATTGACTCATACGCCCGTTACCGAATCGTAGATATGGTTCAATTCCGGAAGACTCTGCTCACGGAGGATAACGCAAAAAGCCGTCTAGGCGACATCGTAAACGCCACTTTGCGTGAGCGCATTGCCCTGCGCACCAGGCCGGAGATCATCGGCGCCAGGCCCATTCTGGACGCCTCTGACAACCCAGTGGTTGACGACGAAGGCCTGCCTTTGATTGAGGGGACTGAATCCAGGACAGACCTCTTGGGCGAGGTGCTAGCTGGGGTAAGAGCTCGCGTAGACGCCCAAGTGCGCGAAGCAGATTTCACGGTGCCAGAACCCGGGGGTATCCTCGAAGGGTTCCAAGTCACAATCTCTGAACCCGTGGTCAACACCGGTGACATACGGATAATCCAGGGCCCCGAAGGCGATGGTGAACTGGGCATAGACGTGGAAGTCCGCAGTTTTGACCAAGCAAGCAACAGCCTAACGCTGACACTAGGAACACAAGCGGGGGAGACCTTAGATGCGGGAACCCCATTTAAGGTCCAGTACTTCATTGCACGCGACGAACCGTTTGGGATCGAGATCGTTGACGTGCGCATAAAGCGCGCCGACTTCCCAGACACGGTCACACCCAGCATCTACACCAGGATGCGGGCTGAACGTAACAGGATAGCCACCAAGTTCCGTGCTGAAGGTGACGAGCAAGACCTGCAGATCAGGGCTGACGCAGACAAACGACGGGACATTATCCTGGCTGACGCAGACAAGACTGCAAACGAGGTCCGTGGTCAGGGTGAGGCTGATGCGATTCGTATCCTAGCCGAAGCCTTAGAACAAGACCCAGAGTTCTTCTCCTTCCGGAGGAGCCTGGAGGCCTACAAGACGTTCTTAAACCAGCGGACAACGGTGATCCTGTCCTCTGACGCTGATGTCTTCCAGTTCTTGCAAAGTCCCGGAGAAGGCTCCGAAAACACCAACTAATCGATGGCCGGATTCGAATCCGGCCATCGACAATTCACCACTTACAATTAGCGACCCGAAATCCTACGTCCCTCGTCCAGGCCTATGGTGGTCTTCTCGGGGGACGTTATTATTATGCGAAACCCCTGCTCCAGCCGCATGGGTACCTCTTCCGGAGTGCAACCGGTGGCACATGGAACACCAAACTCCTTGCAGGCTTCCAGGATGGTCAGCAGATTCGCCTGAACATCCGGATGACCCGCATTACCCTTATGACCCATCGCCACTGACATGTCACCGGGGCCAGCCCAGATGGCTCCGATGCCTTTGACTTCCCGCAGGATGTCTCGGACGTTCTTCACACCAACCGGGTCCTCTATGATTCCTATCAGCAGCATGTTGCCATCGGGGTCTAGAGGCCACAGATCGGCGGCGTCATAGTATTCGGCGGGTGTCATGCCCCAGTATCGTGGCGCAATTCGATACCACCAGCCCCTTTCACCGTTAGGTTCAAAATCGGCCACGCCAGGTACTTGGGGATAACGGGCAGCCCTTACTGCGGCTTGGGCATCTTCTACCGTGTCAAGGTGGGGTAAAACCAGACCATAAACACCGGCATCCAGAGCTTGTTTTATGACCCATTGATTCCGCTCTCCAGTGTTCGGTGGAATCCGCACAAACGGAGCCGGGTCAGCCTGAAGATTGCCTTTATCGACAATCTTCTTCCGGTTCATCAGGAATTGGAGCATGGTCCTTAAGTCGTTGAAATCGAATCCCTGGTGCTCCATCTCCACGATCACCATATCGTAATCGGCATCACCTACAAAAGTCATGTCATCCAGGTTGCCGTTCCAGACCAAGCCGGAGCAAAAGACCGGCTTACCCTGTTCCAGTAGTTCTATAACCTTGTTGTAACGGACCATGAATCCCCCTCTTTGAAGTGCGGATCAGATTGCGCGGGATTATGAAACGGCTAACTTCATTTGTCCACCCGAAGCGCTGCCAAACGCGTTGACTGCTAGAGCAAAATCGCCTACATTTCACTGGCCCCTGGAAACAAAGGTCTCCATACTCGCGAAGCACGGGTCGAAGGACTTGAATGAACATCCACGAGTTCCAAGCTAAAGAGGTTTTCTCCCGCTACGGGATTCCG
>CAYVIG010000101.1:0-9136 GCA_964451445.1 uncultured Dehalococcoidia bacterium
AAAGGTCGGGACGAAGTAGGGAGCCCTGGAATATCTGAATTTGTTCCTGGAGGTTTATGATCGGCCCGGTACATCATGGAACCCACCTGATATGGAAAGCTGCGCGGTTGTGCCGGATGAAACTACTGTTCTACACAGTAACATAGCTTTGGGCCAATGTTAGGGACAGCTTATCATCCGTCAATTGCTGTCTATCTAAGAGACTGTTATCACCACCTACAAGCCAAATTCGAGTATGTGGTCCTACCAATCTTTGATTATTGGCAATATTTCTTTCCCGAACAGACCAATGTTAGACATGGTGGATTCATGGTCCATCTTGGATTCCTGGCCGTACATGATCAGGTGCTCCATTCCTAGCCTACCGTGTAGATACTCCAATTTCTCTAGGACAGTTTCGGGGGTACCACAGACTATATGGTAGTTCTCTTTAAGCTCCTCGAAAGTCTGTTGTCCTAAAGGTACTGCGTTACGGCGTCCCGCCACGGCTTGAGAAGCCACAGATCGATAGCCGACCGGATTCATGTATTCCCTGGGTCCTCTTGTAGTTTCGCCCATCCGCCATAGGAAGTGTTTGGCCTGCTCATCGGCCTTCTCTTGACTGTCTGCCACGTAGCAGCAGAGCAGATATCCAAAGTTATCCTTGGTCGGCGTATGGCCCTTAGCCGTGGATGCTTCCCGGTACATGTCGAATAACTCCAGCGTGACGTCCAGTGCCGTTAGAAACGCCACATAGGTATAACCGTTAGCGCCGGCCCACTCGGCGGTCTCTGGACTGGATGTCCCTGGGACCCACACCGGCGGATGTGGTTTTTGTACCGGGACCATCCAGGGGTTCACAACTCTATAATTGTAGTGTTTCCCTTCCCATCGAAAAGGCCCCGGGGTGGTCCAGGTCTTAATCAACAGGTCGTGGCATTCTTCGAACCGCTCACGGTTTTCGGTAGGGTTTATGTTAGTGGATACGGTCTCCACTCCAGTACCCCTCACCAGACCGGATATGACTCTTCCGCCGGAAATCACATCAATCATAGCGATTTCTTCTGCAAGGCGTGTCGGGTTCTCGTGAATGGGCAAAATGTTCCCTAGCAGCAAAATCTTGGCCTGTTTGGTAATCCTAGCCAGGATCGCTGCCGTCAGATTACAGGACGCGTTCATGCAAGACGGAGTGGTGTGGTGCTCATTGACCATGATGCCGTGATAGCCAAGTTCGTCCGCGTATTGACACTCATCGAAATATCGCTTGAAAAGGTCGGTAGCCGTATTTGGGTTGAAGTGGGAGTTGGGAAAAGTCAGCCGTAACGAAGGGTACTTTTCCGCCTCTTCTTCAGGGTACTCATGGTAGGGGAATTCGCTAAAATAATAGACCTTCATGGGTTTGGGTTGTTCTCCTAAGCTTGGATGAAGCAGGGCCCCTAATCTTCCAGAGTTGTGATATCTCCGGGGTCTAAACCCAGTTCGTTGGCTTTCAGTAGGCGACGCATGATCTTTCCAGACCGGGTTTTGGGTAGCACCGGCATGAACTCGAGTTCAGCAGGTACGGCGATAGGTCCAAGCTCGCCACGGACGTGTAGCTTCAAGGCCGCCACCATCTCTTCGGACGGCTCCTGACCCATCCGGAGGGTAACGAAAGCTTTGATAATCTCACCGCGTAGTTCGTCAGGCTTACCGATGACTGCAGCCTCAGCGACTGCGGCATTAGAGACCAGCGCACTCTCTACTTCAGCAGATCCAATGCGGTGCCCGGCTACATTGAGTACATCGTCGGCCCGTCCCACTACCATGTAATAGCCGTCGGCGTCCCGCAGGGCCACATCTCCTGTGAGATATACACCAGGAATAGTGTTCCAGTCCTTGGCCTGCCGTTCCGGGTCTCCGAACACAGTTCGATAGAAATGAGGGAACGGTTTTGTAATCACCAACAACCCGCCCTTGTCAGGCTCAGTTATTGGCACACCTTCTCGATCAACTATGTCAAGTTCTGCCCCTGGTAGAGCCACACCGACGCGGCCCGGCCTGACCGGCAACGTGGCGGGAGTTCCCAGGCATGGGGCACCTGTCTCGGTCTGCCACCAGTTATCCACTATATGGCCCCATGCACCGTTCCCGCAGATGAACTCATAAGTCCATTTCAGGGCCTCTGGGTTCAGCGGTTCACCGGCACAGGTCAGAAACCGTAACGACTTGAGGTCATACTTTAAGGCGTATTCTTCTCCGTAGCGCATCAACATACGGAGCAGGGTTGGAGCGGTGAACATCACGTTCACCTCATATTTCTCAATGGTCGCGTAAAAGACACTGGGATCTGGGTAATCAATGGCCCCCTCACGAAATACCGTAGTGGCTCCGGCGACTAGCGGTCCATAGACAATGTAACTGTGTCCGACGACCCAGCCAATGTCTGAAGTACACCAAAAAACGTCATCATATTTAACATCCCAGAAAGTCTTGAAATGATAGTAAGTGCCCACCATGTAGCCGCCATGGACGTGCTGCACTCCCTTGGGCGTACCCGTGGTTCCGCTAGTGTAGAGGATGTATAGAGGATCTTCAGCATCCATTTCTTCAGCCCGGCAGTGGATACTGCTATTAGCCATCAGTTGGTCAAAGTCGATATCTTTGGGAGTCGGGTTTTCCGGAGCGCCCTTTCTACTCCAAACAACAACCTTCTCCACCATATCCATGTCTTTGACAGTCTCGTCAGTGATTCCTTTAAGGTCAACCTCACTGCCCCGGCGGTAACCAACGTCTGACGTGATAACCACCTTGGCTTGAGCGTCTTCAATCCGTCCTCTGAGTGAACCCACACTGAAGCCCGCGTAGACCACGCTGTGCACTGCGCCAATTCGGGCGCAGGCCAACATTGCAATGGCACCTTCCGGGGATAGGGGCATGTATATAACTACTCGGTCGCCTTTCTTCACACCCAGGGATTTAAGGCCGTTGGCAAACCGGTTTACGGATTGGGCCAGACGCCCATAGGTGTAGACCCTTTCAGATCCGTCCTCACCAAGAAAGATCAAAGCTGCCTTGTTCTTGTTGCCATTGGAAAGGTGCCGGTCCAAGGCGTTGGCGGTAATGTTGCACTTACCACCCAGGAACCACTTAAAAGTTGGGTAAGTCCATTCAAAGACTTTATCCCAGGGCTTTGACCAGTCCAGTTCTTTGGCAACTCCTTCCCAGAAGGCCTCAGGGTTTTCCACGGACCTCTGGTACTCGCTGTCGTGGTCCTTCAAAAACGCCTGTTGCACCAGGGAGGTAGGTGGCAAAATTTGACCGGTCTCCTGAAGCAGATGGTCAATATGTCCTTGCTGAACCATGGTTAGCTCCTCACCTTGGAATCCCGATTACGTCAGAGCGTGCGGTTTTTGTAACGCCCTGTAGGGTGTGGTCCCGTAGTTCCTATCGTCTAAACACTACCTTAACTTGGGCATTACCTCTTCGGCGAATAACTTCATCGAACGCTTTACTTTTTCATGCTCCATATTGCCGTAGGAGAAATGGGCTGTGTAATACTGGACGTTATGCTCGTCCCGAAGCTTTTTGATGCTCTCGACAACATTGTCGGGGGTACCAATTTTAGCCGTAGATTTCAAACGCGACTCAAAGCTCGGCGGCTCTTCAGGTCTGGTTTTAATCCATTTGTCCAGGTCGGCGTAAATCTCGCTGCCTCCTGTAAGGGTCCGGCGGTAGCCGTTCAAATCAGCCACCCAGTCCATAGCAGCGCGGGTGTCTTCCTCGGCCGTTTTCTGATCATCTCCAACGTAAGTCACCCTGAAGAACGGCATGTCGTCCCAACGGGGTACTACACCCTTCTCAGCGCACCTAGCAGCATATAGTTTACGCAAACCCAACACGTCTTCATCCGGAGTGTTGGCACTGGTCAACATGGGCAGACCTCGGGACACGGCATCTTCAATGGTGCCAGGTGTCCTCGAAACTGCAAAGTACAATGGCGGATGAGGTTTCTGAATAGGTACAGGGGCGATGGTCAGGTCGTCCACCTGGTAATGTTCGCCGTGATAGGTGAATCCTGGCGTACTCCACAGTCCCAATACGATGTCCACAATCTCGTTGAAACGCTGTGTCCTCGTGGAATAGTCCACTTTGAAGTTGGCGTACTCATACACCACTTGGCCTCGGCCAATGCCAAAGTCCAGACGGCCATCACTCAACAGATCCAACATGGCCGTCTCTTCAGCCATGAAGACCGGATCATGAAAGTTTAGTACGCTCACGCCGGTGCCGATGCGGATCTTCTTGGTTTGCCCGGCTACATAGGTGGCCAACGTCAGCGCTGAGGGCACTATTCCAAAGCGGGTAAAGTGATGTTCAGCCAGCCAGACAGATTCAAATCCCAATTCCTCTGCGTACTGAATCTGTTCAATCATCTCGTGGTAGAGCCGGCCCTGGTGGGAGGGGTCTTGCTGGGGCCAGGAAGGAAGTACAAACATACCAAATTTCATGGGTTGCGGAAGCTCCGGTTCAGCGGACATAACGGTCTGCCAGTATTGATTTTAAGTTGACCCATTTTAACTGCCCCACATTATCGCAGCAAGGCTGGTTACAAGGTGAGATAAGAGGCCTGACTAGAAGGCTGAGCCGTACCTAACATAGATTGACTGGATTGACCGCCAAAACTACATAACCTACAATTTGTTCCCTTGATCAGTTGATGTACCAGATGGCCCAAATTCTGTCGCCGGAACAGTCCGGACCAAGGAGTTGCAACGACTATGGCAACCGAAACTTACACACGGTCTGAATTATTGGTGGACCCAGCCTGGGTTGATGCTCATAAAGACGAGCCCAACGTGGTAATTGTCGATTGCGAGGTAGAGGCTGCATTCGCACGGGGGCACATTCCTGGCTCAGTACTCGTGCCAGATAACTACGAAAAGAACCCGGACAGCGGTCGGCTCCACCTGATGAACCCGGAACAGTTCAAGGCCATGTGTGAAGGTCTGGGAATTGGCGACGACTCACTGGTTATCACCTATGACCACTCACGCAGCCTGACCGCGGCTCGGCTCTGGTGGGCTCTAAATGCCTACGGTCACACAAACACCAAGATTCTTAATGGTGGCTGGCGGGCCTGGATAAACCATGGCGGTGCTGTTGATTTTGGTCGCGCCGCCAAGCGGGATGTTACATTCACTCCCAAGTACGACAACTCCAACCTAGCGACGGTGGAAGACCTAAAACAGGCCTGTCAGATTGGAGACTCAATCATCTGGGACGTCCGAAGCGACGGCGAGTGGGACGGCAGTAACAGCCGTGGCAACAAGCGTGTGGGCCACGTACCCGGCGCAGTGCACCTGGAATGGTTCAACCTCCTGGACTCGGAGACCAACGAGTTTAAACCAGAGGCCGAGATACGGCGAATACTGACCGAGCACGGTATCACCCCTGACAAGAACGTCTACACCTATTGACAGGGTGGAATCAGAGCGGCGAACAGTTTGTTCGTCATGCAATTGGTTGGCTACAATAACACCAAAAACTTTGACGGTTCCATGGGTGAATGGGCCAATCTGGAAGACACACCCTTAGAGCTGTAACCGGCATCTGACTAGGTGAAGGACTACGCCTCGATTTCAGTTATTTAAAATCTGCCTGGCAATCGTCTGACGCTGTATCTCTGAAGTACCTTCATAAATGGTCAGGGCGCGAACTTCACGGTACAAGCGTTCAACCCGGTTACCCCGTTCCAGACCCGCGCCTCCATGAATCTGAACCGCTTCATTAATTATACGGCTGGCGGCCTCGGTGCCGAACAATTTGGCGAAGGACGCTTCTTTGATCACCGATTCCTGACCGGAGTCCTTGAGCCAAGCAGATCGCTGAGCCAGCAGTCGTGCCGCGTCCAGATTAACGGCCATGTCGGCCAATTTGAACTGGGTAGCCTGAAAATCAGCCAGGGTCTGGCCAAACATCTGCCGATTTTTGGCGAAGTCTAAAGTTGCTTCGTAAGCTGCCTGCGCCATACCAATCGCCGCCGCTGCGACGGTCGTGCGGAAGGTATCGAGTGTCCCCATTGCCAATCGCAACCCCCGACCTCGTTCCCCTAGCAGATTCTCCTGGGGAACGTGGCAGTCGTCCCAGCGTGGCTCACCAATCGGATGAGCCGCCATTAGGTCCATGCGCTTGGAATCGTCAAATCCGGGAGTTCCAGCCTCCACCACAAACACGGATATACCTCTACTACCCTGGCCGGGTTCTGTCTGGGCGAACACCGTATAGGTGCTAGCGTCACCAGCCTGGCTTATGAACTTTTTTGACCCGTTCAAAACCCAGTCGTCGCCGTCCAATTTTGCTTCGGTCTTCATGCTAATAACATCAGAACCGGCATGGGGTTCGGTCAGGGCAAAAGCGGCGATGTGCTCACCCCTGGCTATCGCTGGCAAGTATTTGGCCTTCTGCTCATGAGTGCCGCCAAGGGTGATGGGGTAGCTGCCCAGGCCCTGCATGATGAAATTGGTGTCTGCCTGGCAAGATACCCGCGCCAGTTCTTCCCGGATAATGCACAAGTCCATAACTCGTACACCGGCTCCGCCGTACTCCTCGGGAACGCAATAGCGCAACAGGCCTTCATTAGCCAGAATGGCCATCAGCCCGGCGTGGACCGTTGGCGATTCATCAGCCTCCTCTGCTATGGGAGCAATCTTCTCTTCAGCGATCTGCCGCACCCATTGTTGAAGCTCTGTTTGTTTCGGCGTAAATGCGAAGTCCATATTCTCTCCGGGTTCTCTCGTGATTGGGGATCGAGCACAGACAAACCTTAAGAAATCCCAAACCAGAGCATTAGATTTTATGCAGCTATTTTATGTTTTGATAGCACTCCAAGATAGCCCATTTTACAAGGAAGCGGTGGGTACTACGGTCCCCAATTCATGCCTCGGGTAGACCCCTTCTGAAGTCCATGCTTCTGATAATCAATTCCGATACTCGGTTACCAAATGACCTGCTGCTGATTCTCCAGATGCCGAACACTTAGCGAATGCGATATTTCTAGACCACTACTACGCCAATCTTATCCTGGTAGACATCCACTTTTTCTTACTATGAAAGGCTATCTACCTTGATCAACTCTGCCCCCGTTCATTCAACTGATAAGAGTTTGGGTTGCTTCCGCGACACTCCCATTGGACGGTGAAACCATCAGCTTAAATTCAGCATGATTGTAGAACATTGAATTACGGTTCACTTCACAAATTACTCTGTCACTCCTTCCGGAAGTTAACTTGCTCTACCCACAAGATCTAGCCGCACCAAGAGCCGAGATGTTCTATTACAGATTCAGTCTTCTAACCAGCTCTTCTGCGGTGACCAAGGACCCTGTTAGCCCTCTGGCATCCTGGTCTGCAAGATATTTAGCGGCCTTCACCATGTCAATGGGCGTAGCCCAAGTTGAGACGTCGGCGTCAGGGCGTTGGGCCAAAAAGCCCTCAGTAACCACAGGACGAAGCGGTCGCAAAACATTCACGGCAATGTTATGGGGGCCTAGTTCCATTGCCAGCCCCCAACTTAGTCTCTCCAGGCCAACCTTGGCTGCACCGTAGTTCTGGCCGATCAGAGCGATCTCTTCGCTATCGGCTGACAGTGTCGATGAGAATATGTTGTTGGCCGCGTGGGAAGAGATGTTGATTATGCTGCCACCGCCTTGCTCAATCATGATCGGCACCACCGCTTTGCAGGCAATAAACGGAGCACGCAGATCAATGGACATGACTAGGTCCCACTCTTTAATGCTCATTTCCAAGAAAGATGTGTAGCTGCCAATGGCGGCGTTGTTTATCAGAATGTCGACGCCCCCGTACTCATCCAGTGTACGGTCCACCAAATGGCGGATACTGTCCTCTTCTCGCACGTTGGTTGAAACGGCCAATGCTTTGCCGCCGGCGTCTTCAATCTCGCCCACAGTGGAATGAATGGTGCCTGGCAGCATTGGCCGGGACTCCTCAGAACGGGCGGCCACCACCACCTGAGCACCTTCAGATGCCAGGCCCATTGCTATCGCCTTGCCAATGCCTCTACTAGCACCGGTTACTATCGCTATCTTGCCTTTTAGGCTCATCTGAAATGCCTCATAGTGTCATATGGGCCACTCCAATGGGGGTGGCGTCATTCGATAGCAATTTACGGCTCTTGGGTTCGTTGGTCAAGTTCAGCTATGCCTCTAAGTGCCAGGTATGAAAACCTTTACGCCTAACATAGAGTACTGAGATAAACTATTGGTCAAACTTCTTCACTGGTCATTCTTAGCCGGTGCGATACTAGCCGTTAGTTTTTAATTTGTTTCTGAGTGATATAGCCGAAACGGCGAAATGATCCCAGTCTTGACAAATTTGTCTCAAAAGCTAATTATCTTGGCAACTGTACAGAAAGTAGTCAGCACCACGAACCACTACGTAGCCGATAAAAATTAGGAGCTTTAGATGACAACATTGGTATTAGGCGGCACCGGTTTTATCGGGAAAAGGGCTATTCCTCGTTTGGTCCACCGCGGAGAGAAAGTATTTGTGATGGACATTAACCCAGGAGCGGCAGATTTCAGCGAGTTTGGGGACCAAGTGGAGGTTATGCGCGGCGACGTCATGCAGTTTCAGGATGTGGTCACATCAATCATGCATTCCAAACCAGACCGCATCATGAACCTGGCCTACCTGCTGGGTAGCGGCGATGACACTCCCCATTTCACCATGAAGCTCAACATTCTCGGAATGGATAACAGCTTTGAAGCAGCCCGAATCTGCGGTGTGAAAAGGGTGACATACGCCAGCTCTATTGCCGTGAGCGGGCAGCAGTCCAACTTTGGAGATGAGCCCATTGACGAAGACGCTCCCATGCATGGCACCAGCCAATACGCCATGCACAAACGGTTTAACGAGTTCCAAGCCCAGCAGTTCAACCAAGTCTATGGCATGTCCATCACGGGCATTAGGCCGGCCAACGTGACCGGTCCGGACAAGGTTCGTGGCTCAACGGACCACGTACAGGTCGTGACACTACCAGCCTCCGGAGAACCGGTGAACTTCCCCAAGGCCGGACTAATGCGCTGTCCAGTCCACGTGGACGACATCGCAGAGGCGTTCGTCCGAGTGACAATGGTCAACAAGAGCGCCCACCCGATCTA
>CAYVIG010000102.1:0-9057 GCA_964451445.1 uncultured Dehalococcoidia bacterium
CCCAGATGTTGCCCTCCGTGTTCGGCGCAGATTGACAGTGCCCGTTCCTCGTTGGCTTTGACACCTTCCCTGAACCCCTCAAAAAGTAGGTGGAAGATGATGCCGTCGTCTTCTTCCGTGAGGTCAACCAGTGTAGGTCGGACGCCCAGGGCAAACATCTCGGTTGCTGCCTCAAAACCCTGGTCAAAGGAATCGAAGGAGACACCGGCAAAGACCTGCGCTTCCGGCAGTCGAAACACCCTTATGGTGGCCTTGGTGATCACACCGAAGACTCCCTCTGAGCCGATGAACAGGTGTTTCAGGCTGGGGCCGGATGACTGGATGGGCACTGCCTTAGTGTTCATGACGCGGCCATCGGCCAGTACCACTTCCAGGGCGACTACCTGGTCTCCCATGGGGCCGTTGGCTCCGGCCCGGTAGCCGACACCGTTGGTGCAGATTGTCCCCGCTACGGTGGCTATGGGTACGCTGTACGGGTCGTGTCCAGGCATGAGCCCTTGGAGTTCCAGGGCCTTCTCCAAGTCTTCCAGCACCACTCCAGCTTCAACCTCGGCCGTCATGTCGGTGGGGTTGATGGCCAGTATCTGGTCTAGGCGTTGCAGGTCCAGGACGATGCCACCGTGATCGGGTACTGTGCCGCCCATGACGCCTGTGCCCGCGCCGTAGGGGATAACTGGTGTGCGTGTGTCGTTGGCCAGCTTTAATACGGAGCTAACGTCGAGGGTGGAGCCGGGCCGCACGACGACATCGGCCAGTCGTTCAAAGGAATCTTCTGCGCCGAAGGCACGAACCGGAGAGAGCGCATCGCCGGAATATCGGTCCAGGTCGTATGGGTTAGCAAGGACGTTTTCACTGCCGAGAAGTGAAGTCAGGAAGTCTATGAGCGAGTCGGGTAAAGAGGTGTTGGGCATCAGTATTGGCTCCATTGTGCCCAGATCCTAGCCGCCGATTTCATGGGCCGGGGACGGCTAGGAGACGGGACGATAAGACCAAACGCTGCCACCTGCAGCGTCCTCAACTGAGACACCCTGGCTGTCCAACCAACCGCGTATCTCGTCGGCCAGGCCGTACTGTTTGTAGTTGCGACATTCAGCCCGGAGGGAGATCAGCAGGTCGATATCCTCGGCAGACACGGTTTCTACGCCCGCAGCATCTGCGGTGGAGATGAGTTCAACCAACTCGGTGTGGTCGGTCCCTGACACCTGGTCACGGATGCCAGATACCAGAGCGTTGTAGGAAGTCGCATCTACATTCAAGGGAGCTTCCCGCTCTTCGAAGGTCAGGCCTAATAGAGAACCCAGATGGCGCAGGCATTCCTGAGCTTCGGTGATGGAATGTCCCTCGTCCCGCTGGCGGTTCATCTCCCGTGAAAGGTCAAACATGGCCGCCAGGGCTTTGGGGGTGTTCAGGTCATCGTCCATGCCGGCGATGAACTGTTCACGGAAGGGCGTCGGGTCCATGGCAGCGCCATTGGAGTTCGCTTCTTCTCGCAGCACGTTGCGGAGCCGGTCAGCGCTGCGCTCCATGGCGTCACAGCCTTCATCGGTGTAACTCAGGGGGCTGCGGTAATGGGAGCTGAGGAAATACAGGCGAATGGCATCGGGGCTGTAATTCTCGAGGGCCTCTTCAACCGAAACCAGGTTGCCCAGGGATTTGCTCATCTTGTCTGCGCCAAGTTGGAGCAGGCCGTTGTGCACCCAGTAGCGGGAAAAGGGGGTTTGGCCCGTGGAAGCCTCACTCTGGGCTATCTCATTTTCGTGGTGGGGGAAAATCAGGTCCTGCCCGCCGCCGTGGATGTCGAGGGTCGCGCCCAGGTAGGTCATTGACATGGCGGTGCACTCTATGTGCCAGCCAGGTCGGCCCGGCCCCCAGGGGCTCTCCCAGGACGGCTCTCCGGCGCGGGCGCCCTTCCAGAGGACGAAGTCCATGGGGTGCTCCTTGTTCTCGTCCACTTCGATGCGGGCACCGGCCTGCATGCCGTCCAGCGTGCGGTGACTCAGTTTGCCGTAATCGTCTTTTTCGGTGACACGGAAGAATACATCGCCGCCACCTGCATAGGCCGAGCCGTTATCGATCAGTTTCTGGATGGTCTCGATGATCGGACCGATTTCTTGGGTGGCTCTTGGGTAGACGTGGGCGCGCTGAATGTTCAGGGCGTCCATGGTCCGGTAGAAGTCGTCGATGAACTCCTCGGCCAGCTCGTCGGGCTCGATACCCTGCTCTTGGGCCCGGTTGATAATCTTATCGTCGACATCCGTGAAATTCTGAACGTGGAGCACGTCGAAGCCCAGAAATTCCAGATATCTCCTGAGAGTGTCGAATGCTACGTAGCTGAGGGCGTGGCCCACGTGGGTGGACGAGTATGGTGTCACGCCGCAGACGTACATCTTCACAGTGTTTCCGTCGGCTGGCACGAAGTCTTGGACATCGCGGGTAAGGGTGTTATATAGCTTCATTAATCAGTTGGAACGGTGTGTTACTGGCTGCTGGCGCCGGAGACCAGTGAAACAACAGCCATGGCTGCAATCCCTTCTTCCCGACCCACGAACCCGAGATGGTCTGTGGTGGTGACCTTTACGCTGACGCGGTCTGGTGTAACGGATAGGCTTTTTGCCATGTTGTTCCGCATGTCTGCGTTGAAGATGCTGAGCTTGGGGTTTTGTGCCAGAATTGTAGCATCAACATTTGAGAGCCGCCAACCAACTTCAGCGGCCAGCATCCCAACACGTTCTAGCAGGGTCAGGCTGGATATGTCCTTGTATTGGGCGTCGCTGGACGGGAAATGCAGCCCCTTGTCACCCAGATTGGCCGCGCCCAGGATTGCATCCATTACTGCGTGGACCAACACATCGCCGTCGCTGTGACCGGATAGGCCACGGTCGTGGGGTATCTCGACTCCGCCCAACACCAGCCTTCTCCCATCGGACAAGAGATGGGAGTCGAAGCCGATGCCAGACCGGTATTCTGGGTGGGCCGACGAATCGATGCTTGGGGAAGTGGACATATCGCCAAAAGTTTACGTCAGCGCGAGTGCGGGAGCAAATCCAACTGGCCTGAAAACCTGCTTTAGGTAGATGAATCTGGCGTGTATGAGGTCCTTAAGAAAGCTTCGGCGATGATCAAATCGGCAGGGGTCGTCACCTTGATGTTCTCGTCGGCGCCAAGGAACATCTTTATGGGATGCCCGAGGTTTTCCACCATGGCGGCGTCGTCGGTTACATCATTTGCAGAGTATTTGTGGGCTTCCATCAGGGTGCGGTAGCGGAAAATCTGCGGGGTTTGGGCGGCCCAGATATGGGAGCGGTCTGGGGTGTCACTGACCATCTGGTTCTGGGTCACCATCTTGATGGTGTCCTTCACGGGCACTCCAGCCACGGCTGATCCCGACTGTGAGGCGGCTTCAAGCCCCCTTTGCAGCATGGCATCATCGAAGCAGGGACGGGCGCCGTCGTGAATGATCGCCCAGTCGCAAGCAGACAGCAGATCCAATCCGTGGCGGACAGAGTCTTGTCGCCTGCGGCCACCGGCACAGACTTTGGTCACCTTGTCGTAACCACCACTCTGAACCAATTTGCGCCCTTGCTCAAGGGAGTCTTTGGCCAGAACCAAGACGACCTGGTGGACTCTGGGTGACAGTTGAAAACGGTGCAATGTGTGGGCAATCAACGGGATGCCTAGAATGGGGGCGAAGGTCTTATCCACGCCCCCCATGCGGGTGCTTTTACCGGCAGCAACTACTACGACGCCAACTTTACTTACGGAACTCATAACGGATTCTCTAATAAAACTCCGTGCTAGTACTCTGAGATGGAACTCCGGTTTCTAATCTCCCTTGGGTTGGGCAAAGATGATTCGACCGGCGGCCGTCTGCAGTACTCTGGTCACGGCCACGTCATGGAAGGCGTTCAGGTATCGCCTACCGCCTTCTACTACCACCATGGTGCCGTCGTCTAGATAGGCCACTCCCTGGCCCACTTCCTTGCCCTCTTGAACGATGTTCACCCGCAGTTCTTCACCGGGGATTACTATAGACTTTAGAGCATTTGCCAGTTCGTTCACATTCAAGACCTGAACGCCCTGCAACTCTGCCACGCGGTTCAGGTTGTAGTCGGTGGTGAGTATGGACGATTGCATTTCCCGGGCCAGTTGGACCAGGACGGCGTCCACCTCGTTGCCGTTTTCCACTCCAACGTCTAGTACTTGGAGCGGGACTGCTTCGTCTTTGCGCAGTTTGCCCAGTACTTCCAGTCCCCGGCGGCCACGGTTGCGGCGAAGCGGGTCACTGGAGTCGGCAATGTGGCGGAGTTCATCCAGTACGAAACGTGGCACAACCAGTGAGCCTTCAAGGAAGCCGGTGATGCTGAGGTCAGCGATCCGGCCATCGATGATTGCGCTGGTATCCACCAGTATGTTGCCGTTTCGTGACATTTTTTGCGTTTTGACCTTGTCGACTTTGCCGGTCCACCCATTACCATTGGACGTTGTTCCACTGGAACTCATGGTGGGGCCGTTTGCCGGCGAGGTGGTCTGTATCGGCGCGTCTAGACCGGGGAAGATGGCACGCATGTCCCGTTCTCGCTGCACGCCCATGCCCATGCCAAAGAGGCCTAGGGCCACGTTTACGATGACCGGTACACCCCAACTGACCCAGCCAGACATGGTGTACAGGGGTATGGATACCAACGAGGCAACAACCAAGCCTACAAGTAGGCCTGCCGTACCTGAGATCAATGCCGAGCCGGGCAGAGAATTGATATATTCTGCGCACATGCGCCAAGGCTTGAGGATCAGGTAGGGGACTAAAACTCCCCCGATAATGACACCGGCCAGAGTCAATGCGAGACCCCATGGTAGGAATACTTCTCTGTCGATAGATAATTCGGAAATATAAAGTCCGAGTTGCCAGCCGATCACTCCAAGTCCTCCGGCGCTTAACGCTCTTAGCGTCCAAAGGGCTAACATTTGGAAGTCGCCTCCTCGCCAACTGGGTGCTACGGTCTTGGATTAACAGAGCAATCAAACGTTGGCTGTTGCTAGATTTTTAAGTGTGCCGCATTTAGGGTTTGCCGAATTGCTAGCTCTGGGGTTTTGGATAGGTTGTGAGTAATAATTTAAAAAGGCGGTTGATAACCGCCCTACATCTGTTGCCCGGACATCGTTGTTGAGGACATATGCCCCGGATCTAATGATTGTTAATGGGTCTCTAGCTGGTGATTTTTGGGCCCTGGGATTCCCTTTCCCTTGGGTCGCGTCTTTAAGCTAATTCCTGTTGTTTCTCGGGGTTTATGTGGCCTTTATAATCCAGGTTTCAGCCACGATTTAGCCTTGATTACGAGTTACGTCTTGGTTTACTTAACTATATTGAGAATAGCACATGAGCCAACGTTGAGAAAGGTACTTTTCAGGAGTCGGACCATAAGGACCGGGCTGTTGGCCCCATAGCGGTATTGAGCCTACCCATCTGTATCAATCTGGTAGACCCATCGTATACTTTTGTCCATATAGCCCATTTCATGCGGGATCAGGCACGATACTATTCAAACAGGGAGATTTTTCATGCCTAGCGAAAGCAAGCCGAGAGTCTATTTGGTCGGGACCGGCGGTACTATTTCGTCGGTGGGCGCTGACCGGATGGACTACATCAACTATAGCTACCTGGGTAAAAAACTAGCCATCGAAGAAATGCTGGGCCGGGTACCGGAAGCGCGGGAGTTTGCCGAGGTTTGCTCCGAGCAATTCCTCAACTTGGGAAGCCCGGATGTAACTCCGGATCACTGGTTGCAATTGGCCAAGCGGATCAACCAGATATTCAGGGAAGATCCCGATGCCGCGGGTGTGGTGGTCACCCACGGGACAGCGACCCTGGAAGAGACGGCGTATTTTCTCAATCTGACTGTCAAAAGCAGCAAGCCCGTTGTTGTTACCGGCTCGATGCGGCCACCTTCTTCTCTGGGCACAGATGCCGATGTGAACTTGATTGACGCCATCCGCGTTGCGGTTACCCCGCAGTCGGCCGGCCGGGGTGTCTTGACCATCCTGAATAACCAGATTCAGGCATCACGTGACGTAACCAAGACCAACAGTTTCAGGGTGGAGACATTCCAGTCTTCAGATTTTGGGTTCTTGGGGTATGCGGATTCCGACGAAGAAGTGGTCTTTTACCGGAGTCCCGACCGTGCTCATACCATAGATACTGAGTTCGACGTTGAGAACGTGGACAAGATGCCGAGGGTTGATATCCCGTTTGCCTATGCCGGCGCTGATGGGACAGTTATCAGGGCACTGGCCGGGGCGGGTGTGGACGGTCTGGTAGCGGCGGGTCTGGGAAGCGGTGGCTCTCCGCCCCCCTACATGGCCGCGTTGCAGGAAGCTTCAGAGGCTGGTTTGCCGGTGGTGATCGCCACCCATACCGGGGGCGGCCGGGTGATGCAGACCAAGCGCTTCACCGAGGTTGGGTACATAGTTGCCGATAACCTGGCACCAAAGAAGGCCCGTATCCTGCTGATGCTGGCCCTGACGGCCACCTCAGATAGGTCCGAGATCCAACGGATGATGCTGACTTATTAGTCTAGGGCAAGGTTCGCACTTCACCAGCCTAGGTAACCGCACCAAAACCACTCGTCCTGAGCCCGTAGAAGGATGCGGGTGAGTCATTTATCGGGTGAAGTATGGCAGCACGGGGGCGGTGGTTCGACATTCTTCCACGGAAAGACACCATGAGCGGGTACAAGAAGCGTTTGGCAGGACAAACAATCTCATAAGGGTAAGAAAAGGCCTCCCGAATAGTCGGGAGGCCTTTTTAAGTTGCTAGTGTAGCGGAGTTAATCTGCCAGGTTTACTGGACGCGGTCTGGTGCGCCTTTGATGGTGTCGTATTCGTCCTCTTCGGAGATTACGTTCTTGTCCTTGAACCCTTGGATCTCCTCGGCGGAGTAACCCAGGATATCGGACAGCACATGGTCGTTATGCTCACCGACCTTGGGTGTGACGCCGATATTCACCGGAGTCCTGGAGAAGTGCCAGTAGTCACCGGAGACAGCGATGGTGCCGGCAAGGAAGTCGTCCACCTCCACCATTGCTCGGCGCTCCCACGGGTGGGGATCAGCCTCTGCCATGGGGATGTCATTCACCGGAGCAGCAACTACGTCGTGCTCGGTGAAGTGAGCGATGGCCTGCTCCATGGTCATTTCGGACAATAACGTGTTCAGGGCGGCGTTAACCACCGCTGCGTTCTTGGCACGCTCCGGGCGGGTGTTGAACCGTGGGTCTTCCAGCCATTCCGGTTTGCCTAGGGCGTTACAGACCCGGTACCAGTGGTGCTGGTCACCTGCTGACAACAGAACCCAACCCTCTTTGCATGGATAGATACCTGAGGGCGGCGCCGATGAGTTGGAGTCGCCACGGGTGGGCTTTATGCCGGAGCCGTGGTAGGCGGTGATTGGAATCTCAGTCATGGAATAGCCGGTGTCAGCGAGACAGACGTCCATGGACTGACCCTCACCGGAGATCTCACGCTCGTGCAGAGCGGCCAAGCAGCCGATGGCAGCATGGAGCGAGGTGATGCGGTCGATGATCGGCACGCCGGTCCGGATGGGAGGCATGTCATCACTGCCGGTCAGCATGGTGATACCAGACATGGTCTGGCCGATGGGGTCGTAGCCGATCTGGTCTTTATACGGTCCGAATTGGCCGTATGCCGACACGTTGACCATGATGATTCTGGGGTTGAGTTTCTTTAGTTCTTCGTAGCCGAAGCCCATCTTCTCGATGGTTCCAGGCCTGAAATTCTGGACCAGGACATCAGAGACCTTGATCAGCTTCCGTAGGGCTTCTTTGCCCTCTTCTTTGCGGAGGTCCATGGCCAGGGATTTCTTGCCAGAGTTGTACTGAACCCAGTATGAGGACTGTTTTTTAACCCAGGGGCCGTGATAACGGGTTTCCTCTCCGCCAAGGCGCTCGACTTTGATGACTTCCGCGCCCATTCTTGACAATACTTGCGCGCAACGAGGACCGGCCTGGTGACGGCCAAGGTCGATTACGCGGACGTTTTCCAATGGATGGTTAAGTGCGGCCATTAACAGAGAACCCCCTAGATAGCAGTTGTAAAAGGATTGGGGGCAATTGTAAGACGGCCTCTGGGAAAGAGCAAGGCGAGAATCGTGTTGGGGGGAGCAGCAGACGGCAGAGCTTTTCAGGGGAGTGGCCTCAGTCTAGTGGCTTAGCCCGTAGGGGAGTCAGGTCGGTATTGATGCGTTGGGAGACGCGTAGGCGGCAAACGGGGGGCAACTGGGAGGCATACCATGAGTTGGGTCAAGCGGCCCGAACCGATCCGGGCCGCGCGGGTAATATCCTGCTAGGCGGCGATCTCAGTCAGAACTTTGATTGGCTGATCCTTGGGCAAGGTGTAGTGCTTGCCAAAGGGGCTTTCATAGCGGATATATGCCTCCTCGACGGCTGTCAGGTAATGGCCGCACTGGAGGCAACTAATGTAATTGCCGTAAATGCCAGTATTTTCGTTCAGGTCTCCGTGACACCTAGGGCAGCTCTTGAGCCAAAACATCTTGTTACCTCCTCTGTTGCCTTACCGCTAATCTAACGTTGGGACTGCGCTAACGGTCTTCGTCATTTGGATACTTGGTTAACTCTTTCTGTTAACACCTCGTTGGTACAACATTAATAGAGAATGGATCGCCTGTAAGTTACTTTTAGGCTTCAATTGTGTATTTTGTATATTTATTCTTTATGAGTTAGGCCAGTCAGATTTTGGATAACCGTTCTCTGGTCAGCCGTTCCACCAACGTTCTCTATTGGCCACTGGAATCTCCAGCATGATCACATCCTGGAAGTTTCCCCAGAAGTTTTTGACACGGTCTTTTAGAACTGCAGTTTATTTAAAGCCGACTCGTTCTTATGGGCAGACGGCTTCTTCCTCGCGCTTGGCCGACAGGTCAAACGAGACCTTCACCAGGTCGAGGTTGGCTGCGATGTCCAGAATCTCTCTGATCAATCGGCTTCCGAGTCCCACCTTACGGTAGTCCAGGCCCACTACGACTCGGAC
>CAYVIG010000103.1:0-9014 GCA_964451445.1 uncultured Dehalococcoidia bacterium
CAGACGCGCTGCGTTCAGGGCGCAGTGTCCTTACGGATGTGTGGGTTCAAATCCCACCCTCGGCACCAGAACAGCAGGCAGCCAGAGGCTGAGTGCTAGATTATGCGCTTGTAGCTCAGTGGATAGAGCACCAGTTTGCGGAACTGGGGGTCGTGGGTTCAAATCCCGCCAAGCGCACCATTCGCAGTGATTAAAGGCCCTCAATATACTTCTGAGGGCCTTTTGTTTGGGTTTCCGTTGTGTCTACCGAGATGAGATGTCGCCGTCCCATCGGTCCAAGATATTGAATAACGTGTCCCTGGGAATTGCTAGGTATTGTATAGCCAGGTTGCCGTTTTTTTACGGGTGGGTAGTTGTGTTCGCTGCCGGAACCACCGTATTTGCCAGAATGGCGCCCTCGGTATTCGTTCTTGGTATATTCTTGTCGCCCATTGCCGATGAATATGGATGGAGTCGTACTTTAATCGCTGGTGCTGTCAGTGTTGGTGCGGTGGCGTCCATGGCGCTTTCTCCGATCATCGGTTGGGCTGTAGACAGGTATGGATCTCGTCTGATTCTCACGATCAGCATGGTGATTTTGGGCGTGGCTGTCATCTCTTTGGCCTGGTCTACGGTCCCTGCCTTCTTCTACCTGGGCTTCGCTACGGGAAGGATTATCTTCCACGTGCCGGTCCAGATCGGTTCAGGGGCTGTAGTGTCTAAGTGGTTCATCAGAAAGCGAGGTCGGGCGATCGGGGTTCTTTATCTATCGGGAGCTGTCGGAGGCATAGTGTTTATTCAGCTTGCGTCCATTGCCCTCAGCAATTGGGGTATAGGCGCGGCCTGGATCGCCCTAGGAGCCACGGTGTTAGCGGTATCGGTATTGCCTTGTATGTTGCTGATCGTGGACCGACCTGAAGACGTTGGCCTAGAACCGGACGGCCTACCACCCGATGCGCCAGAATTGATAAAAGCCGATCTCCAAGCAACCCAAGACTCCATCGAGATTGATTGGACACTACGGGAGGCCATGGCCTCCCGTTCCATGTGGATTATGGTTGGTGTTGTCGGTACATTGTTTATGACTCAAGCTGGGGTCTCGGTACATATTGGTGCGTTCTACCAGGATCGTGGCTTGGGCATCACCGCCGTGGCTTCGGTCATCACCTTAAACGGCATCGTAAGTGGCGTTGGCAGTCTGGTCTGGGGAGCCATAATAGAGAGGATTTCTGTGCGACTGGCGATGACTATCCTGATGATACTCAGTTGCATATCCACTCTCTTGCTTTTCACCGTTCACTCGGTTGTTACGGCATTTGCCGTATCTGCCCTCATCGGTGCAGTGGCCGCCGGTGGTAATGTCATCCCTCCCGTGGCTTATGCTTCATACTTCGGTCGCCGATCCATAGGCAGTATCAGGGGTATCGGAGAGACAGGAGTTCAGGTGGGCCAGACTATCGGCCCGTTGCTCTCTGGGTTAGCCTTCGATATAAACGGCAGCTATAAGATTGCTTTCTTGACTTTTGCTATCTTGGCCCTGTTTAGTGGGGGGGTAATCGCGACATCCAAGCCGCCGACCAAGCTGAAACAACGGTATTTCACCTCAAATATTTAGTTCATCATACTCACTACAACTACTACCCTACTCGACTATAGGCGCTATCAGAAAACTTTGTGGTAATATCTCAAATAACCCTTAGGACATTTTTAATGCTCTAAAGTTTGGGAGGATGTTGAAATGGCTACAATGCTCGATGGCGAGTCATATTTGGGAAGAGTACTGATACAACCTCTGGATGAGGCAGGAGATGTCACCATCTATCTTTGGCCAGTACGCTGCCTGAAAAGTAAGATGGGCGGCCCGACCTTCGGTGTTGATGTAAAGGGAGAGGAAGTAATCCGCTATGACCCCCATGGCCCTCGCGGCCATTGGCACCGAGGCGGTTATGACAAATTGGGTGCAGGCGGTTCTCATGTTGAATTTCCCGATGATGTCCGGGATATCGAAGGGCAGATTACCTGGAGCTTGGATCAGATCAAGGAGAATGGCGCGGACATGCTGGCAGAGGCTGGTTTCCCAGACGCTGCCAAGGCATTCGACCTAGACAAGTTCAGTACGGCTTCTGCAGCCATCAGAGAACGGCTAGCTGAGGACCCAAGTCTGTTGGGCAAGGCCGTCGACCAAGGGCTCATCAACGCCTAGGTCTTCATCCCCACGTGCGTAGAACTGACAATCGGCCGGAGCCACTTTTCTAGGGGCCCCGGCCTTTTTTATTTTAAGAGAATCCCAACATTGGTAACCGACTGCCGGTTATCTTGGGTCTAGGCGATGGAGGCTAAGTATCATCGAACGCCAAGCCCAACTGTACTGAAATCAGTTCGGATTTCACACGATATCAGGAAATTATCAGCGACTGTTCAGAAATCCACGTCCGCGTGGATGACGCCAATGCCACGGTCGAGCGCCGACACTTCTGGAACTTTCGCGATGCACTCCGGCCCCAATACCATGGGATCTGTCCAACAGTAGCGCAACGAGACCTTCGTCATCCTGAAATAGTACGGGTATACGTTATTTGACTGAGACCCGGCAATCTCTGTACATATTTGAATTTCTCCGATCACGGACTCGTCTTTGATAAGTTTTTAGCCATTTATACTCACACAGATACACCCACACATATGCTATATTAACCCATCTTTCTTATTACTTATCACTATATGCGAAGGCGCTATTTAATGCATGTTATGACAACCATATTAGCTGGAGTGCACTTTGGCTGAGTCGAATATCGCCTCCAAGGCCGTGCGTTCAGTAACCCAAGCCCATTATGGTTGGTACATAGTGGCCATGGGCACTGTGCTCCAGTTGACCACAAACTTCGTCAGCCAGGCCTATAGCATCCTGCTGGTTGTCATGGAAGACAACTTCGGTTGGTCGCTCACCCTTACCGCAATCGCCTATTCGATGCGCGCTATCGTTAGTGCATTGCTGGCTCCCTGGGCCGGAGTGATGGGTGATCGCTATGGCGCCAAGAGAGTCATGCTCATCGGTGCTGGATTCTTTTCCGGTGGACTTGTGGCGCTGAGCACCATCACTGAGGTTTGGCAACTCTTCCTCTACTACAGCTTCATACTCGGCATTGCCCAGGCTATGTTCAGGGTCAACATCCCGACCACCGTCGCGGCTTGGTTCAAGACTAAACTAGGGGTAGCAGTTGGCATCCAACAGTCGGCCGGCGGCATGGGCGCATCCATATTGGCGCCAGGACTCACGATCCTGTTGACCCAGACAGACTGGCAGACAGCCTTCATCCTCATCGGTGTCATAGCCGGAGGAATCGTATTTGGTCTGCTGGCCTTCTTCCACGGTGAACCTTCTGATCGAGGCAAATTGCCCTACGGATCCGAACTAGACGTAGATGTCGCGGAGGAACCCGTTAGTGGTGCGTCGGCTAAGATCAGAAGCCAAGTGTTCTTGAAACGTGCAAAATCAACAAGGGCCTTTTGGTTCCTGCCACTGATTCATCACTTAGGATGCGTAGGCCATGCGATAGTGATCCTCCACGTGGTGTTCTTCGCCAAGACCCAGGGCATGTCCATCGAAGCTGCCTCGGTGATTGTCACCATCTATTCACTGACTAGTGTGGCCAGTCGTTTGATGGTGCCGATTTTGGCCGACCGGTTGGGAGCTAAAGGCGTCATGGCATTTTTCTATCTAATTCAAGGTGCTGCGGTGCTGATGCTTTTCTGGACCGCAGCTGCGTGGCAGTTCTATCTGTTCGCAGTTGTATTTGGAATCGGGTTCGGCGGCGAGATGTCGGGTTTCCTGGTAGTCAACCGGCAGTATTTCGGAATGGGTCCTGTGCGGACCGTGTTCGGCATACAAAGCATGGGAGCCGGACTCGGTATGGCGGCCGGCGGTCTTTTAGGAGCGGTGGTTTATGACTATTTCGGATCTTACGACATAGCTTGGTTGGCGTCTTTCTTTGCGAGTGTCGGCGGGATGGTTGCCATAATCTCAATGGAGTCGACGAAGCAGGAACTCATACCTGACTGGGAGAAAGACCTGCCTAAGGAGACCCAGCTTCATGCTTCTGCGGATTAGTACACTAGCAAACAGACCAGGCGGGTTGGCCAGAGAATCTACCGGCCCTTCCGGATTATTAATTCTGTGAGGGCCGGTTCTTGTTGCCACTATGGCCAAGCTTAATCGTCGGCTGGTGTCGGTACCGGCATTTCTTCTGACGTTTTGGAAGGAAGGTGCCTATTGCCGATTATCCCTGTCTGGTAAGCGGCGACTAAAGCTCCGGCGAGAATGGTGAATATCACGGCTGTGGAGGCGTACTGGAATCCGGTACGGTAGAAGGGCATGGCTTCAGCCTCGGTCATGAAACTGATACCCGACGGCAGTGCCAATCCTAGCATGGCAGCTGCGATCGTCGCACCTATAGTATGTCCCATCTGGCGACTGGTCTCCATGACTCCTGAGGCAAAGCTTCGGTCCTCCGGGAGGCTATTCATGATCGTCGCGTTACTGGGCGCGTTGAAGGTGTGAGTACCTATGAATGCAGGTATCAGCAGGATTGGTAGAACCCAGATAGGAACCGAACCTGAGAATAGCGCTAGCAACACGAACCCGGAAGCTATTGATACTAGTCCGGCTGGTCGGAGCCACGGAGGGTTAGATTTATCAAAATAGTAACCTGCTATCAAAGGTAGGAAAATCCCTAGGAACTGTCCGGGAATGAGTATCCAAGATGCAACGATGGGGTCGTACCCTAGTCCGTTTTCAACCAGGATAGGTACTAGTGTAACCACGGCCATCATGGACATGTGGAAGGTGTGGTCGCTGAAGAGAGCCATGGAGAATTGCTTTTTCTTGAAATGGCTGAAGTTCAAGAAAGGTTGGGCAGACCGACGTTGCACAACGATGAATATCACCGCCATAACCAGGAACAGACCATGTACAGGCAAGTGGTACTCCAAGGCCTCGGAGCTGACAAAACTTTCGTCCCCTTCGTGTATGTGAAGGCCTGAGAGAATGAATACGGACAGAGTAGCCATCATCAGCAAGGCGCTTGGCGCGCCCACGACAACGTTTTTAGCGGTCTCACCGGCTTTGAGAAGTTCGTACTTCAGTAGTGGACGGGCCATCCACAGGGCGTACATGCCAACAGGCACCGATGTTAAGAACACGAGCCGCCAGCTAAAGAACTGGAGGAACACACCAAACAGAACCATGCCCAGAAGTGTTCCAACCCTCGCCGCGATAATGGGTATGGAATAGGCCCGACCGCGTTCTTTTTCGCCAAAGACCAGCGCCAGAATAGGGTTAGAGTTGGAACTGATCATCGACGCTCCAAGCCCGACCAATGCGCTCCAGGCCACAGCTTGGGTGACGTTGGCTGAGGTGACGGCTAGCAATGAGGCAAGGGACATTAGGATTACGCCAATGAAATAGATCCTAACATGACCAACCCTAGAACCAAGTCTGGCGAAGAAGAAGACCGTAGCACCTAGCACCAACAATCTTGCAATGACTGTCCAGGCAGCCTGGGAGACGTCGACGCCAAAATCATCAGCCATCGTTGGCACTGAAAGGGCCATTGGGATGGTAGACAGCTGGACCAACAACTGGGTTGAGGCTAGGGAAAGCAGGACTCGCCGTCGAGTATTATTTGAACTTAGTTCTCTGAAAGAGGACATCAAGTTCAAACTATGGAACGCGTTTCTATCGATCAAAAACTAAGGTGACTCTATTATGAATATAAATCAATAAGGGAGACCGGACGACTAGCAAGGGTCTCGCCATTTAGATGCTCTGTATCATAATAAAATCGCATCAACATTATTTCAATCCATTGGTATTAAATACTTATAATCATTTCACATGATTATTATGTCTTAAAGCGTTGCTAAGAAGGACTGATCGGTACATGAAGAGCCCCTTAATCGACGGGGACTGGGGGAGATTTTGTTAATAGACATCCACAGCCACCTTGTCATGCCGGAATATCTGGAGTACCTGACCGGCCGAGGCAGCCTTCCGAAGGCAGTTTTCCGTGGCGGGGCCTACTTCATAAGCTGCAACGGTGGATATACTCAAACGTCAGCAGCAGTGCATGCTGACGTTGAACAAAAACTCCGGGATATGGAGGAGATGGGCGCTGATCTAGCGATCATAAACCACGGCA
The DNA here is from genome assembly GCA_964451445.1 of uncultured Dehalococcoidia bacterium. Taxonomy (GTDB): domain Bacteria; phylum Chloroflexota; class Dehalococcoidia; order Lucifugimonadales; family UBA3495; genus UBA9611. The sequence continues at coordinate 6,177 of CAYVIG010000103.1, forward strand.
TCCCAGGCCCAGAAATGCTGGGAGGTGCTGCGGCTGACGATTGGGCCGCCCGGATGAATGACTTCCAAGCCGAGGTCATCCAGAAATATCCTGGCAAGTTCATCGGCTGGGCAAACATCGGATTTGGGAGTCCAGAGCGTTCCATCCTGGAGATTGACCGTTGTATCAACGAACTTGGCTACAAGGGCGTTCAGCTTTTCTCCAACATCAACCAGAAGGTGCTGGACTCGCCGGAATTCATGCCCGTCTACCGCCACATCGCCAAGTTGGGAGTGCCCCTCAACCTGCATCCCACTGCGCCCTTGAACCTGAATGGCATGGACCTGCAACCCCTGGTTCGCGGCATGTCCCTGATGTTCGACTCCACGCTGGCCACCATGAGGTTGGTGATGAGCGGGATCTTTGAAGAGGAACCAGACTTCAAATTGATCGTCCCCCACACTGGCGGTTGGGTGCCCTACCTAAGGGGCAGGGTGGAGCGGATGATCGATATCTACGAACCTCCGGACGGCCAGCCAAAACTTGCCAGACCGTCGGCAGAGTCTATTGACCGTATCTATGTGGACACCGTTGCCCACAGTCCGGAAACTATGAAGTACTGCTACGAGATGTTCGGTCCGGAACGGATCATGTTCGGTACCGACCACCCATTCATGCACTGGGAGATCTACCGCGGCATGATGGACGGCCTAGACTGCACCGACGCCGAACGAGAACTGATCTACCATGGCAACGCCGAAACCCTACTGGGGCTATCTGACAGCTGTTAGCTTTCAGCTAAGAGTCACTTTCTCCGCTACGTGGGAAGGTTAGGATGGGGCCACAACTCGTCACAGACCGAATCACCATTGAGACACTAGCCTACCCAGAGTAAACTGTCCCGGAAACAAATCTGTGCCGTCCGCTGATAGTTGTCAGCTAATGGCCGCTCCAGAGGAGCCACCATGCGAATAGACGTCCATAGTCACCTGGTCTACCTGCCCTACCTGGAATACCTGACCGGCCGCAGTTCACTGCCCCAGGGGGTCCTTCGGGACGGCACATATTTCGTCAACTGCACTGGCGGCTACCAACACGCATCGCCCATAACACATACCGATGTCGAGCAGAAATTAAAGGACATGGACGACTTGGACATCGGCATGTCCATCCTAAGTCACGGCATGCCTGGCCCCGAGCTGTTGGGCGGTCAGGAAGCCGATGATTGGGCTTCGCGCATCAACGACCATCTGGCCGAAGTCATCCAATCTCACCCTGGAAAGTTCCAAGCTTGGTCAACCTTGGGTTGGGGCAGCGCCGAGCGCACCATAGCTGAGATTGACCGCTGCGTGGATCAACTGGGCTTCAAGGGCGTCTATCTCTTTTCCAACATCAACCAGAAGACCCTAGATAGCAAGGAATTCTGGCCTGTGTACAAGCACATAGAAAGTTTGGACATCCCCATGGATATGCACCCAACAGCCCCCATCAACATGAACGGGATCGACCACCGCCCCCTGGTCCCAGGTATGGCCTTCATGTTTGACACCACACTGGCCACAGTCCGCATGGTGATGAGTGGAGTCTTTGAGGCATACCCTGAATTAAAGCTGATCGTCCCTCACACTGGTGGGTTCGTGCCATTCATCCGAGGCCGGGTCGGTCGCATGATCGACGCATGGACCTCCCCAGACGACTGGGCCAACTTGGAAGATTCGTCTCAGGACTCCTTTCAAAAGATCTATGTCGATACCGTGGCTCACAGTCTCGAGGCTTTGGAGTACTGTCTCAAGGTCTACGGAGCCGATAAACTCCTTTACGGTACCGACCATCCCTTCGCCAGCTACGAGCTATCCAACAAGATGGTCGACAACCTAGACTGCTCCGAATCAGATCGAGAACTAATAAACCACGGCAACGCAGAACGCCTACTCGGCTTATAAGCAGACAGGCTGAGCCTGCACTCAAATACCTCTTGGTGGAGGAGATGTCCTTGTTGCTCGTACGGTATTTAAGCCACAGAAGGCCACACTCCGCCTTTCGTAGGGTGCCAAGGTGGATTTCACTACGAACAGGGATAGTCCCTTCCCCCTCTACGGTGGAGGGTTAGGATGGGGGGAGCATCTCGCCGCAATTAACTTTATAGGAGAAACCATTCCTCCTACTGCTATTCTGAGGAGTTCCGTAGGCCGACGAAGAATCCGTCAAACCACATCAGGACTGGGTCCGTCATCCCCACTCAGGGTGACATTCCATATCGAAAATGATTTTGCACCGCTCAAAGCTACACCCAAGGAGAACCATGAACTTGAGAGATTCCGTCATCATCGTCACCGGATCCGCCACCGGTCTGGGCGCAGCCATAACCAAACAGGTGGCCGCCAAGGGCGCCCGGGTAGTCATCAACTACACCAAGAGCGAGAAAGAAGCCCGTGAGACCGAGGCGGTCTGCGACTACTTCGGTGTCGAGTCCATCTTATGTAAAGCGGACGTGTCCGTCGACGAAGACTGCCGTCGCCTGGCCAATGTGGCGGTGGAAAAATGGGGGCGCATTGACGGCCTGGTGAATAACGCCGCCCGGTCGGTCTTTGCCAACTCAAAAGACCTGGAGGCATTACAGGGACAGCAGTTCATGGATGTCTTCTCTGTGAACGTGGTCGGCCCCTACCAGATGGCCCGGGCAGTGGCGCCCCACATGAAGGCCCAGGGGCACGGCTCCATCGTCAATGTCTCTTCCATCTCAGCCCAGACCGGCGCTGGCAGCTCGATTGCCTATGCCGCCTCCAAGGGCGCACTCAACACCATGACCCTGTCTTTGGCCCGTTCACTGGCTCCCGAGGTCAAGGTCAACGCCATCAT
>CAYVIG010000104.1:0-8954 GCA_964451445.1 uncultured Dehalococcoidia bacterium
ACGTTCAAACGCGCTAGGGCCATCATGCAGCCGGGCATATTCTTGTCACAGCCGGCAACCGTGATCAGCCCGTCCATGCGTTCGCCAAAGGTCACCAGCTCAATGGAGTCGGCGATGACCTCACGGCTGACTAGAGAGGTCTTCATCCCCTCGGTGCCCATGGATATGCCGTCGCTGACGGTGATTGTGCCGAACTCAAATGGTACGCCATCGGCGGCGCGGACGCCTTCTTTGGCGGCCTGGGCGAAACGGTCAAGGTGGACGTTGCAGGGAGTGACGTCGCTGGCCAGGTTGGCAATGGCGACGAATGGTTTTTGCAGGTCGTCCTGGGTCAGACCCATAGCCATCAACATGGCCCTGGCCGGTGCCCTTTGCGGGTCTCCGGTCAACTCACTACTGCGATGTTTCATATGAGCGGGCCTGGCGGTTCTAGATGTAGTCGCCACTGGGTCATCTCCTGGGCGCCCTTGAATCGGTCACCATAATATTTGCGGATTATCAAAATCACGCACCGACATATGTAGGCGCATAATTGCGCAATTATAAGTGCCTACACCAAGCGGATACAAGATGGGCGTTTTGGCGTGCTACAGCTAGGCGTGAATATCAGTGTTTCACTGTGTATCCGGGGGTTGCGCCGATATGAGAATTTGATTACGCTTGTGCTTGCAAAAAATCAGGTGTAGTCAGGAGAGGCTGCTATGTTTAACCCAATAGGCTGGTTCAAGCCGGAAATCGCGCAAGCACATTGTGACGTCCCATGCGGGATCTATGAGCCGTTGTCGGCTAAGATAGCCGCCCAGACCGTACAGAAGATGACTCTAAGACTTCAGACCCTGGAGCGCCCGGACGCCAGTGACGCCGCGGCATACCAGGATTATGTGAATAAGATGGCCCGCTACGTCACCGTCAAAGAGGAGCACGCTGAAGTGGTCAAGCACGAACTCAGCGTCCTTTGGGCCGACTACGGCTGGCCAAACACTCCCGATGGCTTTGACCTCCACGGTACCTTCAACGCCGCTCTGAAGCTGGCCGGACAGTGCAAGCAGAACGTGGACATGGGCAGATGCGAAGAGCTGGTTTCCACAGTGGACGCCATCGCCACCGCATTCTGGGCCACCAAGGGTGTTGAGTACAGCGACCCCAACGCCGCTGCACGCTACGGCGCCTAAGCAACCATTAAATCACGGCAATTAAAAAGGCCCTCCTTCCATGGAAGGAGGGCCTTTTTCTTTTTGGCGAGAAGAATTTTAGCGGAGGCCGCTAAGAGCCACGGAGACCTTGTCAATGGTCATGTCGATGTCGGCCTCGGTGTGGGCCGTCGAGACGAATCCACACTCGAATTGGGATGGGGCGATGTAGATACCTTCCTCCTGCATGGAGTGGAAATAACGCCCGTACATCTCGGTGTCCGAACCCTCAGCAGCGGCCAGTCCGGTCACCGGCCCAGGGTTGAAGAACCCGGTGAACATGGAGCCGACACGGTTGATGGTTGAAGGTATCTCAGCCTTCTGGAAGGCGGCGGTCACACCGTCTGTGAAGCGCTGTGCCAAGGTGTCCAGACGCTCGAAAGTGCCCGGTTTTTGGAGTTCTGTGAGGGTTGCGATGCCAGCGCTCACCGCCAACGGGTTACCCGACAACGTACCTGCCTGGTACATGGCACCCAGGGGCGCGACCATCTGCATGATGTCTTCCCGCCCGCCGTAGGCCCCCACCGGCAATCCTCCTCCGATGATCTTGCCCATGGTGGTGATGTCGGGTGTGATGCCAAAGAGGCCTTGGGCTCCGTTTGCCCCGACCCTGAAGCCGGTTATGACCTCATCAAAGATCAGCAGCGCACCGTTGTCCTGTGTGATCGTCCGCAGATCTGCGAGGAACCCATCTGCCGGAGGGACGACGCCCATGTTACCGGCCACCGGTTCGATGATGATGGCGGCGATGGACGTGGAGTTGGCTAGGAAGAATTTTTCCACCGATTCGATGTCGTTGAAATCAGCTACTAAAGTCTCGCTGGCGTAGGACTCTGGGACCCCGGCGCTGGTGGGTATGCCGTGGGTCAGCGCGCCCGAACCGGCTTTGACCAGCAGGCCATCAGCGTGGCCGTGGTAACAACCGGCAAACTTGATGATTTTATCGCGGCCGGTAAAGGCTCGAGCCAGCCGAATGGCGCTCATGCAGGCCTCGGTGCCCGAGCTAACCAAGCGAACAGAATCCACCGATGGCAGGCCGCCGCAGATCAGCTTGGCCAGTTCAACTTCCTGTTCCACCGGAGCGCCGAAGCTGGTCCCACCCTCGACCGTCTTTTTGAGGACTTCGACCACGGCTGGATGGGAGTGGCCCAAGACCAACGGCCCCCAGGAACCCAGGTAGTCGATGTACTCGTTGCCATCCACGTCCCAGACGCGCGCTCCCTGGCCTCGGGCGATGAAGGGCGGAGTGCCACCCACAGCCCTAAATGACCGAACTGGGCTGTTGACGCCGCCGGGGATATATTTCTGTGCCTCGGCGAATAATGCCTCGGATTTGCTAAGTTGCATTCGGTGTCCTGATTAAATATTGGGAGGAGTTTCAGACACTACTCAGTCTCTTTCAGCCATTTGGCTACTTCTTTGGCATGGTAGGTCAAGATTGTGTCCGCGCCAGCTCGTTTTATGGATGTCAGTACCTCCATGGTCACTGCCTTCTCGTCCACCCAACCCAGAGATGCGGCTGCTTTGATCATGGAGTACTCGCCGCTGACATTATAGGCGGCTAATGGCAGGTCGAACCGGTCCTTTGCCTGCCTAATCACGTCCAGATATGACAGGGCGGGCTTAACCATGACAATGTCTGCACCCTCGGCGATGTCAGCCTCGATCTCGCGCATGGCCATGCGAGCGTTGGCTGGGTCCATTTGGTAGCTCTTGCGGTCGCCGAACTGGGGTGTGGAGCCAGCGGCCTCTCGAAACGGGCCGTAGAACCCTGAGGAATACTTGGCCGCATAACCCATCACCGGTGTGTCCTCATAGCCGTGGTCGTTCAGCGCCTGGCGGATGGCCCAGACCTGACCGTCCATCATGGCGGAAGGCGCTGGGAGGTCGGCGCCAGCCTGTACGTGGGACACGGCGGTCTTTCCCAGTAATTCTAGTGTCTGGTCGTTGTCTACCTTGCCGTTCTCGATCACGCCGCAGTGGCCGTGGTCGGTGTACTCGCACATGCACACGTCGGTGACTACCATCATGTCCGGATGGTTCTTCTTGATCATGCGCACCGCTTCTTGAACGATGCCCTCGGGGTCGTAGCCTTCCACTCCCAGCGGGTCTTTCTCGGCTGGCAGGCCAAACAGCAGCACCGAGGGAATTCCTAACTGGACCGCTTCTCCAACTTCCTCAGACAGGACATCCAGGGACATTTGGAACTGGCCAGGCATGGGCTCGATGGCCTCTTTGACGCCAGATCCGTGGGCTACAAACACCGGATAGACAAACTCTTTGGCGGTCAGGCGGGTCTCTCTAGCCATGTTGCGCATGGACTCGGTACCGCGCAACCGGCGCAACCGTGAGTCGGGAAAGCTGGTCATAACGTCTTATTCTCCTGGGTTACTTTTAGAGGCCAGGTACGAAGTTTTAGGCGTGGGAAACCTCGCCGGTCGCAAAATGGTTGACCAGGGCGTCCACCAGGCCCTCAACTGTGTGCTCTGTTGCTTCCAAATCCACCCGCAGACCTAACTCTCGGGCCGTGGCGGCGGTTATCGGGCCGATGCAGGCAATGAAGCTATCTTTCAGGGCCTTTCGGTCGTCGCCCAGCATCTCAACCAAGTTTCTTACGGTGGAAGAGCTTGTGAAGGTTACGATATCCACTCCGTCGATGAAAGCTTGTTTGGCCAGGTCGCCTGTTCCTGCGACAGGCACGTTTCGGTAGGCGGCTAGACGATTGACCGTGGCGCCCATCGCTGTCAGTCCTTTTTCCAGTTCATCACGGCCAATGTCGGCAGCGGGAAGCAGAACCGACACACCGGCCCAGTCGTGGTCTGACAGTTCTTGCAATATCATGGATGAGATGGAGCGTTTGGGCACGAAATCGGCGGAGATCCCCCGCCTGGCTAATGCCTGGGCAGTGGCTGGGCCGATGGCTCCAATGGTGGTTCCAGCCAGAGCGCGGGCGTCTTGACACTGCGACTCCAGACGTTCAAAGACCGATTCCACAGCGTTTGCGCTGGCGAAGATCACCCATTTGTAGTCGGCCAATTTTTCCAAAGTGGTATCCAACTCGGAGAAGTCAGCCAGCGGACCAATTTCTATCGTGGGAAGCTCCAGTGGATTGGCTCCAGCCTGTTCCAAGAGACTTTGAAGCCGTGAAGCCTGGGAGCGGGAGCGGGTATTCAGCACGCGTTTGCCGAACAGGGGGCGTTTGTCGAACCAAGACAGGTCTTCCCTGAGGTTGACCACGTTGCCGATGACCGTGATCACGGGCGCAGTCAGGCCAGCGTCGGTGCCCAACTCCAAGATGTTCCCGATGTTGCCGGTGACCGTCTTCTGGTCGTTCCAGGTTCCCCATTGGACGAGGGCCGCCGGAGTTGTTGGTGCAAGGCCATTCTCTTCCAGTGTGGCGAGAATGGTCTCTAGGGATTTCCAGCCCATCAACACCACCAAGGTGCCGCCGTTCTTGGCCAGGACATTCCAGGGGATGGTCGATTCAGGCTTTGAGGGGTCTTCACTGCCGCTCACCACCGTAAACGTAGTGGAAATGCCCCGGTGGGTTATGGGTATACCCGCGTAGGCGAGGGCCGCGATGGCGGAAGTTACGCCCGGGACGATCTCATAGGGAAGGCCGTTAGCCTTTAATTCGAGGGCTTCCTCGCCGCCACGGCCAAATACGAACGGGTCACCGCCCTTGAGCCGGACAACGTTCAATCCCTGGGACGCTTTGTCCACCAGCAATTGGTTGATCTCTGGTTGGGTCAGTTGCTGACGGCCTCTAGCTTTGCCCACGAATATTAGTTCCGCGTCCTTGGGCACTGCGTTCAACTGCGCGGGGTCGACCAGGCGGTCATATACGACCACTTGGGCCTCCTGCAACGCCTGGATTCCCTTAACGGTGATTAGTCCTGGGTCGCCGGGTCCGGCGCCGACTAAATAGACTTTACCGGTCAAAATTCATCCCTAGATAACGCCTGATATAAGTGATGCCCGTCAGGGCAATGATTACGCTCGGTATGACTGATTGGCTCTGGCAACGGCCACCAAGTCAGCGCCGCCGTCATGTTCCAGGACTCTAAACGCTTCGGTGGCCAACGCCTGGGGGTCGGTTTTCGGCCCACTGACCTCAGATGTGAAGTTTTTTTGTCCGTCTTCCGTGCACATGAATATGGACATCTTCATGGTGCCACCAGTGCATTGAGCGAACGCGCCCACTGGCACGCTGCAGCCGCCGCCCAATCTCTCTAGGAAAGCCCTCTCGGCTGTGGCTTCATACCTGGTGTCTGGGTCATCGATGGCTGACAGAAGTTCCAGCATGTGGTGGTCGTCGGCCCGGGCTTCCACGGCCAGTATTCCCTGGCCAGGAGGCGGCACGAACTGGGTCGTTGGTAGATACTCTGTTATCTGGTCTGCTAGCCCTAACCGAATCATGCCGGCGGCGGCTAGTATCGCGCCGTCTGCCTCATCGCCCCGGGCCTTTCTCAGTCTGGTTTCCACGTTCCCCCTGATTGAGACGATCTCCACCTGGGGAGCAAACATCTTCAGTTGGGCGGCGCGGCGGGGGCTGCTGGTACCAATCTTGGTGCCTTCGGCGAGTCCATCAAGGGGAGAACCGAACCGATTCACCAGCACGTCTCTGGGGTCTTCCCTGGAGAGCACCGCGCCCAGCATAAGTCCGTCGGCGAGGAGTGTGGGCATGTCCTTGAGGCTGTGCACGGCGATGTCCAGCTTGCCTCTCAGAAGTTCCTCTTCAAGTTCTTTGACGAAGATGCCCAGACCCATGCCGGCGAGTCGGGAAGTCTGATCGGCGTCGCCTCGAGTCCGGACGGTATCAACCTCGAAATTGAGGTTGGGGCTGTTGGCCTTCAACTGGCTGATTACCACGTGGTCTTGAATCAGAGCCAGAGCGCTGCCGCGACTCCCGACTTTCAAGGCCGGACCAGAATTGTAGTCTGAATCGCTGAGAGTCAAGTGATTAATCTCCCGCGGTTTCGGCCATGCGATTTTGTTTCTGAGAACTGTCAGAGAAGGCAGATTTCCGGATCTGGCAGCCACCAGAACCACATTCCGCTACATCGGAACATTTGCCGTTGGAATCCTTGCCCATCAGGCTGTCCATCAGAATCTCCAGCGCTTTTTCTTCCTGGTTGTCTTGGGCCAATTTCAGAATCTCATCGGTCATGCAGCACTGCCACCGCTGCGGGTCGATGGCGATCTTCTTTTCTTTGATGATTTGTCGGGCCTTGGAGAGCACGCTGGTGGCTTCGGCCCAATCCAGTACTGAGGATACTTTCATGTTCTCGCGCAGCTTGCGGGCCAGTGCTGGGCTGGCGCCCCCGGTGGATATGGCCACGGTTACAGGGCCTTTGTTCACGACAGACGGGGCGATGAACGAGCAGCGGGGCATATCATCAACGGCGTTCAGCAAGATTCCCTGCTTTTCTGCTTCTTGAAATATCTCCTGATTGACCACCCGGTCATTGGTGGCTGCGATGGCCAGGAACGCACCCTGCAGGTCTCCCGGCTGGTACTTCCGCAAGTCAAGCTCAATCTTGCCAGCCTGGGCAAAGTCACGAATCCCTTGAGTGGCGTCCGGACTGACGACGATGATCTCGGCCGCTGATTCCAGCAGCTTGGTGATCTTGCCCTCAGCGATCTGCCCACCGCCGATGATGACGCACCGACGTCCGGTTAGGTTTAGAAAAACGGGGTAAAAAGTGGCCATTAGCTCCCTAGTCTAGATACTTGTCGTACGCAAGGTTTGTGGTGTCGTTAGGACTGAGCCGTGATAGCGGCATCGGGCTTTTCCGTTTCCAGGTAGTTGCCATAATCAGGCACGAAATAGCGCACCCGGGTCTTCTTGTATTCGCGGGTGCTGTAGAGCACCAGGCGTTCGGTTATTCCCGTGGCTTCACTGATCTCATTGTTGATCTCTTCGCAGCCTTCAGGCGTGGTTGCGTGGACCATAGTGAAATGGGTGTAGGGCCAGTCAGGGAAGGTTGGCCGTTCGTAGCAATGGGTCACGGCGTTGTGCGCCGCCATGGTCAGGCCGACTTCCTCAGATCGCTCCTCTGGTACCTTCCAGACAATCATCGCGTTGGCCCTGAATCCTGACCGGCGGTGATGGAGAACCGCACTGTAGCGTCGCATGATGCGGCGCTCCTGGAAGTCTTTGGCCATGGCGAATAGGTCTTCGGTTGAGATGCCCAGGTCTTTGGCCAGGGCGTCGAATGGCCTGGGAACCAACGCTAGGTCTTCTTGCATCTGGCGGATAGCTTCCTTCTCGAAATCGGTGACCGGAACAGCCTGGTTCCAGGAGTCAGCGGCAGCTTTGTCGACTGCAATCTCGCCGCCGGGTTTGGCATTTGACTTGTCAGCGCTGACGTTGTCCGGACTGAAGTTGAACGATGACCCCTTCTTCTTGACCATATCAAAGTTGACACCAATCTTGAAGAACCGTTTTGTAGGCATCAAACGCTGTTCCAGAGCACCAGTCTTGCGGGCCATGTACTCGGCGGTGGCGGCTAGGTCGTGTTCCGGGGGTACAGCCAAGGTGAACCACAGATTGTAATAGGATCCTTCCCGGGCGTAGTTGTGGCTGACGCCGGGGTGCTTATTGATCTCCAATGCCGCTTTATGCAGTTCTTCCGGCTCGTAGGCCACGGCCACCAGGGTGGTCTTGAACCCCAGGCGGCGGGTGTCAAAGATTGCGCTGATCTGACGCAGGACGTTGGTCCGTTTTAGTTCCGTCAAACGGTCAATCACTTCCTGTTCGGTAACCCCAACCTCTTCTCCCAGCTGTTGATACGGTTGATCAACCATGGGGAAGGGGGCTTGTATCTTGTTTAACAGCTCGCGGTCGATGTTATCCATAGCTGTTCTAGGTCCTCCAGATGAGTCTGAATTACTTAATTTCTAACAATGCGGGAGCTATGCGGGTGATTCTTCGTAGGAATCGGCCATTCCAACCAGGACCCGGTCTGCTGCTTCTATGATCCTGGCCCAGGCGCCGGGGTTAGTTGAGTCTAGGACCATGGTCCTGAAGAATACAAAGGCTTCAATAGTGTCTTTTAATGCCACGCCCCGCTCGGACATCTCAGTGCCGTACTCCCGTCCTAGCAGGTGGGCTTCTTCCAGCAATTCCTGGCGACGGCGACGCGCGCCGGACTCCTGGAGCAGCAGAGAGAGCAGTCGGCGGCCAAAGAGACGCATCCGCACCTTGCCCTCTTCTTCTACGCTTTGGTACCAGGGCTGTTGGAGAACATCGTTCCGTCCCAGGCGGCGGCGAATCTTGCGGAGGGCTGATCCTTCGACGGCGTCTTCACGCAGCTGGCCCTGTGCCTGTTCAGGAGCGTTGGCAAACGATTCAACGTCGCTGCGGAGGAATCGTCGGTGACCGCCCGGCGTGCGATAAACACGAAGATAGCCGTTATCGGCCCATTGTCTAAGTGTGGTGTCGCTGACGTCGAGGAGGTGACAGGCATTCCGAAGGGAAAGCCATTTGGATTTATCGGCTATTTGACTGTCGGTCGCCTGAAGTTCTACCAAGGTAAATCAATCCGGGAGGATTCTGAGGAGATCATTGCCGCAAAACCTGCAAATATCTGCAAGAAACTTAATTTTGAACTCTTTCCGCCAACAAAGTTAGCATACGGGTTTGCCTCCGTCAATCGCATCTGGAATCATACCAAAAAATCCGTTGATTAGTGTGTAAAAATCGCTTTTTTAGCCAGGTTATGTAATGGTATATTTGTGAGCATGCTAGAGCGAGAATTG
>CAYVIG010000105.1:0-8806 GCA_964451445.1 uncultured Dehalococcoidia bacterium
CCAACGCCTCGATAGTACGCTTCATCAACCACCTTTACCGCACCAGCGGAGAGAATTTCTATTCCTCGATGTTGATCAAAACCCTGGACGGGATGTCTCAGGGGCAAGTTTGGGACGAAGTAGATGGTGGTTTCTTCAGACACTGTGCCCAGGCAGACTGGACCCAGCCCCAGCATGAAAAAATGCTGGAAGACAATTTAAATCTGACGCGCGAGTTTCTGGACGCCAGCATCTTGTTGGAACGCCCCCAATACCGTGAAACGGCAAAGCAGACGATCAACTACCTTATGGCACAACTTTTTGATCCGGCCGCGCCGGGTTTCCGGGGCAGTCAGGGAGCTCATTCGGAGTATTACTCACTGGATCCAGACCAGCGCGTCGACGGAGACGCGCCGGCACCAGACCCGTCCTGTTATACGAACAACAACGCCCTGGCGGCGACCGTACTCATGAATGCAGCTTGGAAGCTGGGCGATATGTCGCTCCAGGCCACAGCATTGCAGATACTCGACAAGCTGGATTCCGCGGCGCAATCTGGCTCACTAAGTCACGTTTACTCAGCAGAAGGCTCATCCGATGCGCCGGCCTTGTTCACCGATTGGGCTTGGCTGCTGACCGCCCTCACACAAGCCCATGGCAATACCGCCAATGAGGCGTATCTCACCCGAGCCGTGGCTGTGGCCCAATACATGGTGGAGAACTATTTTGACCAAGATGGCGGCGGTTTCTTCGATATCGCCGAGGAAGAAGATCAGGTAGGCCATCTCACCGTGCGAGAGAAGGCGTTAGCTGATAATACGGTGGCGGCAGAGGCCATGATACGTCTGCACCAGGCCACTAGGAATGATGACTACCAGCAAATCGCCGAGGCTACTCTGAGTGCCTTCGTCGAAGGCTACCGAGAGAACGGAGAGTTCGCCGCTGAATATGGTTTGGCCGTTCACCTGCTGAAGAACCCAATGGTCGAAGTTACTGTTGAGGGCAACCCGGAAGACGCCGGCTGTCAGGAACTTGTGGCAGCTGCGGCCCGGCTCCCCCAACCAAATCTTGATATCAAAACTTTAATCGCCGCCGAGGGTAATCCAACTGCCCTAGCTCACGTTTGCTTAGACACTGTGTGTCTGCCTCCGGTGGACTCGCCGGCAGCCCTGGCCGAAGCGGTAGCCGGATTGACGAATCATCCAGAAAACCCGTTTCAAGACATATTCCAAGTTTTCCCCGGCAATTAGCTAAAACCGACCGGAGAATACGCTGAAACTAGCCATTGGGTGGCGGGCCATTTCGCTCTGGCTGTATCATTACCAACTAGATACCTAAAAGTTTACGGAGGAAATGCGTGCTGCGTAGCGCGGACTGCGGGTCCTTGAGAAGTGAAAATGCCGACGATCGAGTAACCCTGGCGGGCTGGATTGGACGGAGACGTGACCATGGTGGAATCATATTCCTAGACCTACGAGACAGGTCTGGGATCGTCCAGATCGTGTTCAACCCGGAAACAGCAGCTGAAGCCACGAGGATAGCTGAGGAGCTTCGTCCGGAATGGGTGGTCCAGATAAAAGGTACGGTCAACCGACGCCCAGACGGCAGCGACAACCCGGGCATCGCCACCGGCGAGATTGAGGTGATGGCTTCTGAAGTCACCGTTATGAACCGGTCTCTCACCCCTCCGTTCTACATAGAGGACGATGCTGAAGCTGACGAAAGTCTGCGTCTTCGCTACAGATACCTTGACCTACGACGTCCACCGATGCTGCGCAACCTTACCCTGCGTCATGAAGTGGTCAAATACATCCGCAACTTCTTGAACGACCGCGATTTCCTTGAGGTTGAAACCCCCATCCTCATCAAGAGTACCCCAGAGGGAGCACGAGACTTCCTGGTGCCGAGCAGGATGCAGCCAGGAAGCTTCTACGCTCTACCCCAGTCCCCCCAACAGATGAAACAACTACTCATGGTTTCTGGAGTGGAACGCTATTACCAGATCGCCCGCTGTTTCCGAGACGAAGACCTGCGGGCTGACCGTCAGTTAGAGTTCACCCAGCTTGACCTGGAAATGAGCTTTGTCGAAGAAGAGGACATTCTAAACCTGACCGAGGATCTCTACACCGGGATGATTGAGTCGGTCACCCCGGAAAAGACTCTCCGCAAGCCGTTCCCGCGGATCAGCCATGAGGAAGCGATGGAACGCTACGCTTCGGACAAACCAGACCTGCGCTTTGGCCTAGAGATGACCGAAGTTTCCGACCTGGCGAAAGAGACCGAATTCAGAGTCTTTCTGTCCACCGTGGAAGGCGGCGGCCAGATCAAAGGTTTCGTAGTTCCCGGCCAAGCTCAGTTCGTGACCGGACAGGTCAAAGAATTAGAGGACACTGCCAAGGCAGCCGGCGCAGGCGGTCTGGTCTACATCCGCTATCGGGGGACCAACCCGGTGGGGGAGTTAACCAGCGAAGAGATATTAGAATCATCCGGACTGCGTATGCCTCCAGAGTGGCACCAGCGGCTGGCCGACAAGATGGGCGCTGGACCTGGCGATATGATCTTGTTGATGGCAGGCCGCCAACCCCGGTTGAACACCTGGTTATCGGCTATGCGGACTCACGTAAGTGAGCTATTAGAGCTGACCGACCCCAATGAGCTGGTATTTGCTTTCGTCACCAGCTTCCCGCTGTTCGATTGGAATGAAGAAGCCAAACGTTGGGATTCCTCTCACCACCCGTTCACCTCTCCCGCCAACTGCCAGGAAGCCGACCTCGACGGTGATGACTTAGGAGCTATCAAGTCGAAAGCCTATGACCTGGTTTGCAACGGTTCAGAACTCGCCAGCGGAAGTATCCGAATTCACAACCGCCAACTTCAGGAGAAGATCTTCGGAATCCTGGGTCACTCCACAGAAGACACGGAGGCCCAGTTCGGCCAGATACTTGAAGCGTTTGAGTACGGGGCTCCGCCTCATGGTGGCATCGCGCCCGGCATAGATCGGTTGGTGGCCATCCTGTGCGACAGCCCATCGATCCGAGACGTGATCGCCTTTCCCAAGACTCAAAGTGGGTCTGATCTGCTGTTCGACGCCCCAACTCCCGTCGACCCCAAGCAATTGGAAGAACTTTCTCTGGAGAGCACTTTTAAACCCGAGTAACCCTTTTGAATAGGCAAAAAAGGCCCGCAGAAATAATCTGCGGGCCTTTTTTATAACTTGAGTATGGTTTTGGCGGTTAGCCTTCGCCTCTGCGAGCAGCGCCTGTGAGGCTTGCCCTGTTATAGAAGGCCAATGCTGCTGCTTCTGTGTTTTCAATCTTGCCGGCCCAGGCAGCGAGCGGCGCCCCCTGCAGACTCCGGCCAAAGGAGAAGCTCAATTCCCAAGGTGCACGTGCGGCGTCGGCTTGTTGGTTCATCGAATTCAGGTTAGCTGTCACGGAATCGTCTGGCTCACCACCGGAGAGGAATACCACTCCGGGCACTGAGGCAGGCAAAACCCTCTTGAAGGCGTCAATGGTCTTCTCGGCAACTTCGTCGGGACCAGCCCGCTTGGCGGCGGAACCTCCAGAAATCACCATGCTCGGCTTGAGCAACATTCCTTCCAGATCAACCTTCTGCTGAGCCAGTTGGTCGAAGACTTCACGTAGGGTCTCTTCGGTAACTTCGAAGCAGCGCGAGATGTCATGATCACCGTCTCGGAGAATCTCCGGTTCGACGATTGGCACCAACCCCGCCTCTTGGCTGAGCGCAGCAAAACGAGCCAGCGAATGTGCATTGGCCGCGATGCAGTAATCAGAAGGAGTGCTATCGCTGATGCTTATAACAGCGCGCCATTTGGTGAATCTCGCGCCCAGCTCGACATATTCTTTTAGACGGTCGCGTAGACCATCCAGTCCCTCTGTTACCAGTTCATCGGGGGACTCGGGCAGTGGAATCGTGCCCTTGTCTACCTTGATACCAGGGATGATCCCCTGATCAGATAGTACCTTTACCATCCGGGAGCCATCTGCGGCGTCCTGCCTGATAGTTTCATCGAACAAAATCACTCCGCTGATGAATTCGTTGACACCTGCGGTGCGGAACAACATCTCACGGTAGTTTCTGCGGTTCTCTTCAGTGGAATCTACGTTGATGCTGTCAAATCGTCTTTTAATTGTTCCGCTGCTTTCGTCAGCTGCCAGGATGCCTTTCCCCTCGGCAACCAGCGCTTGAGCGGTTTGGACTAATCGTTGCTTATCCATCAATCACCTCTCGTCACTGTATTATCCTAGTTATGTCTAGTGTCAATCAAGCCTCTTAACCGCCACTAATAACAGACACTGTCGATTCCACAACGTCTTTATTACCGAGAATCAGAGGAGTCCGCTGGTGCAACTCCTTGGGAGGGATGTCAAGAATCCTTTCGTAGCCCGTGGAAGCGGCCCCTCCGGCCTGTTCGGCGACGAACCCCAAGGGATTGGCCTCGTACATCAACCTGAGACGGCCATCCTTGCGATTGATATCTGCTGGGTAGGCAAAGATCCCGCCCTTCAAGAGATTGCGGTGGAAATCGGCCACCAGAGAGCCCACGTACCGCTGCGAGTATTTATCGCGCAGCAGCTCGATGGCCTTTTTGGTGGGCTCGTCCAGAACCTTGCTGTTGCCTTCGTTGGTGCTGTAGTAAGGACAGTCAGCGGGAATCGAGATGTTGGGGTGGGTCACTGCGAAAACGCCTGACTCTGAATCCAAGGTAAAGCCGCAGACGGTGTCTTTGGTGGCGAGCACCAGAACCGTGCTTGACCCGTAGACCACGTAGGCTGCCGCCACCTGTTCGCTGCCCTTTCGCAACAGCGAATCGTCGTTGACCGTCTCGCCATCATTCTTCTGCCAGATGCCGAAGATGGAACCGATGCTCACTGCAACGTCGATATTGGAGGAACCGTCAAGTGGGTCCATCAACACGATGAACCCGTCGGCCACGTCACCTTCGACGATGACCGGGTTTTCGATCTCTTCACAGCCGATGGCGGCCACGTGGCCAGAACCGGAAAGAGTCTCAACGAAGATATTGGAACTGGCCTCATCCAGACGCTGAACTATCTCGCCCTGGACGTTGGTCTCTCCCGTGGTGCCCAGAGCATCGGCCAAGGCGGCCTGTTGCACCTGCTCTTGGACCCGCCGAGAGCCCTCTGCTATTGCCATGATCACGGCGCCAAGGCCCTGATTCTGACCCTTATCTTGCCACTCTGTTTTGACGTACTCTTGGAGAGTCGTCCTATTCCCTGTTACCGGCACGCGTCACCTCCCGCACTGAAATACCCGTTCATACTTAACCTGGGTCCCACCCGGTTTGTCGCACCATATTATGTCAAATAATCCGCTTTGGCACTATCCCAAAATATCTGACTTTCAAACAAAGAAGACCACATTGAATCGGGTCGTTTACCCAGGCACCAAATAGGCGTGAAATCTAACCCGTTACGCGACGCGCCCAATTCTAGCAGTCGGGGTATTTACGAGTCAATTTGTCTCCGGTCGAGGCTGGCCAGACCGCAATTCTTGGTGACTGTGAACCCACTTTAGCCGTTGCCCAGGTTTGGGAACGGGTGTATATTCATTATTGGAATACTCGCCATTTACCTGGATCCGGGGTGCCATCTGCTGTGGCCGCTCAGACCACCGGGCGCAGTATTTAGGAAGAAGAATTTGGGCGATTTTCTTTTATACCCGATCATCTTTGCGGCCGTTGGGTGGGCCGCTCGCTTAGCAAAGGCCAAAGGACGCAACCCGTGGATATGGGGTGGGGCCGCGGTTCTGCTGAGTCTGCTGCATGTCCCGCAAACTGCTCTCCTGAGCGTGACCCCAGCTTTTGTCCTCTTATTCATCAAAAGCCCATCCATTTCCCCTGCCGACCAAGAAAACCGTCTGGCGTGCGCAAGGTGCGCCAAGCCTCATTTGGAGGGCCAACACTTCTGTACCGGCTGCGGTTGGGATTTGAGCGAAGCCTATTCCCCCGAAGAAACCGATGAAGGGCAGCCGTTCCCTGCACGCCCACCAGTTCGAGCGACCATCCCTTCCACCGGCGTCGCCCAACCAGTTGAGACTGTCGAACCTCCTCAACACGAAGAAACCACGCCGGTTGCGGAAGCACCTGCAGAGGAAGAGCCCGTCGTCGTGATTGACGAAACCGAAGAGGTTATTCCTGACGCGGAGACGGCAGAAGAAGATCCAGCCACCGAGCATGTTCCATGGGGCACCTACGACCCTGGCCTAGCACCAACCGCCGCAGTGATGGTCTCAAGAGGAATGGAACGGTTTCAAGAAGAGAAATACCAGGAGGCGATCGACCAGTTCACCAAAGCGATCGCTCTGGATCCCAACTATGCCGAAGCCTGGGAAAAACGTGCTGAAGCCTATGCGCAGATGGGACGCTCACAACAGGCAGCGGATGACCGACGTCACCTGCAAGGCCTTGATCCCAGTTCCTCCCCCGGCTAGAAAACCAGCCTGAACCGAAACCACCTGAAAAAGGACCACCAAGAATGTGGTCCTTTTTGTTTTCTAGACCGCCATTATGTGGTAGCCGGCATCGACCGGGATGATTGCGCCGGTGATACCGGTGGAGAGCCCGCTGCACAGGAACAAGGCAGTCTGAGCAACTTCGTCAACGGTGATGTTCCGTTTCATGGGCGCTTTCTCAGCCGCAGCATGATGCATGTCCCTGAACCCGCTGATCCCGCGGGCGGCCAGGGTCTGCAGCGGACCGGCCGAGATCGCGTTGATCCTGATGTCCTGCTCTCCGTACTCGAACGCCAACTGACGCACGCTATGTTCCAGGGCGGCTTTGGCGGTGCCCATCACGTTGTAACCCGGATACACACGCTGCGAGGCGTCAAAGGTCATCGCCACCACGCTCCCGCCATCGGTCATCAACGGAGCGGCGTGGCGCACCAACGGCAGCAGCGAGTAGGAACTGACTTCTAAAGCAACTCTGAAACCTTCCCGCGATGTATCGGCAAACTGGCCGTCCAGGTCTTCACGATTGGCAAAGGCGATACTGTGGATCAGGAAGGAGATATCGCCGAATTCTTCTTTGAGTGTCTGGAACACCTGGGCGATCTGCTTGTCGTCGGTGGCATCACAAGACAGGGTGAGTGCGCCATCTAAGGTAGCCGCCAGGCCTTCCACGCGCTCTTTAAGACGGTCTCCCTGGTAGGTTAGGGCGATGCGTGCTCCGGCCTGGGAGAGGGCCTGGGTGATGCCCCATGCGATGCTGCGGTCATTGGCCACGCCAAAGACGATTCCTTTTTTGCCTGACAGGTCTATGGGAAACACCTGACTACCTCTCTAACTCTAAAAGTCTGCGTCTACTGGAAATCTGTTGAACCGATCACTGGTGGTCTAAGCGAAAACCGGAGCCACCTGCTCCAGGAAGATGTCCAACTGCTTTTCCGGCTCGAAGCTGGCGAAACGGACGATGACCGTTTCTGCGCCTGCTTCCATGTATTCCATTATGCGGTCTTTAACCCTTTCCGCTCCGCCAAATGGTCCCCACCGGGTGCCCCAGATATCCGACCCGTAATAGCCCGTCAGCCACTCCACGGCGTCGGACTCAGCAGCTTGCAGGTCAGGCTTCATGTTCACCGTCATATAGAAAGTATTTTCTATACTCTTCGGGTCACGTCCAATCTCGACAGCCTTCTCTGACACCTGCTGGATCACCTGGGCGAATTCCTTTGGTGTATCGGAGATGGATATTATCCCAGCGCCCAATTGGGCCGCTCTACGAACCTGAGCTTTGCTCTGGGCTCGGTAATGGGTTCCCAACAAAAAGGGGATTCCGGCCGGATTGGTGGGCACCGGACGCATCAAAGCAGAATCCAATTCAAAGTCGCTGCCACGAAATTCGAACGGCCTACCCGAACCCAAACCCTGGACTACCTTGATGATTTCCTCAAACCGACGACCCCGGCCGGCTGCGGGAACTCCGGCAGCTATCCACTCGCGTTTCTGGTCATCATTGAAGGCACCGCCAACTCCCGCGCCTATGATTAGGCGGCCTCCAGAAATCAGGTCGGTGGTCGCCAGGGCCTGGGCAAGGAGCACCGGATGACGCAAGGCAGGAAGTAAGACAGCAGTGCCGAGCCTGACCCGGCTGGTTCTTGCGGCTAGAGCGCTGAGGATGGAAAGAGGTTCCATCCTGGGTTTGGCCATGAGACTGTCGCCAACCCAGACCGAATCGAGTCCCGCCTGTTCCACAGCCGCAGCCAACGCGAATAGCCGGTCGATGTTGGGAGGCTGATCGCCGCGCAACAATAAACCACGGGTGGGCAATAGTATGCCGAGTTTAACTTTAGTCATTGAAGGATGTTGGCTATAGGGAAACTATTTCTTTGATTAGACCGGGCCAGACTTCCATTCTTCTGCCAGGCGTTCCAAAAGGCCCGGTTCCATATGCTGAAACGTCTCCAGGTCGTCAACCACGTCCAGGTCGAACCCGATTCCTTGGCTGGAGTTGATGGCCACTGAGGTTTCGAGCCTGGCCGCCTGGGTGAGATGTTTCATAAAGCTGGCCTGTCCCAATTCAGGCTCCAGCGGCACACCCAAGGGAACCAATATCGAGTTCGTGCCGCCATCTCTTCGTGCTGGGCCTAGGGTGACATTTCCCTGTCTGCGGGAGGCCTGCATCATGCTATGGATGTCTGCCGGTCTCAAGAAAGGAAGATCCCCAGCGACGAACAGCGCCGACTTTCCCTCTGCAAACGCGAGCCCAAATGCCTTCTTCAAGGTGTCGTTGAGGTCCGTGCCCAGTTCCTCCATCCACCTCGCTCCCAAAGATCGAACCAGTCCC
>CAYVIG010000106.1:0-8717 GCA_964451445.1 uncultured Dehalococcoidia bacterium
CCAGGTGTAACAGCGGTTGTCACATCAAAGGATTTCCCAATCATCGGTAACGTTGTCATAGACCTGGCCGAAGGTGGCTCGCGCCTCTTGGCTGAACACATCATGGCCGCCGACAAAGCCCGCTACAAGGGCCACGCGGTGGCAGCAGTCTCGGCCACCAACCCCCATATCGCTGAAACTGCATTGGGCCTAATTGACGTCGACTACGAAGTGCTCCAACCGGTGCTCAGCATCCAGGACGCCATGAAAGATGACGCTCCACTGCTCCATGACACCTTGACCACCCACTTCAAGATCGAACGGTTCGCGAGGGGCGACGATACCGGAGCACAGAGCAACATTGCCTCCCACATCCAACACAAACTAGGTGACATCGACAAGGGATTCGCTGAGGCCGACGTGATCGTCGAGGGCGAATACACGACTCAGACAGTTCATCAGGGTTACATCGAACCCCATGCCTCCACGGCCACTTGGGCTGGAGACGGGCGTCTCACCATCTGGACCTGCACTCAAGGCGCATTTGCCATCAGATCCTCCTGCGCGGCTATCTTGGATATCCCCGAATCCAGAATCAAAGTGATTCCCACGGAGATCGGAGGCGGGTTCGGAGCAAAGGCCACCACCTACCTGGAGCCTGTTGCTGCAATCCTGGCCAAGAAGAGTGGGCGGCCGGTAAAGGTAATCATGAGCCGGAAGGACGTCTTTGAGGGAACCGGCCCGGCAGCGGCTTCTCTGATGCGGACCAAGATAGGCGCCACCAAAGACGGCAAGATCACCGCAGCCAAGCTGTGGTTGGCATTCGACGCTGGTGCATTCCCCGGATCACCTATCGGCGGCGCTACGATGTGTGCCACCGGCCCTTACAACATCGAGAACCTGTTGGTCGACGGCTATGACGTGGTCACCAACCACCAGAAGGTCCAGGCCTACCGCGCTCCTGGACAACCCCAAGGTTCTTTCTCAGTGGAACCCCTGATGGACGAATTGGCAGAGAAACTGGGCCTTGACCCCTTGGAACTCAGGCTGCGGAATGTGGTCAAAGAGGGAGACCGTCAACCCAACGGTGTTCCCCATCCCGTGTTTGGCGCTAAGGAACTCGAAGAGGCCATGCGGGACCATGACCACTACCAGACCCCGCTGTCTGGACCCAATCAGGGCCGTGGCGCTGCCATCGGATATCGCTGGCAGGGTGGTCAGGCTTCATCCGTCACCATCAATGTGAATAGCGACGGGACAATCAACCTCACTTCCGGATCTGTGGACATCGGCGGTACCAGAACTGCCATCGCCATGCAGGCGGCCGAGGTGTTGGGGATCAGCGCAGAGGACGTATCTCCCGCAGTGGCCGACACCGACTCTGTGGGTTACACCGCCAATACTGGAGGCAGCCGTACGGCCTTCGACACCGGATACGCCGCCGTCAAAGCCGCTGAAGAGATAAACCGTCTTATGGCCCTGCGAGCCGCTCTGATCTTCGAAGTGGACGAAGGCGACATCACCGTCGAAGGCGGCCAGTTCGTTTGCCCCAGCACTGAAGACAAAATCAGCTTCAAGGACCTCTCCGCCCGCCTGATGCGGACCGGTGGCCCGGTCACTTGTTCAGTATCCACCGTCTCCCCCGGCATCGGTCCGGTCATCGCCGGCAACTTGGTGGATGTTGAGGTTGATCCGGAGACCGGAAAGGTCGAAGTCCTACGTTATACCGCCTTCATGGACGTGGGCACCGCCGTCCACCCCGCCTATGTCGAAGGACAAATCCAGGGCGGCACGGTCCAGGGTATCGGCTGGGCTTTGAACGAGGGCTACGTCTATGACGATGATGGGGTGATGCTGAACTCCAGCTTCCTGGACTACCGGATGCCCACGGCATTGGACGTCCCGATGATTGACACCGTGTTGATCGAGGTCCCCAACCCCAAGCACCCTTTCGGCTTACGAGGCGTCGGCGAAGCGCCGATCATCCCTCCCTTGTCCGCCTTGGCCATCGCCGTTTCCGATGCCATCGGTGTTAGGATGCACGATCTGCCGCTGACACCGGACGTCATCCTAACGGCCTTGGACTCCAAAAACGCCTAATATAACGCCTGGTGATGCTTCGGCACACCGGGCGGTTTTGCCTGTTGTTTGCATTGAACCTAAACAATCGCCGCGGAGAGGCTCTCTAACCTATGGCAGAGACCCAACCCACGGCGCGTCCTGTCGGCTCCTGGTCCCAACGGATGAAGGGACTGTTGCAGCACCAAGACTACCGACTCCTGTGGGCAACCGGTGGCCTTGATAATACCGGCCGCTGGATGGACTCCGTCGTCATGGGTCTGCTGGTGTTGGACCTCACCGACTCCGCATTCCAGGTTGCCCTGCTGTTCATGTTCCGGTGGAGTCCCATGCTCGTCTTTGCCCTCATTTCCGGAATGGTGGCTGATTGTGCCAACCGCTGGGCCATCTTGATGTTGGCCCGTAGCGTGGCCGTCGCCGCCACCGGCTCGCTATTGATCCTGGTGGCAATCAATCAGGTAGAGCCCTGGCACGTCTTCATCGCCTCATTCTTACTGGGTTGTATCTTCGTACTGGAGTTTCCCTCCCGGCGGTCTCTCATATACGACCTGGTGGGCAGCGAACGCATCGTGGGCGCAATGTCCCTGGAGACCATCAATTCCACCCTGGGCAAGTTCGTGGGCCCGTTCATGGCCGGACTGCTCATCGAGTTTTCCGGATTCACCGGACCCTACGTATTCTTGCTGACGGTCTACGTAATCGCATTGGTCCTAGTCTTCAAGATAAAGAGCAGGGGGCCGATCCGGTCAACCACCTCTTACCCGTTCTGGCGCACGGTCTCCAGAGGGCTAACTTATTCGCTGAGGAACAACACCATCCGCAGCGTGTTGATGGTGACTTTCATCTTCAACGCCCTCTCATTCAGCGTCGAGTCCCTCTATCCAGTGGTAGCAAGAGACCATCTAGGGGTCGGGGCAGGACTAACCGGGATATTGATCTCAGCTCCGGCCATCGGCTCGCTCCTGTCAGCCAGCATCATCGCGTCGATGGCCGTGGTCAGGTATCACGGGCGAATCTTCTGCCTGGGTCTGACGCTACAAATGGTGAGCGTTTTGTTGTTCGCCCTGTCTCCCTGGTACCCGTTGTCCGTGGTGATGCTGATCGTGGCGGGACTGGGTGCAGCCGGGTTCAGCGCAATGCAGACAACCATCATCATGATCTCGTCGGAACCGGAAATGCGAGGGACTGCACTGGGCATGCTCGGCCACTGCATCGGAGTAGCAGCCCTAGGTGGTTTGGCTGTGGGTATCGTCGCCAATTTCCTGAACGCCCAGGCCGCCGTGGCCATGAGCATCATCCTGGGTCTGCTGCTCTTGGTACCAGTGATGGTTTTCTCACCCCTGGTGAAACAGCCCACAGCCCCCCCTTAAATCGCACAGACTTAAAGAGCCCCTTCCGCCTCCAGCGCAGAGACTTCTTCAGTGGTCATGCCACCCAGGGTGCAGAGTATCTCTGAATTGTGTTCACCTAGTAGCGGTGGGGTATCTGCTGGTGACTCGACGCAGGAGGTGAGTCGTGCCGGGGTTTTCAAGCTCCTGAAAGTGCCTCCCAAAGTGTCGCCGGTCTCCACGAACATCTGCCGGGCTTCCAGTTGGGGGCAGTTTGCGAGATCGGCCACGGTCTGGGTCACGCCCATGGAAAAACCAATTTCCGTTAGATCTGCTGCTACTTGGAATTTATTGAAGTTGATCGACCATCCTTCTATGGCCGGAATGATGTGGTCGGTGTAGAACTGGCCGTCCATTCCAGGGCCAGCCAGATACCGGGCGTCGCTTTCCAATAGGTCTTTTCGACCGATCAACGTCCACAGATCTCTCATTCGAGCTTCTGAACGAACGCCTGCCAGAACGCAGTAGCCGTCCTTGGCTTTGAACGTGATACCAGCCGTGGCGTTCCGGTCTCGTGATCGGGCTGGGTTACTGCCGATGGCCTGGTAATAGTTCATGTTACTCACCACGTGGGAGACCATGCACTCATACATGGCCATATCCACATGCTGTCCCAAACCGCTCTTGCGCCTGGTTTCCAGCGCGAGCACAATCCCCAGGGCAGTCCAAACTCCCGGTACAGAATCGCCGATGTTATCTCCCACGCTCTGGGGAGCGCCATCCGGGTCTCCGGTAATTTCCATCCAGCCGGACATGGCCTGAATGGCCAGGTTATTGGCCGGACGGTCAGAGTACGGCCCGTTCAGGTCTGGGCTATCCCCGTATCCGGTGATGCTGGCGTAGACCAAGCCTGGGTTGATCTGACTGAGGTGATCATAGCCGAGTCCAAGCCGATTGAATGCGCCCGAGCCCCAGTTATCGAGCAGCACATCGGAATTACGTACCAATGCTTCGAAAGCCTCTTTGCATCGTGGGTTACGCAGGTCTATCGAAACACTCTTTTTGTTACGGTTCACGCCCAAAAACCTGGAACTTGTCTGTTGTCCGTCTTCGGTTTTGATAAATGGTCCCCGGTTCCGGGCCTGGTCTCCGGTTTCCGGGCGTTCGATCTTGATTACATCTGCCCCCATATCAGCCAGGATCATGGAACAAAATGGGCCAGCCACGATATGAGTAGCATCTAATACTCTGATACCATCCAGAGGCAGCGGGAGTTTTTCGCCTGTTTGGGTCATCGAAACACCTCGTGCATCCTTCCGCGTCGCGCCAAGCGCTGCGGAAGGATATATGGTCATATTTTCCAGCATTTTACACTGAGATCAACGGTTTCACCGTCTTTGACATTCCCGGGTCTGACCACTAATATTTGCGCCGCCGCCAAATGCGGCCGACTACCTTATACATTCGAACATTCAAATGGAGTCCAAATTGAAAGTTAGAGGGGTATCCCACATCGCAGTCTGCGTGGCCGACCTGGAAAAATCACTGAAATTCTATAAAGACATCCTGGGTCTGACGGTGAATATGCACACTACCCAGAATATGGAAGCCCGCCCAGGTGCGGAGTCGGCGGAGATGTACGAGACTCCCAGAAAATCACGTACCGTGGCCAATATCTGGTTCGATGACCCGGCCCACGCCGAGCCGTTCTTGGTGCTGACATCGCACCCGGGGGACGAAGTCGGAGGGGTGCCCATCAAGCTGGACCAGAAGGGCATAAGCCACATCTCCTTTGGCGTGGAGAACGTCAAAGACTTTGCCGAAGAGTTAATTGCCAAGGGAGTGCCTTTGGCAGGAACCATGGAAGACTTCACCGATTCCAACGGCGTTGTGCGTACCATATTCGTCTACGACCCAGACGGGATACTAGTGCAGTTTGACGAGGGACCGCCGGTCAATTAATCTCGGCGAACTAACGAGCGGCAACAAAGGCTTTTATGAGTAACCTGCAATCTCCGGTGCCACAGGAATCGGCGACCATCGGTCTGAACCGACTATCGTTGCTCGACCGCTATCTGACCGGATGGATATTCTTGGCCATGGCCATCGGGGTCGGCAGCGGTCATTTCTGGCCTGGAATCTCCGCTTTTTCCGAGTCGCTATCCATAGACTCTACGTCAGTCCCCATCGCCATCGGACTGATCTTGATGATGTACCCGCCGTTGACCAAGGTGCGGTATGAAGAGATGGGAGATGTTTTCCGCAATTGGAAGATATTGATCTTATCGCTGGCGCAAAACTGGCTCATCGGACCGGTGCTGATGTTCGCGTTGGCAATAGTGTTCCTGAGGGACTACCCGGAATTCATGGCTGGGGTCATTCTCATCGGCACCGCCCGGTGTATCGCCATGGTCATAATCTGGAACGAACTGGCCAAGGGTGACACCCAATACGCCGCCGGGTTGGTGGCCCTAAATTCTATTTTCCAGATACTGTTTTACTCGTTCTACGCCTACCTCTTCATCACAGTGTTTCCCGCCTGGTTCGGCCTTGAGGGGTTGGAAGTGGACATCGGAATCCTGCAGATAGCGCGGAGTGTGGGCATCTACCTGGGGATACCTTTCACAGCAGGATTGATAACCCGCTGTGTGCTGCTGCGGACCATGGGGCAGTATTGGTTCGAGCAGGTATTCGTGCCCAGAATCACCCCGATGACCCTAGTTGCACTGCTGTTTACGATCCTGGTGATGTTTTCTTTGAAGGGCAGCGTCATCGTGGACATCCCCTTGGATGTAGTGCGTATCTCCATACCGTTGAGCATCTACTTCGTGGTGATGTTCCTGATCTCTTTCTACATGGGTCGAATTATGGGTGTGGGTTATTCAAAGACCACCGCCGTCGCGCTTACAGCGGCCAGCAACAACTTCGAGTTGGCCATCGCTGTGGCAGTGGGGGTGTTTGGCATCGGCTCCGGACAGGCCTTGGCTGCGGTGGTCGGCCCGTTGGTAGAGGTGCCGGTGCTGATCGGGTTGGTCAACGTTGCCCTGTTATTCCAGCGTCGCTTCTTCACATCCGCATCACCCGGTCTGGAACAGTAGACCAAGTATGTTGACCATGTTTGGGGTCATTGCCGTCAGCATCATGTTTCTTTCTTACTGGACTGAAGAACGCTCCAAATGGCTGGTGCTGGCCTTTGCCATAGGGTCGGGCATGACCGCGCTATATAGCGGCCTGGCGGAGGTCTATCCCATCACCGTAATTGAGGGCTTGTGGGGGTTGGTAGCCCTCCAAAGATTCGTGAAACGACATCAACGGGAGCGGGTTAGGGTGTAGACAAAGCTGACTCCTAACGACGTCAGCTTTTTGCTCGATTTGGGCAAAGTTTGTTGTAACCCAAGAGCTTAACCTGGCGTCTCCATAAGCTCTCCCTCCATCTCACGTGCCGTAAAGGCCACTTTCCGGCCTGCGTACGTGCAGTCACAACCACTGCCCCCATTGCGATTAGAAGGGGTGCAATGATGTTCGTGCCAAAACCGGTGAACAATTTGTTATGACGGTTCAGTTTAATTCTCATAACGGCCTCCCCGCCTAGTTGATCTGTCCTCAGCCATCTCCCTTCTCGAATAAAATCTCTCACGTATAAAGTGTTTAACCTAGGGCCGCACGGACCTCATAAATCCGCCAAACAGTCCGACATATCACCTGTCAAAGTTCTATGATCTTCCAGTTAAACAGTAGGGGAGAGAAAACTGGCAAAAGAAAAAGGCCGTCGCGACGGGACGGCCCCTTCTTGCCTGTCATCTTTAAGCCGACCCGCAGCCTTCATCAGGGAAAATAGAATCCAATGCAGCGGCCATCAGTCTCTCCCATATAACTCACACCGTAGGGTGGATATCAGGGTCCGCGGCGGCTTAATGAGAGATAGTGATGAATAGGTGAATTGCCTCCCTAAAAACGCGGGTAGATCTAAATACGGCGATTAACAATGACTTTCTCAACAAGTAACGGTCTAGACCAAAAAACCCATTGGCAGTTCTCTTAGTAAAAAGCGACAAGACATTGTTGGAGTTTTTCTCGACCATTTTGCGACGGGAAGGTTATTCGGTTCTTCTATCTGAAAAGGGACTTGAATCCCTGAAGTTGGCTCAAAGGGAACCAGAGGTTCCTATCGACATCTTGCTCACAGAAGTATCTATACCCTACATGAGCGGGATACAGCTGGCTGAGAGCATGATGAAGGCCCAACCATAACTACTGGTTTTGTTAGACTTAGGATTACTTTTTCAAGAGGTGACCGACTGCTGTTGTCCACAGTTCCGCAGTGATTTCCTGGCAAGACCGTTCTCGGTTTCTGAACTTGCCGGCAAGATCAATACTCTCGCACGGGCGGCCTAGTCCTCCGGCTAACGACCCAGGTACCCAACCGGGTAATCTTGTGTCGAACCGCCTTTTCAAGTAAGCGACTACTCCGGTAGGTCGTAGGTACTCATGAACCGATCCACCATATCTGTCGCCTTTCCCCAATCGTAGGTCCGGAACGAGTGGTTCCGGACGGCGAACTGAGCACCCGAATAGAACATCTCATATTGCAGATGGCGCGACCCAAATTCCGATCCGATGGCATCCCAAGCCAGTTTGAAAAGCTTCACTCGGTCCTTGGAATTGCTGACCGGTGATTGCTGGGTCTTCCCGATTAAATCTGCGGTCTCTTCACTGGCAAAATCGTCAATCGACGAGGGCAGCATGATTACCCCACCCCCGGTCATTTGCCGGATGGAATGAATGATCTTTGGGTACATCCGCTGAGCTTGCACCTGGGACGCGTACATCAGATGTCGGTCTGGCACATAGTATTTATCTACTTGAGTTCCCTTGGCCTCCATTCCGTGGACCATCCCCTCTACCAAAGCAGCCTGACCAGCCAAACTCCCCAGGCTTTCCACAACCTGCGGATACGCGATTACATTGGTAGATTCAGCGACTTTCCTGGCCACACCAACCAAGAACCGTAGTTTGACCATTAACCGAATCTGTGCTTGGTAATTATGGAAAACATGGGCCGGTGTCTCGTGGTACTGCGCGTAGCACATCGCCGGATCCTTGTGGACAAAGACCCGCTCCCAAGGGATCTTAACCTCGTCAAAATAGACCACCGCGTCTTTCTCATCAAATCGGGATGAGAGCGGGTTATCGAAACCCGACACTGCAGAAGCCTCGTAGGATTTGCGTGACAGCAGATTCACACCCTTTGTTCCCATGGGTATAGCAGCTGAGAACGCGTATTTTTCTTCACCCGGCTTCATCGGCTGAATCGTGCCCAGCAACACCTCG
>CAYVIG010000107.1:0-8707 GCA_964451445.1 uncultured Dehalococcoidia bacterium
CGCAATTGGGGGAGCTATGGCAGCTTGGACGGGGAGTTCAGCCATCCGCATGGTTTGGCTATAGACATTTACGGCAACGTCTACGCGTCAGAATACGGCAATCACCGTATCCAGGTCTTCGACCCACAGGGCAGATTCCTACGGCAATGGGGAAGTGAGGGCAGCGGAGACGGGGAGTTCAGCCAACCGCAGAGCCTGGCGATAGACAGCAACGGCGACGTCTACGTGTCAGACCAAGGAAACGATAGGATCCTCGTGTTCACACCAGCCGTTTAGAAGGTCGGTCTAGGCATGGAAGTATGTGCCGATGTCTGGCACCTCGCTAGAAGTGTTGAGGATGTACTGATAATCAGGGGTTATATCAGGCGTTGGCGGACCTGATCAGAATATCGTCACCTGAGACGCGAACTTCGTAGGCTTGTACCGGTTTCGTCGCTGGAGGAGTCAGTGCTTCTCCCGTGACGATGCTAAACCTGGCGCTGTGGAACGGGCATATAACTTCAACATCGTCGAGTCGGCCCTTTGCGAGTCGGCCCATCATGTGCGTGCACATGTTATTGATTGCATGGAACGATCCACCAACATTGGCCAATAAGACCTGGTCTTTATCTAATCTCACAACGGTCATCTCTCCAGGCGCAACCGCACCAACATCAGCTACCTTCACGAACTCCTGTTCGGCCATTTAGACTTCTCCGATTGATTCCGGATTATTTAGCATTTGAGATTATAGGGGATTTGACCAGTTGCCGGGAGTTGTTCGAGGTACAAGAAAAGAGGAGATGGTGCCCCAGGTGGGATTCGAACCCACGACCCCCTGCTTAGAAGGCAGACGCTCTATCCACTGAGCTACCGGGGCACGCGAAGAGAGGAGCTGATCGACGCCAGCCTAAGGCTATGTTACGAACGCCCAGAGAGATATGTCAAGGCAACTTCACAGACTTTCAAGTTCCGGTTGAGTCAGAAGGTCATAGTCGTGACACCGACGTATCGGCTGATTGCGGTTGGCTCTACGCTCTGTCAAAATGATAACCCAAATCACCTGACGCGTAATCGTGTGAGCACCTATCCTGCCAGTCTGATCGGCCAGTTCAAGTTGGACGTTTTCAACTAACCGATTCAACCAAGCGGCCGCGACGGCAGGTCCGACAGTGGAGTGATGGGCTATGGCAGACGAGTTATTGAACCTAGATTCAAAACCAGTGGCAAAAACGCTGATTGCGGGCTGGCGACGCCAATGGTCCGACGGCGGCGAGATCTCCGGTGG
Organism: uncultured Dehalococcoidia bacterium; assembly: GCA_964451445.1. Lineage (GTDB taxonomy): Bacteria > Chloroflexota > Dehalococcoidia > Lucifugimonadales > UBA3495 > UBA9611. Next base: position 1,268 of record CAYVIG010000107.1, read on the forward strand.
ACTACCCCGCTACTTGATCAGCAAGCTTGGCGCTACTCGAATCGGCGAAATGGGCTCGGAGGTTTCCAAACTCTGCTACCCTTTCCAGGTTCCAGGAACCCATGACACCTATCGCCCCAGGGTGGCCTACAACGATGGGCTTCCCGTTCAACCCATGACTCGTCGTAACCAGTTCTATGACGCCGGAAACGGGCTGATCATATTCCTGGGCCAAGAACCCTGGTTCCGTATCGACGTCTACGCCGAGGCGTTCTTCAAGGCCGTTGAAGAACTTGGTTCTCCCAAGATAGTTGCAGTGGAAGGATACAACGGCGCCGCGCCGCCGGAGATGGAGCGCAGCGTGAGTTGCATCTATAGCCGTGCCGACATGAAAGAGAGTCTGGACAAGTTTGGCCTACGTTACTCAAACTACGGGTCCCAAAGTCGCAACGGCCCCACCATAGCAATGGCCTTGGTGACCATAGCCCACTATGAGCATCCGGATTACGAGATGCTGCGGATGGGCGCCATGGCCCCCATGTATCCCTTCCTGACCTCCAATAACGATCCGGTCGGCATCAATTTGGACCACCGATCTTTCTACGACATCATGCGACGCCTCAAGGCGATGTTCGACCTGGAGATAGACCTTTCTGAGCTGTTGTCCCTTGGCGAATCTGAATCTCGGCAATTGGTCGAAACACTGGAGAAGATCGCGGAGACCAATCCCACGGCCAAAGAGTTGATCGAGAGGGCAAAAGTCGACTTTAACTTTGTGCCTTTTGAGACGGCCGTGGACATGGACCCCGCGTTGAACTCGGCCTTAGAGGACATCCTCAGGAACGCGCCCGACCAGCCGGACGAATCGTAATCCCAGAAGGGTGACCTGATTGGCCTTTAGATCAGGCCTTCTGCCTCGGCGGCTTTCTCGATCAATTCCCAGCCGATATCAGTCCCTGGCACAAAATGGTCGCAGTCTTCGCCCTCAAGCACTGCCTTACCGACGGGGTCTTCATCCGTGACCGATAAGAATGCCGCCTTAATGTCCGCCGCGAGTTTTGGGTCCAGATCACTTTGAGAAGTAAAACAACAGTGACTGTACCCGGGACTAGACCAGAAGATTCGCACCCCGTCCCGGTCCAGTGAACCATCTTCAGCCATGGCTTCCATCACTTTTTGGCTGACGGCGCCAGCGTCAAATTCGCCGCTGCTCACCCGTTCGACAACATCCCGTTCGTCAGACTTTGTGGCTGACTCCCGGTCATCATAGAAGCTGCTGGCCGCTAGGTCCTTTCTGGGCTCTATGCCGGAGTCCTTCAAGAAGGAATAAGCCAGTAGACCAGCCTGCACAGATGAACGGCTTCCGAAGGCAAATTTCCGATCCTTGAGGTCTTCCACGGTTATGATGCCGGAATCGGTGCGGGTGATAAAATGAGTGGTGAAATTGATGTCCACATCGCGCATTGCGATGACACGGCAGGCATCTGCGACCCGTCGCTTGATCTTCACATAACTGAGCGGGCCGTTCCAAGCCAGGTCGATCTCTCCCTTAACAAAAGCATCGACCATCTCGTCGTAACCCGAATACAAGACCCAATCCAAGTCGATTCCCTGCTGCCGGAACAATTTCTCAAGCCCCTGAAAGACTTCCATATGGGAGACAGTAGCGGTGCCGCCTAATCTGACCATACCGGACCTCCTGCAAAAGTGGGTTGGGGAACGGGCCGTAAGTAGTCGTCGAATTCTTTCGATGTTTCAGCGAATTATAGGGTAACCCCAAATGGGTCGGCAAACGACCAGAACTGGGCCTAGATTGCCCTTGTAATAGCTTGATCCAGTATCTCCGCTGCCTGGTCCAATTGGGCTTCTGTGGTAGTGAACGGAGGCACGAACCGGAACACTGAACCCTTCCGACGCACACTCAGGATGAGGCCGTTTTCCAGGCACCAGCGGCCTATGGCCCGTCCCTGCTCGTAGGCAGGTTCTCTGGTCTGACGGTCAGTGACCAGTTCGATTCCCTGGAGCAGCCCACGGCCCCGGACATCGCCGATAATTTCGTGTTTCTTGGCCAGCCTTTCCAAGTGCACCCGCCAGTAGCCCCCGATGCGGTTAGAGACATCCACCAGCATCTCCTCCAAGATGATATCGATGCTGGCGATGGCAGCATTGCACGGCATCGGGTCGTTGGAGTGGGAGTGTCCGACCACCAGCCCAGAGGCAGAGACCTTCTCTTCTATCTCATCGGTGGTGATGGTGGCGCTGATGGCGACCCCACCGCCAAAATGCTTGGAGATGGTGAAGATATCCGGCGTCACACCTTCATGGTCGAAACCCCACATGGAACCCAGTTTGGCCAAGCCGGTCTGAGCCTCATCCACTATCAGCAGAGCGCCTCGTTCTTCGCATTTGCGTTTCAGTTCCGTGAGCCAACCCTCCGGCAGATCAATCACGCCGCCAGCGCTGAACAACGGCTCGGTTATCACACCGGCCAGCGGACCGTCGGCCTGGGCGTCAAGCAGGTCAAAGCTGGTATTGAGGCAGGTGTAGTCGCAGCCACTCCGGTCTTTGCAGTAAGTGCAGCGGTATTCATAGGGTGCCAGGATGGGGTAATGTCCCGGAGCGTAGGGACCGTAGCCCTCATGCCAGCCAGAGAAGGTGACGGCACGCGTTGAATCGTTCATACCGTGGAAGCTCACCGCTGGGCTAGCAATCTCATAACCGCCCGTGTACCGCTTGGCGATGGCCATGGCAGCTTCATTGGAGTCACTTCCCGAGGTCAGGAACATGGACCGGTCCATGCCCTGCGGAGTTATCTCAGCCAGTCGGGCGGCCAGGATTATCTCCCGGTCATTGAACATGCTCATGTGGCTGTGGATCAGAGTCTCTGAGCTCTCCATCAGGGCCTGCACTATGCGTGGATGGTTGTGGCCCAGCGCACCACACATCTGACCCGAGTTGAAGTCCAGGTACTCTCTCCCGTTCACGTCTCTGACCACAGACCCACGGCCCCAGACCATGATCGGCCCGGAGACCGAGTTGGTGTCGATGCGGCTACGAAAACTGTACTTTTGGGCCAGCTCCAATAATTCGGCTTCAGTGAGTTTCTGCGTCAAGGGCCCTCCAAAATTAATCAGACCGCCACGATGAACCGATCCTGCCGGTCTGATGATTTACGGTGTCAAAAGGTTTCTCTGGTGATTGCTGCTTACTTCTTGAACTTAGGCATAACTTCTTTGCCGAACAGTTCAAGCTGCTCCAGCACCACCTTTTGCGGGGTCCCTATCACTGAGCCGACGTTGATCTGCTCTAGGGCAGGATAGCGATGTTGCAGGTCGTCGATCTTCTCTGCTACCAGTTCGGGAGGCCCACAGAGCCACGAACCAGCCTTGACTCCGTCCTCCAGAGTTGGGAGACCCGCGGACCTGGCTTTGGAACCAGCTCCCAGAGCCGTTATCTGGTCATCGGACAGCCCTCGAACAAACCCAAGGGGCGCGAACATCTTCATGTTCTCCTCAAAGAACGGACGAGCCTCTTCGATGGCTTTCTCTTCTGTCTCAGCAATATGAATCGTGTAACCAATGGTCAGATCCGTGCCCAACTCGGTCTCGCGACCATGAGTGGCCAGAGTCTCACGCCATTGCTTGACCACCTGATCTTGGGCTCCTCCCGCAGCGGCACCGCCGCCGATTATGCCCTTGATCCCATGTTTAGCCATGAAATTCATGGCCCTCTGACCGGCGCTGACTATGGGCTGCCAGGTCTCCACCGGCAGGGTGCGGGGCCGTGGAACCAATGTCAGTTCTTTCAGCGTATAACCACGGTAGGGGACCTCTGGGGGCAGCTTGTAATATTTGCCTTCATGGGAGAAGGATTCCTGGTTAAAGGCCTTCATCATGATCTCTACTTGTTCTTCAAAAACCTCGCGGTTATCCTCATCACCAGTGAGGGTGCTCGGAACGCCAAATGTGTCCACTTCGCGGGAGTGATAGCCTCGCGCGACTCCAAATATGACCCTTCCTCCGGTGAGGATGTCGGCGGTGGCGTAGTCTTCGGCTAGTCGCAGAGGGTGCCACATTGGGTTCACATTGAACCCGCAGCCGAATTTCAGGTTTTTAGTGAGATTGGCCAGGTGAACGTACATCATCAGCAGGTTGGGGATGCACTCATAACCTTCATGCTGGAAGTGGTGTTCAGCGGACCAGAACGTGTCGAACCTTAATTCTTCCATCTTGAGCACGATGGCTTCTGCTTTGTCGAACACTCCGGCCAATCTCTCGTCGGATAGGCGACGGTCGTTCACCGGTGTCGCGTCGAAGCCCATATCCTCGAAATCTACGTGACCGGCGAATAGGCTTCCAAATTTTGTGATCATTTCATACTCCTTGGTTTCTGGGGGCGTCTTCTTGTGGCTACCGGGGAATGTGGGGGTATGGTTTGTGGGGATACTTGGCTCATTTTAAGCAGGCACGTTGGATTGTCAACCAGATACCGGAGGTGATTCCAGTTGGTCGTTATCCGTCCTTTTGGCCCGTACTCACCTGAAAGTCTCAGGGGAAATGCCCCTTTGATTTGTTACACTCTTGGTATGCTTATTAGCGGGTGCTCCAATATAAGGACCCGCACTTAACGGGCGTCCAATATGGCTAGAATAAATTCAGGACACAAAATCCTTGTTGTGGACGACGAATCAGAGTCGGCCATTCTTCGCGCCGTGCGTCGCCGCCTGGAAGAGGAAGGCTGGGATACCCCGGTGATCCAACCGGAGTCCAGACATTCTCTGGGCGAAGAGTTCGAAGCCGCGACGTTGTGGTCCATTGAACAGGACCTTCCTGATGCTGTGTTGCTGGACGTTCGATTTGGTGAGCATCGCGACGACCAGTTCAGAGGTCTTGGCATCCTCGGGGAGATTGTGGAACGCTGGCCCAAGCTGCCAATCTTGATGTTCACCCAATACGCTCAGGGCCCAGACCGAGAGACTGCTGTGCGTGGTTCCTTGAAATGGGACGCGCAGGTGGATTTCATCGACAAACTAGCCAGTCCGGACGAGGTTGTTTTACGCTTACGTAGACTGATTGGAACCGCGCCCGAGACCATACCCATCGGCAACCAGATACTGGTGGATGTGAGTGCCCGTCTGGTATACGTCGGCGCTGAGGATGACCGAGAGGTGGCCCTGGAAATCCAGGGGATGAAATTCGAGATATTTAGGGAGCTTGCCGCAACCTGGTACCGCAGCCCTGGCGAATTAGTGGCGTTCGCCCGTTTGGAACGTTACTCTGAAGGTGAGGACCCACGAGCCTCGCTGCGGGTAAGGATCCGCGAGATCAAAGATGCCATCGGCAAAGCCATGGACACTCGCTTCGGGCCATTAGAACTGATAATCAACGTTAGAGACCAAGGATACCGGTTAGTACCACCCAAGTCATGAACAGAATTCTAATATCAATCAAGATCGTGGGCGGTGTTGTTGCCCTGGCGGGGCTTGTCTTGCTTCTCCTTGCGCCGTTGATTGGAAAAGATGTGTTTGCCTACCTTTGGGCGGTTGACCCATTCACCTACCTGGGCGGTGTTCTTCTAATTATCGGACTCGGAGCGGCAGTCTCAGCCTACGCCAGTGATGAGTGGGCCAAGAGAAAAACTGCAACCGGTATGAACGGCCACAACGGTGCCCGCAGTTGGAGTGAGACCACTCTCCAATATTTCCAATTGTTCGACCATGATCTGGGCCGTCCTCTACGGCGGATCGCTGGCAAAGAAAGGGAGCTCCGGGCTGTATTGCAGGCCAATCCGGCGACCAGCGACCCTGGAGTGGTCGACTTACTAGATGAGATCGAAAGGCAGACCCCCAACTTCCGGTTGATGATGTCCAACATTCAGATATTGATCCAACTGGAATCCCCGGATAGCGATGAAGAGCTCCAACCGGTGGAACCGAACGAGGTCGTGAGACGAATCGCCGACCGATATACCCAGGTGGCTGCCGAGGCTGGCAAGGAAATCACCTGGTGGTCAGAACCGTCAGAATTGGGCTTGGTCTACGCCAACGCCAACGCCATCGAGCATATCGTCACCAACTTGGTGGACAATGCGGTCCGGTTCGCCGGAACCCATGTTGAAGTGAAATTAACCAAGAACCCCACACATTTCTTCGTTCGCGTGTGGGACGACGGTCCTGGGATTAGTGCTCAATACGCCCAGCATTTGTTTGACCGGGGATGGACTCCGGAAGTCGTCCGACGCGAAGAGAAAACAAGCTCGGGTCTGGGTCTTTTCATAGCCAGGAGTTTGGCCAGACAATCTGGCGGAGAGCTGACTGTGGAGAGTGATGACAGCCCTGAGGGAGATCACCACACAGCATTCTTGTTAAGCCTACCTTCAAACCTTCCAGCCCATCCAAATCGTGTCCGTTTATCCTAGGCTAAGCGAGATATCGCAAAGTAAACCGTATCCGTAAGCATCCCTATTTCATGTCATGCACGGTATGATTATGTGAGTATGGAAAGATTTGCTGTATTTGCTTGGATTTTGTGCTGACGGGAGCCTTGGGTGATGAGGTCATTGAAACTTGTAATCGCGATGGTGGCTTTGGTATTCGTGCTGGCGGCATGTGCATCTGAAGTAAGCCGAACCACCACACCTCCCACTGATGTACCCCCAACGGCAACACCGACACCGGTGCCAACTGCAGTTCCGACTCCATCAACCACTGCAACACCTGTAGTGCCGACGGCTACCCCGCTGCCAGCACCGACACCAACACCGACACCGACACCGACTCCAATGCCGACATACACGCCCATGCCAGTACCAGACCCGCTGCCGGAACGGGATAACAGGGAAATGCCTCACGTGTTCGTCGGCGCAGTGACCATCGACGGTGCACCTGCTCCAGACGGCACCGAAGTCACAGTGTGGCTAAACCAATATGACAGCCCAATAGGCACAGGATCTTCCGTCGACGGGAATTACTCCGTCTTGGCCAACCAATACGGCTCCTCATCTTTCGAGGGGATACGGGTAGTCTTCAAAGTTAATGGCGAGGATTCCGGAGAGACCGCGATTTGGGAAAAAGGCGGAGCAACGATATTGGACATGTCTTTAAACTAGACGACTCAAGACATAGTTGATCGTGAGAAAAAGTCCAAGGCTGGAACTTGGGCTTTTTCTTTTAGTCGGCGTTATTTGTCAGGACTGATGTCGAGACTCAGGCATCAATCGTCTTGACACTCAAAATCGAAAGACATACACTCGATTTACCGGATTGCGCTGATCCGGTTTTCTTGTGGCCCGGTGGTGTAGCGGTTTAACATATCGGCCTGTCACGCCGAAGATCGTGGGTTCGAATCCCATCCGGGTCGCCATTCTTCTCCTCTCCTCAACGGTTTTCTTAAATCTTGGTTCAGTCAGATCAAGAACCCCCAAAACCTCAGTCGCTTATTTGCAACTAGTCCCTGGAGGGTC
>CAYVIG010000108.1:0-8653 GCA_964451445.1 uncultured Dehalococcoidia bacterium
TGATCACAGGAGGGTTGCTGGTCTTCGGAGTGCCTCCCGTATTTGCCGTGGGCACAGGTCTGGCCCTGATTATGGGCTCCTCGATCATCAACACCCTAAAGCACCGACACCTGGGCAACGTTGACCTCAGGTTAGGGATGCTGATGCTGGTTGGCACGGTTCCAGGCGTCTTCCTCGCCGAGCAATTGAACTCCACGCTGGAAGAAGCGGGAGTAATCGGCCCGGTCATCCGCTATGTTTACATCCTGTTCCTGGGAGCACTGGGCGGATTCATCGTAAACGACTATTTCAAAGTGCGGAGGGCTGCCAGATCCGGCGGTGAAGAGATATCGACCGCGTCTTTGGCCAGGCGAGTCCAGGCCATGCGGGTGCCGCCCCATTCCGTCTGGCTTCCCGGCAAAGGTTCAGTCTCCACTTATGTATCACTGCCGGTATCGGGAATCGATAACCTGTCTGTATTCATACCGGTGGTATTGGGTTTCGCCGTAGGGTTTTTCGCTGGGCTGTTGGGCGCCGGAGGGGGATTCCTGCTCATGCCCGCGTTGATCTTCGGGTTGGGAGTGCCCACGACTGTGGCAATCGGCACTGACCTATTCCAGATCATCGTGACAGGTTCGTGGGGGACGTTCATCTACGCCATGTCGCACAGCGTGGACCCCAAGATGGCCATATTCATGCTCACAGCGGCATCTGTAGGGTCTCAGTTGGGCGCTTCCGCAACCAACTTTGTAGAACCGGCACGTATCCGCATCTTGTATGGAATCACGATCCTTGGCGGGGGGGTCGCGGTGACCTTGGAGCAGGTGTCCACCTTCTCTGATGGCGTAGAGTTCCTGTCCACGTTGGCTTCGGTGGTACTGCTGAGTATCGCCGGGGCGATGTGCCTGATCATCATGGCCATGATGATAATCGCCAAGTGGGAAGGCGCGAAAACGAGCTTAGCTTCAGCAGACGACTAGCTGACCAGCCCCCGCACAGTCCTCTCGACCAATTCTTCGGGGACATCAGTACGGACCACCGAACGGCCTACTTCTTCCAACATCACCCAACGCTTGGAGCCACTCTGTACTTTCTTGTCCAGAGACATTCCTTCCAATATGGCATCCACGTTCAGTCCCTTGGCCGAGGTTGGCAGGTTGAACCGTTCTAGAATGGCCCGCTGGCGGTTCACCAATTCTTTGGAATGCAGCCCCATCTCTTGGGCCATGGTGGCGGCACCCATCATTCCCACAGAGACGCCTTCTCCGTGGAAAAAAGTGCCATACTCTGTGGTCGACTCCAGTGCATGTCCGATGGTATGCCCGTAGTTCAACATTATGCGAATACCCAGGGTCTCCCGTTCATCTTGACTGACCACATCAGCCTTGATGGCCATGCTGCGACGTATGACGTCGGTAGAGATCTCCGGTTCCACGTCCATAAGCGCCTCGGCATGCTCTTCGAACACGTCAACCAGGCTGGTGTCCAGGATGAAGCCGTGCTTGATGGCCTCGGCCCAACCCTCCGACAATTCTCTTTTGCCCAGTGTGGACAGACTCTGAACGTCGGCGAACACGCCTTTGGGTTGGTAGAAGGCACCGACCAGGTTCTTGGCTTCGGGAAGATTGATGGCAACCTTGCCGCCGATAGACGCGTCGACCATGGCAGCCATGCTGGTGGGAACTTGGACGAAGGCCAAACCCCGCAGATAGGTGGCAGCGACGAATCCGCCCAAATCACCGGCGACACCGCCGCCAACACTGATGATGGTATGGCCGCGCTCGGCCTTTAAACCCGCCAGCCAGGTGTAGATGGCCTGGGCCATCTCAAAGCTCTTGCTGGTCTCACCGGCGGGGACGATGAAGCAGTGGGCAGCGATGCCCCGTTTCTGTAACGCACGCTGCACATTGCGGCCGTATAGGTTCATCACATTGGAATCAGAGATTATGTAGGCCGTGTTGGTCAATCCCAGGTCCGTGAATCGGTCGCCCAGGGAATCGATCAACCCCCAACCGGCAACCACCGGATAGGAACCGCCTGCGTGATGTACCTCTGCCGCCAGGTCTGCGTCTGCCATGTTCTGGTCTCCGTTTTACCTAGTTTTTGTCATCTAAACATATTGCCGGATTCCTGGCCCGCATATCTTGAGGACTGCCTGGGCCACTTGGTCTGGAGTTAGTCCGTCTGTTTCTACCGTATGGTGGGCCTGGGAGTAAATCGGCATCCGTTCGTCCAACAGGTCTACAATCCGCTGGAGCGGGTTACCGGCTCCCAGTAGTGGTCGAACCGGCGCGTTGGGGTTACCCCTGGTCACCCTGTAGTGGATGGTCTCCGGGCGGGCGCTCAGATAGAAGACCGTGCCACAGTCCAGCATGGTACGGCGGTTCATATCGTCGATGAAAGATCCGCCGCCAACCGCGATTATCCGGCCAGTCTCAGAGCAGATGTCAGCCACCACCGACCGTTCCAGTTTCCGGAACGCGTCCTCTCCGGAATCCCGGAAGATCTCAGCGATCGGCTTTATGGCCCGGGCAACTATCTCCTCGTCAGCATCGATCCGGGGCCAGTGACAGCGGCGCGAGATAGCCCTCGCCACGCTGCTCTTGCCCGAGGCCATGAAGCCCACCAGGATTATGTTGCGTACTTGGTCTGCCTGCATGGTTCGGCCTAAACTTTACCTGCCGCCGAATTAGTCCGGCAGCCGGGTCAGGTGCATCCGCGAACCCATGCTGGTGTCGGTCTCAAAGTACAACACCTGCTGGCCGACGCCATTGGTGTTGGGCATGTCTGAAACGAATTTCAGACCGTGGGCCTCGCATTCACCGATGCACGAAGGGATATCTCCCACCACGTAGCCCACATGGTCCATGACGTGGTCGTTGGTCATGGCATCGGTGTCCGGAGGCTGAATGAGCTCCACCTGGACTTCGCTGAAGTTCACAAAGGCGTTCCTGCCGCCCGTGCGAGAAGGGCCGCCACCCAGGAGGCTGCCATTGAAGTTGTCCACGTACCACTTGATGGCTTCTTCCAGGTTTTTGACCCGGTAGCCAGCATGGATGATGCGTTCAACCTCCAAGCCGTCATTGGCGTCCACCGGGGCGTCCGGGAGTTGGGTGATGTGCATCTTCACACCGTTAGTGGTGCTGGAATCGAAATACAGCAACTGGTGACCCAACACGTTGACGTTGGGCTTGTCAGCGGCAAACTTGAACCCGCGGGAGGTCAACTCTTCAATAGACTTATTGATGTCCGCGACCACGTAGCCAACGTGGTGCATAGTCAGAATCTCACTGGAAAGACCGGTCTGATCCACTGGCTCCAGCAGTTCAGCCTCGGCATTGCCGAAGCGCACGTAGGCGTTGCGGCCGCCACTGGGCATGGCATAACCCGCAGCCAAGGGACCGCCGCCAGCTTTCACCGCGTTGAACGATTCCTCGAACCAAGCGATGGCGCGGTCTAAATCCGGGGTCAGATACCCAATATGTTGAATCTTCTCGAACACGATTTCTCCTAAATAATTACAGAATGGCCTGACTAACCGCCGAGGCCACTCTGAACATCCGGCAGGTACAAAAGCCCGCTATGCGGGCCGGCCGGGGGCAGGGAAGTAGCCCGAGCCGGTGCAGAACTCCACTCGGTTGCCGTCTGGGTCGTTGATGAACATGAAGCCCTGGCCATCGAATCGCACACCGTGGCGCAGGATCTCAAAACCGTTCTCTTCCAGGGTCTTCATGGTCCCTTCAAAGTCTTCAACCTCAAAGGCGTGGTGGGTGTTCTCCGGCTTCACCGGTGCGTCAGGGGTCTCAATCAAGTGCACCATGATGCCGTTTTCCAGTTGCAGCCAAGTGATCTCCGGGTTCGGTACCTGACTCTCAATCTGCTTGATGCCCAACAGTTCGTTATAGAACTTCATGGCCCTGGCGGTGTCCTTAACCATGGTTGTCACGTGGTTAATCTGTTTTGTCTTAATCTGTCCTGGCATGAGACTCCTATTTTCTGGAAAGAATTTCTGAAATTGGTCACACTACAGTCTGTGCCTAATTATGCCACAAAGCCCATAGATTGGGCAGGCGTACTAGAGAGTGCTGCCCACGGTCACGGTAATCACGCCAACCACTGTGATCCCAACACCTAGGAACAACCACTTGGTGAGGTCTTCCATCTTAGAGATGAAGACCTGGGCCAGGATCAGGGTAAAGATGGGGTTAGTGGAAACTATGGGTGAGACCACCGTCACGTCTGAGCGCTGCAACGCAAAGTAGAGAGCAATGACTCCCGTGGCAGCCGCCAACCCCGAGAAACCGGCTGACAACGCGAACATGAGGTTCCCTTTGGCGGCCTTGACCTCCCTGACAGTGCTGGCTCCAGCCAACGGCGACAACAATATGATGCCAAAGAGCAGACCCAGGGCAGATACCATCAGCGGCGAGCCGTATTCCTCGGTCAGTTCTTTGGCGATGACGTTGGTGCCACCGTAGGAGGCCGCTGCCACCAGGGCCAGACCAAACCCGATCAAGGCTCCCCGGTTGTTGTTCACTCCGTCACGGATCGAGTTGCCCAGGGCGGTGGTGAGGCCCAAAACCACGGTGAGCGTGCCAAGCAGCACCACAAAATGGGGCCGCTCCCCGGTGATGGTGATGGCAAACACAGAGGCGAATACCGCCGCCGTGCTCTGGATGGCAGCGGTGCGCGATGCTCCAATACGCCCAATAGCCTGATAGCTGCTGGTCCTACCGCCCAGAAAGTTGACCACTCCCAAAAAGGAGAACCAGACCAGTGCCACCGGAGGCAGGTCTTTGATATCTGAAAACGCGAAGACCAGGGCCAATAAAACCGTGGGACAGAAACTGACTACCACCGACAGCAATGTGCTGGAGAGGGGACTCATGCCTTGCATGCCAATCCGGGCCAGAATCGCGGCACTGCCGAACCCGAAGCCCGATAACAGCGACAGCGCTATCGCATCCATAGCTAACGCACCGCCTGGTTCGTTGGCTGGATCATAGCTGGCTACCCACCACAACCAAGATCACTCCAGTGACGGCAATCACCGTTCCAGCGACCAATCTTCGAGTGACGTTTTCCAGCCTGGCAAGAAAGATGTGGGCCAGCAAAAGGGTGACCATCGGGCTGCTGGCCACGATGGGGCTGACTACGACGACATCGGCCTTCTGCACCGCAAAGTACAACGCGTTCACGGCTATTCCAGAAGCCAACCCGGCCAGGGCGACGAAACGTAGGGAGAACCAAGTTTGGCCCAGACCCTGATTTCTGACACGCAGCAACCCGGTTCTGGCAGTGGTTACTCCCGCCAAAGGCACAATGATCACCAGCCCGACTAGCATGCTAAAAGCGGTTACCATCAACGGTGAGTCGTATATCTCAATCGCCTGTTTGGCCATCACGTTGGTGGCCCCATAGGAAGCACCCGCAGCCAGGGCCATGAGGTAACCCAGCAGGAATATCTTATCGGTCCGCCACCCTTCCAGAATCGACCCGCCAGTTGAAAAAAGCAGGCCAACAACCACCCCCACTGTGCCCAAAGCGACCAGCGGGTGGATGGTCTCTCCGGCGAAACCCACCGCAAATAAGGCTGCGAAGGGAGCCTGAGTGGAGATGAAAAGACTGGAACGGGATGCGCCGATGAGGTTGTTGGCCAGGAAGTTCTGCGTGCGCCCGCCCAGAAAGGTAATCACTCCCAGGCCCAGTATCCAGAAGACTGCCGCCCGGGGGATATTGCCAATATCGTCAAAAGCGAACACCAGGACCATGGCCGACGACAGGACAAAACTGACGAACAGGGAGACCATGACGCCAGGGAGGGGGAAGACGGCCTGCATCCCCTGGCGGGCCAGGATCGCCGAACTGGCAAATCCAAAGGCAGCAAGTATCGAGAGACCGATGGCCGCCATCGGGCTGACTAGCCCTGCCTACAACTTTCGATGATCGACTCGAAAATCAGGTTGCCGTCGGTGCTACCCAGGATGGCTTCACAGCTGCGCTCTGGATGGGGCATCATTCCCAAGACGTTGCCCGCCTCGTTGATGATCCCGGCGATGTTGTTGGTCGAGCCATTTGGGTTGGACTCTGCGGTAGCTTCACCAGACCCGTCAACATAGCGGAAGAGCACCCGACCCTCTTCCTCAAGCCGGATCAGTGTTTCAGGATCGGCGAAATAGTTACCTTCGCCGTGAGATACGGGCACGTCCAAGAGCTGCCCCTGGCCGCAGACCCTGGTGAAGGGAGTATCGGTCCGCTCTGTCCGCAGATGGGTTGGCTGGCAGCGGTATTCCAAGTCTTGGTTGGGGAGCAAAGCGCCGGGCAGCAAGCCTGACTCGCAAAGAATCTGGAACCCGTTGCAAATACCGATGGCCGTCCTACCAGTGGCGACAAACTTGTTGAGCGCTTCCATCACCGGCGAGAACCTGGCCATGGCTCCTGGGCGCAGGTAGTCACCATAGGAGAACCCACCGGGAAGAATCACCGAATCAAAACCCTCCAGGCTGGTCTCGTCGTGCCAGACATAATCGGCGTCCTGTCCCAGTATGTCCTTCACCTGATAGTAACAATCAGTGTCGCTCCAGGTGCCTGGAAACACCAAAATACCGAATCGCATCCTCAGTAATCCTGCATCATCAGGATAGTGATTCCAGGTAAGCCGTGGCCATCTCATTCACCACAGTGCCATCTGCTTTGCCGCGAACCTGGGGCATAAGATTACCCATGAGTTTACCCTTATCCTGCATGGAAGCAGCGCCAACTTCAGCGGCGGTGGCCTTGATTATCACGGTCAACTCTTCGGTAGACATCTGGGGTGGCAGGAACTCTTCCAGTACCTTTAGTTCTGCGGCCTCTTTGGCGGCCATGGCGTCTCGTCCGCCCTCTTCAAACGCCTTGATACTGTCGCGGCGGTCACTGGCCTGTTTGGTGGCCACGTCGATCACACCCGCGTCGTCCAGTTCCTTCTTCTTCTCCTTCTCAACGGCAAGAACCGCGTTCTTGAAGAATCGCAGGGCGTCCAAGCGTGCTTGGTCGTGGTTGCGCATGGAAGTCTTGATATCTTCTTCCAGTTTTTCTCTCAGAGCCATGATAAAACCGATCCTGTCCAATCGCCGGCCTGGATCGATCAATCCAAGCTGGGATGATTTTGGGCCTTCTGGCCATACTCTTATTCTACTCTCAGAATTGGGGCGCGGCGATTATAGTTGGCGTCGAAATTTAGTGTCAATCGCGAACCCCCTGGAGAAACCGCCCTTTGGATAGGCGTCTGAACGGAAACCGGCGAAAAGTGAGACCCTCCCCCGTTGCCACCTCTTCCCTTCCCCATGGAAAATGATTTTGCTATACTCGTGATGCTCTTCTCTATTACTGGGGACGAGTATGTTTTTTTGTAAGGCGGGCTATTAGGAATGCCGGCATATGCCGTAATTGGCGGTCAATGGGGTGACGAGGGCAAGGGCAAGATAATTGATTACCTTGCTGGAAGTGTTAACAGCGTAGTTCGTTATGCGGGCGGCAACAACGCCGGGCACACTGTAGTCAACGACAAAGGGACTTTTCAACTACATCTGGTTCCATCCGGGATCTGCTGGCCGGATGTCTATGGAATAATCGGCAACGGGGTCGTAGTGGATCCCGACGTACTCGTCAGCGAGCTTCAAGAGATCGGTTCGCGTGGTATCGATACCAGCCGACTGTTCATAAGCGAACGCGCTCATGTGATCATGCCCTACCACGTTGTTCTTGACCGACTGGAGGAAGAAGCAAGGGGTGAGGCGGCCATCGGAACCACCGGTCGAGGCATTGGCCCGGCCTACATGGACAAAACCGGTCGAATGGGAGTCCGCGTAGGAGACCTGTTGGACTGGGAAGCCTTGGTTCCTATGGTGACCCAGTTCTTGGAACACAAGAACGCCCTGATCACCAAGATCTACGGCGGAGAACCCCTCTCTCTGGATGATGTTTTGGCCAAGTGCAAACTATGGGCCGAACAGATGACCCCTTATGCCATGGCCACCGAGCAGCTTGTTCAGGATCTTCTAGCCCAAGACAAGAAAGTCTTGCTGGAAGGCGCCCAGGGCACCCTCCTGGACATTGACCACGGCTCTTACCCCTTTGTCACATCATCCTCGCCGTCCATCGGCGGGGCCTGTACCGGATTGGGACTGAACCCCCAGGCCATCAAGGGCGTGCTCGGTGTCTTCAAAGCCTACTCCACCAGGGTCGGCGGTGGCCCCATGCCGTCTGAGGTTCCGGATCATGAGGCTGACGAGATCAGGGAGAAGGCCCAAGAATTCGGTGTCACCACCGGAAGAGCCCGCCGAATCGGCTGGTTCGATGGAGTGGCGGGTAAATACAGTCAATTGGTCAACGGTTTTACAGGCATCGTGTTGACCCGATTGGACATTCTGGATGACTTTGACTCAGTTAAGGTCTGCATCGGTTACAACGTGGACGGCAGGCGTATAGACCGGTTTCCAGCCAACACCGGACTGCTGGCCCGCTGTGAGCCCATCTATGAGGAGTTGCCTGGTTGGGATCAGCCCACTGCCAGCGCGACCAAGCTGTCACAGCTGCCTCGCAACGCCCTGGCCTATGTCCAGCGTATCGAGCAGTTGGTCGGCTGCAAGGTTCAGATCATATCCACCGGTCCTCGCAGGGATGAGACCATCCA
>CAYVIG010000109.1:0-824 GCA_964451445.1 uncultured Dehalococcoidia bacterium
GGAGGGCGCAGTGCAGGCCCAGCTTGGCGCTGCGGGGCGGCGTGCCTGGCTGCTGGCTTGCGGAGTGGATGACAGTCCATTGACACCGTACCAGGCGCAGCAGGTTGTGGAAGAGTCGTTGACCTTCCCATCTCCAACCATCACTTGGAGTCCCATTTTGATGGCCCTCAGCACACTGTTGGGCCGAGCCTTTGCCAGACCGGAGATCGGTGGTCGTTACATCCGGACTGCCGCCATTGAAAGTCACGTGTACCGGCTGCCGCCCTGGGTGAAACGGTTTGGATTTAAAGAGGCGATGGGCAGCAGAGACCGGACCATGTCCGCCCTGAAAAGTCGGCTGGACAGTGTGACGCTGCCTGGCCCCCTGGAAGACATGAAATTGACATTGGCCGGATTCACCGGCGAATCCGGCATCCAGGCCAACTTGTTTTCTGACGTCCGCAAGCAGGAGCAGTTGAAGGAAATGATGCGCCAGTTGGAATCATTGTTGGGAGGGAAGCCCCCCATCTATCAGATGAAGGAGGTGGAGCCGTGGTCGCGCATACCAGAAAGACGCCAGGCGCTGGTTCCCTTCGATCCGTAAAACCAGAGGCCGTAAAACCTTATGCTAAGGAACCTAAACCGACAGCGCCTGGGGCTGTACACCAGGGCGCTCAGAGTGTGCAATTCCGCTCGCTGAATCTGCCAGTGCCCATAGACGTTGTCGAAAACAATTCAGAGCGACCGATCTCGGTGACCCTGCCGCCCGTCAGTTCAGAGCGTCCAACCCGTCCTCGTTGGCCATCGCAAGAAAGCCAGACCCTGATATCAACCAGCATGGCTGT
>CAYVIG010000109.1:834-8515 GCA_964451445.1 uncultured Dehalococcoidia bacterium
CGGCATGTAAATCCATTGTTAATATTCGATCTACACCTGATGTTTCAATCATTTTGGCAACCAGCATGGCTGTAATTGCGATCAATGACCTATGGCAGGTGGACGATGAATGGTGGCGAGAACGCCCCATATCCCGACGCTACTACCAAATAACCACTCAAAATGACCGCCGAGTGACCATCTTCAAAGACCAACTAAATGCCCAATGGTATTGGCAAAAAGGGGGGTGAGAGCTTGGGATTCATTGAGTATAAAAGCGTATTGAAGCCGATCAGCCGGACGTTGCGATCAGAAATGACTGAATGTGAACGACTGCTTTAGTTGCGGTTGCGTAGAAAGCAACTTAGTGGGGTGCAGTTCTACCGCCAGAGCCGATAGGGAGTTACATCGTAGATTTTTATGCTCCTGCATCTAGGTTGGTGGTGGAAGCTGATGGAGCACAGCATCAAGATCAGATTCATGCTCAGAATGACGCTCACAGAGATGAATCACCGAAGAGCCAAGGACTGAAGGTGCTTCGGTTCATCAACCAGCAGGTGTGGCAGGAATTGGATTCAGTAATCAGTGTGGTGGTGGAGGCACTGAAATCCCCCTAGCCCCCTTTCATAAAGCGGGACCAGTGTCATTTATTCGATTGATGCTGCCGGTGACAGATATAATCTATCAGTTTTAAGAGTTGATAAAACAAAACTCCTAACAATACATCACACCCCTTTCGTAAAGGGGCAGGGGGATTTCCCCTCTCGCACCAGACGAACTTCAAAAAGCTGAAAACTGACCGCTAATAACCCACCGCTAATAACCCACCATGTACGCTGAACTTCACAGCCACAGTAATTATTCTTTTCAGGAAGGGGCCTCCTCTGTGGAGGACCTGCTGGTGCGCGCCTATGACCTGGGTCTCAGAGCCTTGGCCCTGACCGACCACGACAACCTCTGCGGGGCGATGCACTTTGCGCATGCGGCCAAGACCGTTGGTATCCGGTCTGTCACCGGTGCAGAATTGACCATCAAAGGCACCGAGGACGGCAGAGATGGTTCCCACCTGACGTTTCTGGCTGAAACCCAAGAGGGCTATGGCCAGCTCTCAAACCTTATCTCCTATTCCTATGTTGCCGGAGAACGCAAGAACCCCGCCCTGGACCTGAAGTACCTGCCGGACCGGGTCGATGGCCTGATCCTGTTGACCGGCTGCCGCTCTGGACGGTTGCCCCGTCTTTTGACGGAGGGCCGCTTTGCCGAGGCCGAAGCCCAACTTCGGCAGTACCTGGACTGGTTCGGAACGGACAATGTGTATGTGGAACTCCAGCAGAATCTGGTTCAGGGAGACACCAGCCGCAACCGGCGGCTCATTGACCTAGCGGGAAGACTTGGTGTCCCTACCGTGGCCACCAACAATGTCCATTACCACGTGCCAGAACGCCACCGGCTTCAGGACGCGCTGGTCTCCATCAAACACAACCGCAGCCTGGATGAGACCCACCAAGAACGCCGACCCAACAACCAGTTCTATATAAAATCGGCTGAGGAAATGTCGAGGTTGTTCTCTCGCTGCCCTGAGGCCATCAAGAACACCCTCCGCATTGCCGAACGCTGTTCATTTGACCTGATCAATGATCTGGCCTACCGGTTCCCTGACTACCCGGTTCCCAAAGGCACCACCCCCCAGAGCCACCTAGAAGACTTGTGCCGCCAGGCGGCTGAGCGCCGCTACGGTGGCACAGGCAACAGGACCCATGACTGGCAGAAGGTTGAAGACCGGTTGAAAGAGGAACTCCGGCTGATCGGCAAACACAACCTTGCCGGGTTCTTCTTGATCTACTACGAGATCATCCAGATGGCCCGGCAGATCATGATTGAGATGGGGTTGAGCGATGCTGAGATACCCCTGGAAGAACGCCCGCCAGGAAGGGGGCGGGGTTCTTCTGTTGCCATGCTGGTGGGCTATCTGATCGGCCTCTCTCATATAGACCCACTGGAGTACAACCTGTCCCTGGATCGGTTCCTGTCTGATGACCTGGGTTCGGTTCCGGATATAGACCTGGATTTTCCTCGCAACATCCGGGAGCAGTTGATTGTCAGGGTGCACCAGAAATGGGGCTGGGATCGGGCTGCTCTGACCGGCATGATCAGCACCTACCAGATGAAGGGCGCCATCAGAGACCTGGGTAAGGCCCTGGGATTACCCGCTCAGGGTATGGCCAAGCTGGCCAAGCGGGTCGATTCTCACGACGCCAAGGAACTGGAACTGGAGATGCTCCAACTGACTGAGTATCAGGACAAGGTCGACGCACCAGGCTGGCGTGACCTGATTGAGATGTCTGCCCAACTGGACGGCTTCCCCAAGTACCTGGCCCAGCACCCAGGCGGTATGATTATCAGTTCGTCCCCCCTCATAGACACGGTGCCAGTGCAACAGGCGGCCATCGCCGGCCGCTACATCTGCCATTGGGACAAGGACAGCATCGACCAGGCCAAGTTTGTGAAGGTCGACTTCCTAGCCCTGGGGGCGCTGTCCCAGATGCAGGAGTGCCTACTTCTGATAGAAGAGCGAGAGGGCAAGTACATCGACCTGAGTCGTATCGACTTTAATGACAGGGCAGTTTACGAGACCATGCATCGGGCCGACACCATCGGCATCTTTCAGGTGGAGTCGGCTGCTCAGATGCAGACCGTCTCACGCATCAAACCTTGGAACCTGACTGACATGGCCTATGAGGTGGGCGCGGTTCGGCCCGGCGTAGGTGTGAATGACGGCGTAACCCAGTTCATTCAGCGCCGCTCTGAGGGCATACCCTGGGACTATGACCACCCGTTAGAGCAGCGTGCCTTGGAGCGGACTTTGGGGGTGATCTTGTTCCAGGACCAAGTGAACCAGGTGGCCATCGACGTTGCCGGGTTTACAGGATTGGAGTCCGACCAGATGCGTCGGGCCTTTGGGCGGCGTAACAACGATCTCATGATTAGACACTACTGGGAGAAGTTCCGGGACGGCGCGGCCGTGCTGGGAGTTCCCGAGGACGCCGCCGAGAGGATCTTCAGAAAGTTCAACGGCCACTACATGTTTCCGGAGTCCCACGCCTTTGCCTTTGGCGCAACCGCCTATCATATGGCCTGGCTCAAGCATTACTACCCTCTGGAATTCTATGTGGCTATCTTCAATCAGCAGCCCATGGGCTTCTATAACACCGAGACCTTGAAGGAGGACTCCAAACGCCACGGCATAACTGTCTTGAACCCGGACATCAACCACAGCCGGGAGAAATGCATCATCAGGAATGAGTCGATTTTGTTGGGGCTGCGTTACGTGCGTGGTATGGGAGACGCGGTGGCATCCCAGACAGTGGCGGCTAGGGACAAGGGAGGCCCGTTCAAGAGTCTGGCCGATGCCATGGAGCGTACCGGTCTAAAGCGGGAGGTAATCGAGAATCTGGTAACTGCGGGCGCTTTTGACGCATTGACTGCTGCTGCAATATCTGGGGATTCGACCATGTCCAAGGGTAAAACTGGCCGCAGGCAGGCTCTGTGGGAGGTGGGTCTGCGCTATCGTGCTTTTAACACCCAGCCGCCCCTGGCACTGCCGGTGGAACAAGATATGGCACAACTGCCGGAACAGAGCGATTGGGAGACCATGGGTGAGGAGTACCGCATAATGGGACTCTACCCAGAGGGACACTTGATGGCCCTGGCAAGACCTCACCTGAAACGGGGGATACTGTCCAGTCGCGACGTGGAGGCCAGGGCCGACGGGGACATTGTTACCGTGGCCGGACTGGTGATACGTCGGCAGCGTCCCTTGGCTAAGGCGGTCTTCCTCACGTTGGAGGATGAGTTCGGTCACATCCCACTGGTGGTGTGGCCCAGTGAATTTGCTAAGTATCGTCAGCTCATCAGAGAACCGATGCTGATCATAAGGGGCGAGGTCTCACGGCGGGACGGGACAATGAACATAGTGGCCAAGCACGTGGAACCCATGCCATCTATGGAGAACCTGCCCAAGTCCAAAAACTGGCAATAGCTGAAAAGCGAGGTGATTGGCATTAAACACACTCGCTGCAGGTGCTAGAATGTCCGCCAGTAATTATCCACTCGTAAAGGAGCGGGAAAATGATTGATACAGTGATCAAAGGCGGGACAGTGGTTACGCCTGCCGGTGTCGGAGAATGGGACATCGGCCTTGAGGGAGAGAAGATTTCGGCCGTCGCCATGCCTGGGGTCCTCTCAACCGAGGGTGTCAGGGTCATTGACGCCAGCGGAAAAATAGTAGTGCCAGGCGGGGTGGAAGCTCACGCCCACGCCGCTGCAAACGTACAGGAAGGACTCAGGGAATTAGTGCCAGGTACACCCAACGCTGGGCCAGGTGTTCACTCCCTTGGTGCCATCTGGGGCGGCACCACCACCGTTGTGGATTTTACCCCGGTGAATAACGAGGGCGACCTCGCCCAGGGTGTCCACGATTTCATGTCCGTCTGGAAAGGTCAGGCGTACACCGACTACACGACCCACGTAATTTACCGCAACTCCAATACCCCCGACTCCATCGCCAGGTTCGGCGAGTTGGTATCGGCTGGCTTCCCCAGCGCCAAGATATTCACCACGGATATACGTCCGCCCGGCAACGAGGGTCGGACATTGACTCCTGGTGGACGACTCGAGACCGGACGGCTCTATGACCTGATGGAACAGGTGTCTCACCACGGCGGCATGCTGGCGGTCCACGGGGAAGACGATGAACTGGTGATGTACAACTACCTCATGGCCAAGCAGCGAGACCAGTGGGACTGGTACAACGCCAACCTAATCCATTCCAAGGCAGTCGAAGACCTGGCCTTTAGGCATGTTACCCGGATGGCGGAACGCACCGGAGCCGGCATGTACTTTGTCCACGTGACGGCCAAAGACGGCGTCGATGTCATCGCCGAGTGTCGTAGCAATGGCCAGCCGGTCTATGGTGAGGTGCTCACCCTTGCCTTGTCATTCGATGCCACCCGTTACCATGAAGACGACGGCATGAAGTACCACACTTACCCCTCACTCAAGGGTGAAGAGGACAACGACAGCCTGTGGAACGGGATTTTGAAGAGCGACCTGGCATTCACCGCCACCGATAGCAGCTTCACAACCTACATGGACAAGATTGCCGGAAGGAACATCGAGGACATGCGCGGCGGCAACGTCGGCATCGAGATTCGGATGGGTGTCAACTACAGTGAGGCTGTGGTCAAACGGGGCATGTCGCTGGAGCGGTACGTGGACGTGACGTCCGCAAACGCGGCCAAGATACTGGGAATGTACCCGCAAAAAGGCGCCATCGCAGTGGGCAGCGATGCCGATTTCGCAATAATCGATCCCTCAGTTAAGAAGGCCTTGTCAATGTCTGACCTGCACGTCCGCGACTACAGCCCCTGGGAGGGTTGGGAAGTGGCAGGTTGGCCAACCACCGTGATCTTGCGCGGCAAGATCATGGTGGAAAACGGAGAACTGTTAGGCGACGGTAACGACGGCCAATTGATCCTTCGTAAAGTGGATCAAAGCATCCTTCAAAGGCCGACGGTCTAGCCAGCAGGCACAGCTAACAAAATGCAAAAGAGGCTCTGACGAATCCCATGGTCAGGGCCTCTTTCATTTTTATATGTCAATACCTGTAGGCGTGGGTTTTCAACCCGCACTGTCACAGAAAAACCAGAGCTATTTTTGATACGGCTTTTACGGGACAGCCTGCCGTTGGTACCAAGCATCTTTGGTTCAACAAACCCAATGGCGGAATAACAGGTCGGGTTACAAGCCCGCCCATATGCCGATGATTCGCTATAGAGCGATCTGCCGTTGGTGCCTAGCCGGGTTAGAATCCCGCGCCTACGAGGTTGATTCCCCGTTTGGCAACGGACGGGAGACAAGGTCTTCTATTCGTGCCCTTGTTTCTCTTTGGTCGATACCGCGCAAAAGGTTGATGCGGTTTCTGTTGGGGTCGCCTCCGTGCCAGTACTCGTATACTTCCTGGCGCATTCCAGAGGATGAGACAGCTAAGTCATGGGCCAGACGATACAGCCGCGATTTATACTCGGCATCCACCCCTTTGCCCCGCATGTACCTCTCCAGATAGGGACGCAGCTCCGGGTTTGCCAGATCATTCTCACTTGGCTGCATGATCAGTCCGGAACCGGATACCTCCCGCAATATCTGCACCATTCTTGCAGAGGTTTGGGCAAAGTAGATATTCATGCCGCTCATAGACCCCAAAGACATGACACCACCCTCTCCCATGTGAGCGCCGTGTTCAACACCGTCCATGGCGTGCCGCCACATCTCGGTGTAGGTAGCCATCTCTCCGACCTTGGCGGAAACTTCCCGGTAATCCAGCACACCTATGGCCTCAGCGATCATCGTTGCCACTGCTGTCATGACCTTCATGCGCTCGTGTATCCGGCAGAGATTGGCCCACTCGGTAAAGTTTATTCCTGAGGAAAAATCGCGCAGCAACGGAGCCGATTCATAGAGCATGAAGACCCGGTCCCAGGGGACAAGGACGTTCTCGAAGAACAACATGCAATCCTGCTCGTCATAGGGCACTCCCAAAGGATGGCCGTAGCTGCCGTTCCACAGCGAGACTGGCTCACGGCATAGGATCTTCATGCCGGCGCTGTTGGTTGGAATCGAGAAGGCCAAGACGAACTTTGGATCAGACCGTTGTGTGAAGGTTGCAGAAAGCGAGACGTAGGTTTCGTTGCTGATCGGTGCCGCGGTTGCCAATTGCTTACCGCCGGTGATGATGACCCCGTCTGAAGTCTCTTCAACAACGTGAAGGGCCAAGTCTTCTTCACGTTTGGCCCGTTGCTCATTTTGGGGTTGTTCGCTGCGGTCCACCTGCGGGTCACCCAGGGCGTGGGTTAGGAACAGGTCGTTCTCCATGCAGTAGCGGTGGTAATTGACCACATTCCCGCCGAAGTCACATTTGGGATGGCTCACGGAACTGAGCCTCTCCCGAGACTTATATAGCGAGATGATGTACGGGGCCAATACGTCGGGAGCGCGGCCAAGCTGTCCCCAACTCTGACTGGTCCATATCTCGCTATTTCGTCGTTTCTTCTTGAGGTCGCCTTCCGTCCTGGCGAGCATCCACGAGAGGCTGCAGCGGTTACCGGATTCTGGAGAGATAAAAGTCATCTCGTCTTGGGTTCCGACGGCATGCTGGAGATCGTAGATGCGAGCCAGTTCGTTCACTATCCCGGAGAAAGCCGGATGTGTCGGAACATCGTCGATGCGGACGCCGTCCATCCAGACCTCACGGCCATCTCTAAGACTCTCAATGTACCGGGAGCCGGTCATCGCTCCCTGGGCGGCGCTGATGTCCAAGACCATCGTCGGACTCCTTCTTCACTGTTCCAGTGACTCAGGTATAACTGGAAACCAAAATGGCTTTGTCGCGGGGCAGGCAGATGGGCCACAAGTATAGCAAAGGTACCGAGACTGGACGCAGCATTGGGACCGGGGAGATGGCTGGACAAAGACAAGGGGACGCAGCCGTCGCGGCGGCTTTCCTCAGTGTGGAGACCAGAATGGATATAGCCATAACTCATCTGAGGTCGAGCGCCTTGGATTATCTGATCAAGCCAGTTAGTAAAGCTGAACTGGTCCAGTCGGTGAACGACGCCCGTGAGAAACAGAACCACTATCTGGAAAA
>CAYVIG010000110.1:0-8444 GCA_964451445.1 uncultured Dehalococcoidia bacterium
CAAAGCGAGTCATTATTTCCAACACTTCATCAGTTAGGTGATTGACCCGCATCCTTCGATAGAGCTCAGGACGAACGGTATTGGGAGGACATGCAACAAGTTTCCTGTTTTGCTCCCATCCCCGCCTTTCCAACTGAGGATGGAATCCAGAAATCTGCCCAACATCGGTGTTTCTGAAGCTGGTTACTTGGATTCCAGTTATCGCTCGGAATGACGACTCGTACGGACAGGCCGCAAAATTAAATCCACACTCAATGCAACAGTTCGTTCGGGAATGACCTTGGAACCAAACTGTTATCTACAGCCCCGCTATCCCTAACGTAGAAACGTCTCCTGAGTCTATGTCATTTACGCGGATTGCGTGGTTGTTGGTGTCAGCGATGTACATCTTGCCGTTGGCGAAACTTATACCACTGGGCTCGGAGAACTGGGACTGCAACGCCGGGCCGTCGGTGTGACCGGCTGAACCGGTGCCCAAAACCGTGAATGCACTGCGGGTGACCGGCAACACCTTTTTGATCTTGTGGTTGTAGGTGTCGGTGATATAGAGGACACCATCATATTGGGTGATCCCGATGGGGTGTTGCAGGCGGACGTTGTGGTTGGACCCATCAGCATCACCAAAGACAAACAGGTCCAGGCCCACTATGGTGCGCACGTTTCCTGTCGGGTCTATGTCGGCAGACCGTATGGAACTGGTCTCGCTGTCGGCGAAATAGAGCTTCACACCGTCCGTTGTTATCCCGCACGGTTGGGCCAGTTGGGCTGAAGCCAACGGCCCGTCTGTGATGGCCTCTCCTCCGTTTCCAGCAAATGGCCCAATTAATCCTTTATTCAGATCCAGCGACCACAGTTGGTGAATCCCAGCCATGGCGATGTAGAGGATTCCGTTGTGCTGGATCAGGTCAAAGGGAGAACATAACTCCGCACTTCGGGCGGGGCGGCGGCCGTCCCTGTTCTGGCCCTGATCTCCAGTTCCGGCAATGGTCTCCACAACTCCAGCAATCAAGTCGACTTTGCGAATGGCGTGGTTCTCCGTGTCGGCGACGTAAAGGCTCTCGCCATCCAAGGCAAGCCCTTGTGGGTGGTTGAAGGCCGAACTGGCCGCAGGGCCGTCCGTGAGAGCTTCTTCGCTGCTGCCGATGATCTGCTTTAGCACACCGTCCAGTGAAGTAATGATTATCCGGTTGTGGTTGGTGTCCGAAATGAACAGGCGATCTGAGTTGCCATCAGCCAGGACTTTCCCCGGAAAGCTCAGGGGAGTGTCTTCCGATTTTTGGTAAGTGGTGGGCAGCGGCTCGTGACGCAGAGTCCCGGCGGCATCAAATTCGGTGACCATCTGGCTGATCACTCCGTCAAACTGGTCAAACGACATCTCACCTTCGTGCTTGCCGATGACATTCCCTTGAGGGTCGATGAACATCAGGGTGGGCCAAGCCCGGCAAGAGTATTGCTGCCAAACCTGAAAACGTCCATCATTGATTACCGGGTGTTCTAGCTGGTAACGACGGACCGCATTGTGCAGGTTTCCAGAGTCTTTCTCATTGGGGAATTTTGCCGAGTGAACTCCGACCACCACCAGTTCGTTGGCATACTTCTCTTCCAGTTTCCGCAACTGCGGGAATATATGGGCGCAGTTGATTCAACAATAGGTCCAGAAATCCAGGATTACTATCTTGCCTTGAAGTTCCTGCATGGTCAGCGGATGGTCAGTATTAACCCACTCCAGATCGTCTGGGAACGCGGGTGCCGCCACCTTTCCGGCATAAGAACCACTGCTCATGGGGCCTCCGTCATGTTCAACCGGCCGGTAACCTCAAATGGCGCCGGCCGGAATTGGTCAACTCAATGATCGCGGGTGATTAACTGGCAGAACCGGGAGCTGGCTCAAACGCTAGTGTGGCATATCTCATGAAGATGGAACCCACCGGCGCGCCTAGAGGGGCGTTGGCCACGAGAACCGCGATGGTGTGGGACGTTCCGGGGACTGCGGGGTCCTCAATCAATATCCGTTTGGGAGTGTTATTTCCGGTCACCACCCATTTGTCTCGGTCGATATTGCCATCGACGAAGACTTCGCCATAGTTATCGACGTTGGTCTCGAACCAGACCCGGCCGCCGGCAACCTTCTCGCCCTTTACCTCTTCGGGAATGGTGACTTTGACGCGGTACCAGGCGAAGGTAAATCCAACAGAGTGACGCTCCTGGATGTCTGCGTTCTTCTCCCAGCCTGAGTCGTCATAGTCTGCCAGGCGAGCGGGGCTATCGCCCATCTCGGCGACCAATCCCTGGTTCGGCTCACCTGGGACCATGCCGGGGGCGAATCTCCAACCGTCTGATTTTGCGACTGCCAAATCGCCAGATAGTTCCAAATCCAATGATACTCGGGGCATAATTACTCCTAATTTATGTATGTTTTAGCCGCAGGCCGGTTCGTCGTTGCCTGCGGCTCTGGTCAGACCCAGGTGTTTATCAAAGAAATCCAACGTGCGGGGCCAGGACATCTCAGCCGCCGCTCTTTGATAACGGGCCGGACTGGCCGGATTCATGAAGGCGTGATTCGCCCCGGGGTAGGTGTAGAACTGATGTGGGATGCTGTTGGCGCTCAATTCCTTATCCAAGATCAGCATGTCATCTTGCGACGGGTTCTCATCGATCTCACCGAAGTGGAACAATACTGGGCATTTTATCCCTGGAGTGGCGGCCAGTGGTGCTTGGGTGGCATTACCCCATGGCACCATGATGTTGCCTCCATAGTAGGGAACCGCCGCCTTGAAGGCTGAATTGGATGCTGCTGCCAGCCAGGTAACTCGACCGCCCATGCAGAAGCCAGTGACGCCGATTCGATCGGAAGCTATGGACGAGTGTCCAGTGAGGAAATCCACGGTGGCATTTATGTCTTCCACAATCAGCGGATCGTCCAGTTGGTCACGCTTGGTCTTGCCGGTGTTCTCCACCATCTCATCTGTGATGCGGTGGAACAAATCCGGCGCAACAGCTGCGTATCCCGATGCAGCCAATTTATTGGTCATGTCCTGCATGAATTTATCTACGCCAGGAGCATGGTGGGCCACCACCACTGCCGGAAAGGGGCCTTCTCCATCGGGCACGCCGACATAGACATCCATCACGGCCCCATTTACCTCTATCTTTTCCCAAAATGATGGCATACAGCTCCTCTCGAGTTGATTAAGAATCTAGTGAATTAAGCCCCACACCGCTCTCTGATTGAGAAATCAGAGAGTACAGTCCCCCATCGCTCCGAAGGATGGTTAGGGTGGGGGCCACCTGACTAGCCGGACAAACCAGACGTAGCAAGCCTTTTCTATTTCAGATGCTTATCAAAGAAATCAATGGTCCTAGGCCAAGCCGCCTCAGCTGCTTCGGCGTGGTGCCGCTCCGGATTGGTGTAGTCCATGAAAGCGTGACCCGCGCCATCATAGGTGTGGAACTCAAAGTCCTTGCCCAATCGGGTTAGTTCCGCTTCGTACTTGTCCCGATCATCGACCGAAGGATTGCCGTCCGTGGCACCAAAGTGGAAGAGCATCGGGCAATTGATGTTATTGGCCATGGAATAGGGAGTCTCGCCGGGACCCCAGTTGCCCTGGATGTTGCCACCGTAGAAGGGAACAGTGCACTTGAATACGGGATTTGAGGCGGCCATCAACCAGGCGATGCGTCCACCCATGCAGAAACCGGTAACGCCAATACGGTCATTGTCGATGGCTGAGTTGGCAGTCAAAAAATCCACCGCAGCGTTCATGTCGGCGATGATGTCTGGATCCTGAAGGTGTCCCAGGCGGTCTAGACGGGGGCCGTCCATGACCTCTTTGGAGAACCGGTGGAATAGATCCGGCACCACGGCCACGTAACCGGCCTCGGCCAATTGGTCGGCCATCTTCCGATCAAAGTCGTCCAATCCACCGACGTGAAAGGCGATTACCACCGCCGGGTAGGGTCCCGAACCCTTAGGCAGAGCGGCGTACATATCCATCTCGCTGCCACCAACGGTCAGCTTATCTGTGAAACTAGGCATGAGAAATCACCTCCTAAAACGCATATTTGTTTAGATTTGGGAATTCTAGCAAAATTGGAGTCGTTGGACTATCTAATTAGATAAGACCGTCGGCCCTCACTGCCGCCATGGTCTCTTTGAACGCGTCAAGGGTTTTGTCGATGTCCCGCTCGGAGTGCAATCCGGACACCAGGAAAGTCTCCCTGCCCATGATGTCCACTCCTCTGTTTTGCAGACCGCGCTTCATGGCCGTCACTGCCGGGGAACTGTTGGTCTCGGCGATCTTGTCGTGGGACATGGTGCAGAATTCGCGGTTGCAATCGCATTCGGCTAGGATCACGTGAATCATTGAGGCGATACCGTGGGCGTGTCCCGGAATCTCCAGAGCCCCCAGAGTCTCGTTGATTCCTGCTTTTAGCCTGGCAGCCATGGCGTCGGCCTGCTGGTTGATCGGCTGGGAGGCAATCATCTCCAACGCTGTTGCTCCAGCGGCTGCGGAAAGGGGGTTTCCGTTGAAAGTGCCAGGGTGGTAGACCCGGTGGTTTCTGTCCCAATCCGGTTCGTTCCGGTGGGCGATCATGTCGATGATGTTTGCCTTGCCGCCCACGGCACCGCCGGGAAGTCCTCCGGCGACGATTTTGGCCATGGTCGTGAGATCGGGTCGGACGCTGTAACGCTCTTGCACTCCGCCAGGGGCGGCCCTGAACCCAGTCACAACCTCGTCAAATATCAGGATAACGCCTGTCTGAGCTGTAAGTTCTCTCAAGCCCTTGAGATAGTTGGGTGCATCGAAGGGCAACTGCCCGAAGTGGGCGCCCGTTGGCTCCAGGATGATGGCGGCGATGTCTGGGTCTTTCTTAATCACATCTTCAACCGCGCCCAGGTCTCCGGCCGGTACCACAATCATGGTGCCCCAACTGGCTTGTGGGATGCCTGGAGCAGATTGGTCAGACCCAGCCATGGCGTAATCGTGCCAACCGTGGAAGTGATCCTGAAGTTTGATGACCTTGGTCTTGCCAGTGTAAGCCCGGGCTAGGCGCATGGCCATCAATGTGGCTTCTGTACCGGAACTGTGGAATCGGAGTTTCTCAATCGACGGCATCAGGGCTTTGATGGCATTGGCCCAGCGGATCTCATCGTCGGTGGAGGCGCCCAAGTGGGTGCCGCGAAGTATCTGTTTGGAGACGGCTTCGGCTATTGCCGGATGGGAGTGCCCCAGCAAAAGAGCGCCGTGGCCTGATACGTAATCGATGTACTCTGTGCCATCCACATCCCATTTTTTGGAGCCTTCTCCGTGGGTCATGTAAAGGGGGAAAGGCTGGGCGTAACGGGTGTCATGGGTGACGCCGCCGGGGAAGATTTTGGAGGCTTCCAGGTAACGCTGAGCCGATCCGGGGTGCTTGGCGATGTAATCCTCTAGTATCGTTGCCATTGGGTCTCCTTGAAGTGTCGTTTAACTGATCCGCCACAGTCGGACGATAAGGACGTATTGTATCTTGTGAAACTATCCTGCGCCATTGTTCCGGAAGATGATCAGAGTGTAGATATGTGGAATTAAACAAGAGGCGTCCCAATTGAGTGGGCTGCCTCTTTTCTTTTGATTAACCTATGGGTAGGTTTAGTCGTTGCCTGCTGCAGGGGCCTGTGACGGGCCTGCCGCTTCGACACGGAAGTCGGGTAGCCAGTTCAGCCAGTTGGGCAGGTACCAGTTCCACTCACCCAGTAGTTTCATGAAAGCCGGGACCATGATAACCCGGACGATGCTGGCGTCTAGGAGAATGGCCACTCCGAGGCCAAATCCCATCTGCTGCATACCGACCATCGAGCCAGTGGCGAATCCCCAGAACACGGCGACCATGATGAGGCCGGCTCCGGTGATCAGGCGACCGGTAGAGCGAATGCCAAAGGACACTGCTTCATCGTTGTCTTTGGTCTGGTCGTACCGTTCCCTGATCCTTGAGAGCAGGAACACGTGGTAGTCCATGGATAGTCCAAATAGGATGCTGAACAGGAACAATGGGATCCACGACTCCACTGTGGGAGACTCTTCAAAACCGAATGCTCCAGCCATGAATCCCTTCTGGAACACCAGCACGATCAGTCCGTAGGCAGCGCCAACCGCCAACAAGTTCAAGATGATGGCCTTGACCGGAAGCACCACCGACCGGAATACCACCAACAAGAGCAGGAAACTGATACCCAGAACAAATGGGAACACGACCCAGGCAGAGTCCTTGGATACGCTGAAGAACTCCATGTTGAACGCAGTCTCTCCTGTGATGAAGATCTCTGCATCCACTCCGGCGAACGCTTCTGCCGCGTATCGGTCATGCAACCTTGTCACTGCGGCGATAGCTGCCTCACCAGATGTGTCACCAGCCACCGGCACCGCCAGCAACGCGATCTGACCGTCATCGGAGATTTCCAAGTCGCGAGGTTGCCCAAAGGCGTCATCAGCGGCGAGCAGAGCCGTTAGGCGCTCCAATCCACCCTGCACCTCGGGCGAGGCGTTATCTCCTCGTATGACGATCTCTGCCGGAGTTACTTCGCCGAAGGAGAACTTTTCATCCAAGACCAAGAAGGCCTGCTTGGACTCTAGTTCATCCGGGAATGTGGAGATTCCAGCGAACCCAGTATGGATACTGAAGAAGGGTATGGTGGCAGCTATCAGCAGACTACCCGTCACAATTAGACTGATGATTGGCCGGGTCGTAACCTGGCGGACCAGCCAGTCCCAAAAACCACCACTGGCGGTGTAAGTGGGCGTCCCTTCGAATTTTCCAACTCCGACATCAGATATCCAGCGCAGGTAATTAGTATCACCAGCAGACCTCTTAAAGACCATCCTAATCGCCAGTGTGACAATGAATGGAATCAGGAACACCACAATGGATACCAGGAAAAATATCTTTGCCACCAATGCCCGAACGACTCGGAACGGATGAAGGATCACCGATAGGATCGGATTCATTCCATTACCAATTGGCAGCGATAGGAAACTGAGCGACCTCAGTTCGCGGGACCATTTACCAGGGGTTTCTGCCAAGTCTAGATACCAGGCAGCAAGACGGTCGAAGAAGATTAACATCGCAGGGAGCAATGTCATCGCCGCAGCCATTGCCGCAACCACCACGAAGGTGGCACCCAGGCCGATCGATATGAAGATGTTGAAGGGAATCAGGACCATGCCAAATAGGGCCAACACAACGGTCATTCCGCTGAAGACGACAGCTCTGCTCGCCGTTGCACCAGCCTTGCTTATCGCGCCAATTTTATCCAATCCTTGGCTCCGTTCTTCACGGTAGCGAGTCAAGACGAACAGGGAATAGTCGATTCCAACGGCCAGACCAATCATCGTGATGATATTTGTCACTAAGAGAGACAATTCAAAGAACGTGCCAACCACTGCGGCCAGGCCCACAGCAAGGAGGATCGATACTATCGCCATCACCAGCGGAACCATCGCGACGAAGATGGCTCCCAGAACTACCATCAAGATGAGGAGGGCGATGGGGACCCCGAAACCTTCACCTTTTTCCAGGTCTTCCTGGGTGATCTCCCGGTTGTCCAGACCGATGGTCGCCTGGCCAGTGATCTTGATTTCGAAGCTGCCAGCTTCAGCCGCGGCAGCTTCGTGTACAACGTCGACGACATCTTCGATGTTCTTAGAGTTGGTATCAAAATCACCGGCCATGACGAACCCGATGAGGGTTGATCCACGGTCATCTGAGACAAATGGAGGCGCTCCGGTGTTATAGAAGTTGGCCAGCGTCTCCAGCCGGATGAATTCCGGACCCATCGCCGCTAAATCAGAGGTCAGGCCTTCCACAGCGCGTTTGTATTCCGGGTCTTCGACCGTGAATTCCGTCGATTGGAATACTATGACTTCATTGCTTCCCTTGGGTCCGTGAATCTGCTCCAGCAGGTCTTCACCTTTCTTGACCTCAGGGTTGTTCACGAATTCGAATTTGGTCGTCAACCCGTCTTCCAGAGAAGTGGAAATCATGACCATTGCGCCGACAACCACCAGTAGCCAAATCCAGACTACACGCCATGGATGTGAGGCGCTTTCTCTCGCCAGGTTCTCCGTTGATAGGTTCAGTGCCATTGACCGTTCTTCTCCCGTTGTTTGCTTCGCTATCTATCGTTTTTCCGGCCTTGGCTGTTTCAGCTCTAGTCCCGAAAATGCCCTAGATATTGGCGCGGATGGCTTCGCCACAGGCGCCATTATCTAATTTGGAATCCAAAGATTTGTGCAAAACCAATCCGTGGAACACCCCCATTATCGTGCAGGCCACGGCCTGGGGAGTAAGTTTACTGTCTATTCCTCGGCTTTCTTGTGTTTCTTGCACCAGATCTGCGATGGCCTGGCCAAAACTCTTGAAAGGAATCGGAGTGAAGCATCTCCAGACCATGCTCGATGATGATG
>CAYVIG010000111.1:0-8268 GCA_964451445.1 uncultured Dehalococcoidia bacterium
CGATGGAAAACCGGTTGCCCTCAATGTGTGCGATCGCTCCAGGCTTGGTGATCACCGTTGAGGGGTAGATGATGCAGCCGATCACGCGAGAAGGGTCGATTGCAGCGGCGATGACTCCTCCCGGGTCGACACTCTCGATGGATGTGCCGTTTAGCGGCCCGCCGTGCTCCTGAAAATACCACCATGGGATGCCGTTCTGAGCTGAAACCACCGCGGTTTCAGGGCCAAGCAGAGGCGCGAGTTTGGGTGCTATGTCGGTCAGGCTGTGGGCTTTCACCGTCAGGAAGACAAAATCCACAGGGCCGACCGACTCATAGTCGTCGGTGGCAGTGGGATGGGCTTCGAAGTCGCCTTCAGGACTCTTTACTCGCACTCCGTTAGCCTGCATCGCCTGTAGGTGAGCCCCTCGGGCGATCAGATAGACATCGTCACCGGCCAGCGACATCTTAGCGCCCAAGAAGGCTCCGATGGCCCCTGCTCCAACGATAGCTATTTTCAAGGATCTGCCTCCAGTATGATGCTCAAATCCGGGTCGACTGGTTTGGCTTTTTAAGGCTGTGTTAGGCCAAGGCCGCAGAAACCATCCTGCGCTGGACCTTGCCGGTGGCGGTTCTGGGAATCTCGTCCACGATGTGAATGATCTTGGGACACTTGAAAGCGGCCAGGCGCTCCCGGCAGAAAGCCACCAGTTCTGAGGCTTTAATCGAACCGCTGACCACCACCGCCGCGCTGGGCTCTTCTCCGTGAGTGGAGTTGGGCACTGCGAAGGCCACGGCTTCGGTCACCGCCGGGTGTGCTAGCAGGGTTTCATCGATCTCTCTTGGGGAGATGTTCTCGCCGGACCGGATGATGGTCTCTTTCAACCGGCCAACCAACCGCAGATACCCGTCTGAATCCATCACTCCCTGGTCTCCGGTTCGGAACCACCCGTTTGTGAAGCAGTTGTGGTTGGCTTCGGGATTGTTTTCGTAGCCATTTGTGACGTTGTCGCCTTTGATGACGACTTCGCCGGTCACTCCAGCCGGTTCAAAGTTGCCATCTGTGTCCATGATTGCGATGGATACGCCGGCCCCTACCCCTACCGAACCCGGTAGACGCTTGCCGGTAAGGGGAGTGGATGCCACCTGATGGGTCGCTTCGGTCATACCGTAGGCTTCCAGCACCGGAACTCCAAAGGTCTCTTCCATTTCCATCAGGGCATCTGGAGGGAATGGGGCGCTGCAAGAACGGATGAAGCGCAAGTTCTGACGGGCCACGCCTATGGCATCGCTGCCTGCGTTCCTCTTGGCTCGGTGTAACAGGGCCTGGTGGATGGTGGGGACCGCCGTGTACCAGGTGACATGCTGGGCGTCCACCGTTGACCAGAAGTCCAGGGCATTGAACTTGGGGGGCACTACCACCATACCGCCCGTGATCAAGGTGGCCAGAGTTGATGCGACCAATCCATGGATGTGGAAGAGAGGCATGACGCAGAGAGAGACGTCTTCAGGCGTTAACCCATATGTCTCAGCTACGTTTTTCGCGCCGACCATCAAGTTTCTGTGGGTGATGGGCACCCGTTTGGGGCGGCTGGTAGTTCCTGAAGTATGCAGTACCAATGCTACGTCCTCGGCATTGGCCTGTTCTCTCGCTACCGGAAAGCCGCTCTTGTTCCGATTCAGAAAACGGACCTTCCCGCCAGAGTTGATGCCGACTCTGATGTCGATTATCTGGCTGGGAATCGCCTCGATTACAGCCTCACTGGCCGCACTGGAAGTGATGATTCCCTTGGCGTTGGCATCTTCTAGGCAGAAGACGAATTCCTCTTTGGTGTAGGCGGGGTTAAGGGGAACGGCGGTCGCCCCCGAGGCGGTCACCGCAAGAAACGAAACGATGTTCTCCACTCCGCTGGGTAGCACGGTGGCAACGCGGTCGCCGCGGCCGATCCCAAAGGAATTCAGCTTGCTGGCAAGGACTTCCACCTGACATTTGAGAGAACCGTAGGTTAGGACTGGGCCGTTGGGGGAGATGAGAGCGATATGTGCCGGGTCGCCGTGGTTGAGGAGGTCTGAGATCATGTTTGGTAACAACGAAGTGCTTGGGGTTTGAACATCAAGAGTCATTCTCTGCGCTGAATCCTTTTGTCCCGAATTAGGAGATTTTCCAAAACCGCTGAATCAGTATTTCAAATAATAATCACCAATAAATATTGGCGCCCCACCACTATAATTGGATTTGGTTGTAGGACTAGACACTAATTTACTGTCAGAGTGATAGTCATTGACTATCGGTGCTACTTTTCGGAAACGAAAGAGCAGCCGGGAGGAGAATAGGGTTCAGAGAAGGAAGTTAAGCGAAGATCGCCTAAGTGCAGAGCAGCCAGAAGAAAGGGTCACGAAGCCGGAGAATTACCGGGAATGCCGATAGAACGGGAACGAGGCTATGCCACCCACCCTATTTGAACATTTTCATCATGGCCATTGGGTTACGGGACTTGGACATCTGCTTCATCATCTTCTGGGTCTGTTTGAACTGATTCAGCAGTTGGTTAACGTCGGCTGGCGTGGTCCCACTGCCCTTGGAGATGCGGCGGCGTCGACTACCGTTCAGTATCTCCGGACGTTGCCGTTCTTCTCGGGTCATGGACCTGATGATGGCTTCGATACGCTCGATTCTGCCGTCGTCCAAGTCGCTGGTGGGCATCTTCTTGCTGAGTTGGCCCATGCCGGGGATCATATCCATGATGGAAGAGAGGGAGCCCATCTTCTTGACGCTCTGAAGTTGGGTTAGGAAGTCCTCGAGGTCAAAGTTGGCCTGACGGAACTTCTTCTCCATCTCCGAGGCCTGCTTCTCGTCCACTGCCCCCTGCGCTTTCTCGATGAGGGTGAGGATGTCGCCCATGGCCAGGATGCGGGAGGCCAGGCGGTCGGGGTGGAACGCCTCCAGGCCGTCGGGTCGCTCGCTAACACCCATGAACTTGATGGGCACTCCGGTGACACGGGTGATGGACAAGGCAGCGCCCCCACGGGCGTCGCCGTCCATCTTCGACATGATCAGGCCGGTCAGGTCAACCTGAGCGTGGAACCCCTCTGCGGCGTTCACTGCTTCCTGTCCGGTCATGGCGTCCACGACCAGCAGCACTTCGTGGGGATTGATTTCTTTCTTGACCTCGCCCAGTTCCTTCATCGACTCTTCGTCGATCTGCAGGCGGCCGCCGGTATCGACGATGGCCCAGTTGACGCCGAGCTGCTTGGCCTTTTCCAGGCCGTTCTTGGCAACCTTGACCACGGTTGTGGACTCGGGGTCCTCAGAGTAGACCGGGATGTCCAACTGCTTACCTAGGGTCTCCAGTTGCTGGATGGCGGCGGGTCGGCGGAGGTCGGCGGCGATGAGCAGTGTCTTGTGGCCCTGCTGGCGCAGGTGTAGAGCCAATTTGGCGGCGGTGGTCGTCTTACCTGAACCCTGCAGACCCACCATCATGATGGTGGTTACGGCCTGGCTGGAGAGGGTCAGTGAGTTGTCTCCTCCGCTGAGGAGTTCGGTGAGCTCCTCCTGCACGATCTTGATCACCTGCTGGCCGGGGGAGAGGCTCTCCAGGATGTCTGAGCCCATGGACCGTTCTTTGACCGCAGCCACGAAGTCGCGGGCCACCCGGAAATTGACGTCGGCTTCAAGCAGGGAGCGTCGGACCAGGCTTAGAGCCTCGTCAACGTCCGCCTCGGTCAGGCGGCCCTTGCTGGTCAGCTTGTTCAGTATTCCGGCCAACCGGTCTGTTAGGTTCTCAAACATATCTGCTCTGTGTGCTTTTATTGGGCCTTATTCGCCCATGCCTTAAATAGAATTGTAGGCTGGCGCGAGATTCAGGGTCAAGGATGTCAGTGCTGATTTACTCCCATCGGAATAGCCGGACGGCGATGAAAAAGGTGACTGCCAGCCAGACCATCAAGCCTAGGACGTTGTCCAACTGAGACCAGATGGTCTGGCCGTCCACCGCCACGCTGCGTAGGGCATCGGCCAGGAAGCTGAGGGGCAGGTAATCAGCAACCGCCTGCAGGGCTTTGGGCATGGCATCCCGTGGAAAGAACACCCCGGAGAGAAACATCATGGGTAGGGCAATGGCGTTGGCTATCGGTGCGGCCACGTCCTCGGTGCGGGCGAAACCGGACACGGCGAACCCCATGCTCACGAACACACTTCCGCCGATCAGGGCCAGCAGCAGCATGGAGATCAGATTGCCTTCAATCCGGACGTCGAACGCGATGACCGCCAAGCCCACCAGCACCAGGGTTTGCAGGATGGAGACCGTCAGCCGGGTAAACACCTGGGCAAAGATGAAGCTGGCCGGCAGCACCGGCGTGGCTTGGAGTCGCCTCAATATGCCTTTGCTTTTCAACTGGACGAATGAGAATGCCACACTGAACAGGCCCATCTGCATGATGGACATGGCAACCACGCCCGGCATCAGGAAGTCTATGAAACGCAAGTTCCGACTGTCCACTGGCTTGGCATCAATGAGATAACGGTCTGTTATATTGCCTTCAGCAAAGGTAATATCGTCCAGGATGCGTTGGATGATGGACTGGCCGGTGGCCGATTCCTGGGGTTGGCCCTGGTTATAGATAACAGATACACGACGTCTGGTCGGAGAGTCGACCTCGCCAAACCCTGGTTCGATGATCAACACCAAGTTCCTATCGCCGTCGGCCAAGGCTTCCCGTTCCTCCGCTTCTGGGACCGGGTCTGCGATGTCGAAGGCGTCTAGAGTTCTGATGTCTGCAATAAGGTCGCGGGAAGCTTCGTTATTGGCCTTGTCTACGATCCCGATGTCGACGGTACGGAAGGCACCGAAATCCAACAGTCCAAAGACCGAGATCAATACCAGCGGC
Organism: uncultured Dehalococcoidia bacterium; assembly: GCA_964451445.1. GTDB lineage: Bacteria > Chloroflexota > Dehalococcoidia > Lucifugimonadales > UBA3495 > UBA9611. The sequence continues at coordinate 4,866 of CAYVIG010000111.1, forward strand.
AGGAAGAACGTCCAGAAGATGGCCTGCCGGTCTCGGAACCAGATGCGCATGGAGGCCCGGGTGAGGCTCAGGGTCGGGTTGGTCTGTATCAAACGTGTAACCATGCCTAGTCCTGGAGCGCCCGGCCAGTGATATCGAGAAAGACGTCTTCCAAGTTGGCCTGAGTCTCGACCCGTTCTTTCTGAAAGCCACGGCCAATCAAGTCATCTACCAAGACCGACGGCTGGTCCATGGCCACTATCTTGCCGTGGTCCATGATGGCCACTCGTTCACAAAGTTCCGCTGCTTCCTCCATGTAGTGGGTGGTCAGCAGCACGGTGCGGCCCTCCGACTTGAATTGTTTGATCAGCTCCCACATGTGCCTGCGGGCTTGGGGGTCCAGGCCTGTCGTCGGTTCGTCCAAGAACAGCAAAATCGGGTCGTTTACCAGGGTGGACGCCACTGAGAACCGCTGTTTTTGACCACCCGAGAGGTCTCTGTACAGGGCTTTGGCCCGGTCGGCGAGTTCCACACTTGCCAATAACCCCAGCGGGTCGATCTGTCTGCCGTAGATGCTGGCCATCACGTCCAGGATCTCTCCCAGGTTCAGCCGGTCAAAGAAGGCTGAGGACTGAAGCTGGATTCCAATGACCTTTTTGACGCCCCGTGGGTCCTTCTGAACGTCGATACCGCTGACGGTGGCGGTGCCGCTGTCGGGAGCGCGCATCCCTTCCAGTATCTCCACAGTCGTGGTCTTACCCGCTCCGTTAGGCCCCAGAATGCCGAAGACTTCGCCGGAACCAACGGAGAATGACACGCCGTCCACGGCTTTCAGGTCGCCGTAACTCTTGCGCAGGTCATTCACCTGGATGATGTTTGGGTTATTGGTGGTTGGTTCGGTGGTCATCTGTGGGTTTGGATGCTATTTCGAATCTCAGAATCGATCGCGACGCTGTGCTAAAATTAGCTACGCTCCAGCCGTCGGCTGCGAGCAGAATTCTTCAGTGTGGTGGAGGTTGCAGGTGGCTGGTTCTGCTCCCAATCTCTCGGCAGATCTTCCGGCGAGATTCCAGACGATACTGTTTCGTCAATTCGGAATTAAGCCCTCCCCATGATACCCCTCAAACTCACTATCAGTAACTTCCTGTGTTACCGGGAGAACGTGCCTCCGTTGAACTTCCGCGGAGTCCACATTGCCTGTATCTGCGGATCCAACGGACACGGCAAAAGCGCCCTGCTGGATAGTATCACCTGGGCGCTCTGGGGTAAGGCCAGGGGGAAAGTCCAGGACGAGATGATCTCCTACGGGGCTGACGAGTGCCGCGTCGAGCTAGATTTTTCCTCCCGAGACCAGAATTACCGGGTGATACGCAGCCACGGCCGGGGCGGTAGGCGTCGTCGGGGCGGGGCATCCGACCTGCAATTGATGGTCCTTGAGGGCGAAACGGCACGTCCGATAACCGGCGATATGATCCGCGAGACCCAAGCCCGGATCGACCAGACCATCGGTATGGACTACGACACATTTATCAATTCGGCCTTCTTGGTGCAGGGTCGTGCTGACGAATTCACCAACAGGACCCCTACGGAACGCAAGGCTGTCCTCAGCAAGATACTCGGCCTTGAGACCTATGACCGGCTGCAAGTCAAGGCTAGAGAGGGCAACAGCTGGGCTGACAACACCGCCAAGATCTCCGAGGGTAATGTAGACCGCTTCCGGCGGGAAATGGAGCAGTTGGTGGCACCTGCAGCAGAACTGAAAGAGGTCGAAACCACTCTGTTCACAGCCAACAAAGACTTGGCTGAGCAGCAGGTCAAAACCACTGCTCTTCGAGAAAAGGTCAGCGAACTGCGGAGGCAGCAGACCAGTCAGGAAGAGTCTGCCCAACGGCTGGTGGTCCTAGCCAAAGAGGCTGAACAGTTTGAGGCCGCCCATAACACAGCCCAACAACAGGTTATTGCCTTTGAGAAATTGGTGGGTCAAGCGTCTGCCATCCGTGAAGGTGCGTCCCAACTGACCGCCGCCAGAAACGCCTTCGCTCGCCTGGAAGAAGCAGGCCGGAACTTCGACGAGCTGGAGCGTTTGCGGGCCTCCACTTCTGCTGGCATCGACCTCAAGCGGGCGCAGTTGGAATCACAGATGCAGCAACTCGGTACTGACATTGAATCCCGGCTCAGCCCTAAGGCACAAGCCTTGGAACAACTACAAAGCAGCCAGCTTCAATTGCAGGGTCAGGGACCGGGCTTTGAAGAACAGGCAAATGTCCTGGCAGGGGAGCGGGAGAGCCTCAACAGGATTGCCGTTCAGGTCGGGCAGCTGCAGAGTGCCTTGGAGCGTTCAGTGGCAGAGGGCAAAGATCTGGCAGCCAAGAAGGACCTGTTGGAAGGGGCCAACGGCCAGGAACCCATGTGTCCTCTCTGCCGCACACCTCTCAGCGAGGATGGTTGTGAACGCCTAGTAGAGACCTTCGAGGCTGATATCGAAGTCAAACGCGAAGAGTACCGGGCCATCTCAGCCAAAGTGAGGACCCTGCAATCCGAGGCCTCAGAGTTGGAAGGGCGCCTTCCCCAACAGGAAAAAACGTTGTCCGATGCCCAGACCAAGCTGCAAGTTGACATGCGGCAACTGGAACAGCAGCTTCAGGAAGCGCGGCAGGCCGGACTGGAACTGTCTGAGGTCACACCCAGGCTTGAGGCCATGCGAGCAACCCTGGTGGATGGTTCATTTGCGGCTGATGACTCGGTCCAACTCAAGAAATTGGAAGTTCAGATACAAGAGCTTGAGTACGACCCGGCAGCCCGACAACGGGTATTCCAGGAGAGCCAAAATCTGGAAGAATTCGCCCAGCAGGAACAGCTATTGGAGCAGGCGGAGGCCGGCCTGCCCGGAGCCAAAGAGGCGGCAGAGCAGAACGCCGCCATGGCCGCGCGACGCCGTGAAGAGCTGGTCCTGCTGGAAACTCAAGCGGCTGAGGCTAAACAGGCCCTGGCCGGATTGGCTACTCTGGAGGCCGAGTTCACCCAGGCAGATCAGCTTGAGCGGGAACTTGGGGTCAAAGTCCAACAGGCCATCGACCGCCAGGGCTACCTCAGGGGCCAGGTGGAGCGTCAGGAATCGTTGGCCGAGGGACTTAGGTCTGAAACGGCGCGGCTCAATGCCTTGCAGGACGAGCAGTCCATCTATCACGAACTGTCTGTCGCCTTTGGTCGCCAGGGTGTCCAGGCCATGTTGATCGAGACCGTGGTTCCGCGTCTGGAGGACGAGACCAACCTGCTATTGGGACGCATGACCGATAACCGCATGAACGTGAAACTGGAAACCCAGCGAGAACGGGCATCGGGCAATGGCGACCCCCGGGAGACGCTGGACATCATCGTCAGCGACGAACTCGGCCCCAGAAGCTACGAGATGTTCAGCGGCGGC
>CAYVIG010000112.1:0-8224 GCA_964451445.1 uncultured Dehalococcoidia bacterium
TGATTGACTCTGCCATCGAATCCTCCTTTCTATGGGCGATTGATTGCGGTCCCACTACCTCACACTCAACGGTTTCCTGTAAATTGTTGTTCTATCCCAGTAATTCTGTGATCGACTTCGTCTATACCTAGTAGGTTGATTTTCCAGGAATATACATCACACCTTCCGAATAGACAAACTGAAGGCCGCTTAAGCGGCCTTCAGTTTGTCTGGGTCATGCCAATGTTGCCACAACGATCGATATATACTCCCATGTGATGCCGGATATGCGGGAACAAGCGGCCCTGGCGGTCGACGCGGCACTAGCACCAAAATATATTAGGTACAAACCGGCAGATACAAAAAGCCCAGATTTCTCGAATCTGGGCTTTTTAGTGCCTAAAATCGTGGTGGTCCACCTCGGTGTCGAACCGAGAACCTAATGATTACGAGTAAGTTGATTTTAGTTCACGGGCGTACACAGCAGTTCGCAGTAGACACCATTTTTAGACTAAACAGGATAATCGTGCCTTCAAGTTGAACATAAATTGGGGCTGATTTGTGTCTAAATCTGGAAAATATAGCTAAATCAAAGTCCCAGAGTGATCTTTGGTGCTGGTATCAGCTTTTTATCAAGGTACGTTATGTAATCTCCCCCTTTGATATGTCTGCATCAAACGAGGTCTCCATTCCAACGTGCTTAAGTGGAGATTAACGTGCGACCAGATGTTCAATCGCTTGCGGTGTTGCTATGCTGGCCCGGTCCAATAACTGTTCATGGGTCAGTATGACTATTGGATGATCTATGATCGCCAATCCGTAGTCCGGGTTACCTCTCATGCGAGACATGGCCCGCGCTTGACTGACGAAAGGCCTTGTGGTCAGCACCACAGAAGGTGTCCCTAGTAGCTCGGTCTCCATCGCGTCGTGCACACTGCACGCGGTGCAAGACCCTCATTCCGCTGTGGCATGGATGGCCACGTCACATTTGTCGGCGAACTCTTTCAGTGCTCCGGGATTGGCAGGCCACTGATGGCTGCCTTTGTTGTATTCCACGATGTTCTTGATTTCGTATATGTTTTTGATGTTCTCAGCCATCATCTGTAACAACTCTTCGGAGTGAGGTTTATTGTTCGACAGCAAGCCTAACGTCTTTCCGTCCAATGTATGGGGTCGGGTTGCCAGAAGCGCCGGGCCGTGATCACTCTCGTCTCTGGGGTCCAAGGTTATTAATTTGTTCTCAAGGTTCGTCATTTCTTGATCAGCTCCTTACCTCGATCTTCCTAGTCACCGGACGACTGTTACCCCAAGAACCGATAACGTCGACATAGACGCCAGCTGTACCGCCGGCTGCAAACACGGTGATCCGATCAGGGTCCCCTACACAACCGACGAGTTGGTCTTTGTCCGGGAACCTGTCTGGATGTTCCAGCCGACGCCAGGAGATCCATTCCTTTGCAGGTAGTCGGGCTTTTTCCCATAGAAACTCTTGCACTTGCCGCCTGGACCAGCCTGCGTCATCCACGTATTGCATCACTTCTGGGCTCAGAGCCACGAAGACTTCAGAGACGGATGGGCCTAGCCCGATCATGGCATGTGCGATGCCCAATAGGAATGCATCTGGATCTTTGCCACCGAAGACGCTCACTTGAAGCGGTGAATAGGCTGCAACAGCTGTAACCGTACTGGAGTGGTTATCGAAGCCTTTGTCCATCGCTAGTGATGGCCAGATCGCCGCTTCTAGGTTTTCAGCGAAGCAGAAAGTATATTTGCCAGGATGGCCGAATGTACTGTTGTCCATCTCCTGCGGGACAGATCCATAAAAGTTCGTCTTGACCAGGTTAACTGCCCTGCCGATCGATGCGTTGGCATGATTGCTTGGTCCCATAAGTCCAGTAGAGGAGTTCATACCGATCTCTTGGGCATATTCTCCACTCACCAACACCATCACGGTAACCCCGTTGGTGGAGGTGCTACTCGCATGTAGATTAAACACCGGTTCGCAGCAGGCAGATATCGCAGATGTGACCACAGGAAAATATTCGGGTCGGCAGCCGGCCATGACGGCGTTTATAGCGACTTTTTCTGCGGTGATCTGTTTCTGGCGGATCGATTCAAAACCGATCACTTGGTCTGGGGCTAGCCCTGAGTACTCCAACATTGCTTGCACCCGGGTTTCGGTGGGCGGAACTATGGGCAACCCGTCGGTCAGCTTGGCCGCCAAGTAATATTCTTGGACCTGTTCCCAGTCTGCGAATTGGTGTTGAAGTGAAGTGAGATTTGGGGATGTCATCTGGGGATGGGCTCCTTTCGAGTTTTGGGAGATACCCACCGTCGGGATAGAAGGATCGACCGTGTGATTGGGTCCATTGATCTTGATAGAGACATTCTACACAACACCAGATTGGAGTTACATGTGACAGCCAACACTTGCAACTAGTCGGTTTGGCCCAAAAGGCCTAGGCCTGGGTCAACATCTCTTGCAGCCCTGTTACCATGTCGAACCGCCGGAGTGCGAGCAGGTTATTTGTCTGTGTACAGTCAAGACCTAGTTTGTCAAATTTCAGGACCGGGCCTGTGTCATCCGTTGGTGTCGTTACTAGAAGTCTTAATTCGGCTGGTTGCGCTGCCTGAACCAGACTGATATCAAGATCGAACGCTTCGGCAACGGCGCAGCCGAACTCATACATGTTCATCGGGTCGGTGCCCGCGATGTGGAATATTCCGATATGGTCATTAGCCACGAGTTTTATGATGCCTTCCGTGAGGTGTTCTACATAAATCGGCGTGCGATATGTACCAGGGTCACCTATGTAGGTCTTACCGTTCTTTAGGAGGTCGGCTACGACTGTTGCAATGTTTCTACGACCACTCAATGGCCAACCATATACGAGGCTAGTTCGAACGATACTCCACTTAGAGGCGTGTTCAGCAACTGCCTTCTCGGCCTGTGCTTTGGTGAAGCCGTAGTGTGTACTAGGGTCAGGCGAGTCGTTCTCCTTATAATCACCTCGGTCACCTCCGAACACATATTCGCTCGATAAAAAGACTAGCTTGGTAGCGTACTGGGCGCATAATCGTGCCACGTGCCGAGTGCCGCCCACGTTGACTTCGGTGGCCATTTCTTGATTCGTTTCAGTTGTCGTAACGTCGGCGACCGCCGCTAACAGCACGACCACATCTGGTTGGAGTTCCGAGAAGATGTGGTCTACTTGATGGTAGTCTGTGATATCTAAGGGATACCACGACTCATCAACATCATCGGGTATTTTTGAATTGTAAGTGCTTGTAACATAGAACCCAGGTATTTTTATCAGTTGGCGTCTAATGTAATAACCGATAAATCCACTGGCGCCTATGATCAGCACTCTCATTAATCCCTCCCTCGTTTATCTATTACTAGCGTTAGCAGACACGGTAGCACCACCAGAGAGGCGGTCAGCATAAGGAATCGTCACCGCTGTGAGTTGGCCGTATTCCGCGAACACCGGTATAGGTGCGATTCTTAGGCATCGTCCTATGCCAAGGAATACTCAGGAACTCAATAGACTCAGGTACTTAGGCAAGAAACTGATTGCCTAGATGGATGCTTAAAAATCGCTAAAAATTCACTCGAGAAAACATTTGACCAAATTGTGACCATTCCGCCTAATGGAAAAAGTGCAGATTCGATTTCGTGCCTGAAATCATGATGACCCGCCTCAGGGTCGAACTGAGAACCTACTGATTAAGAGTAAGTTGATTCTTGTGCACAGGCGTGTGCTGGTGTGTTTACTAGACACGCTTTTGATTTACCCAAATTTTTGGACGGCTGACTCAAGATCAGGCCCAGCGGCCATAAGGTCGTCAGGAATCATTACAGGGAAGCATTCAACGCTTGCATTGAACGCCAAAAAGAACGGTTCGACTATACTCGGAATTTTTGAAGAATCAGTTAAATCCGTCACTACAAAGATAGTACGGGCTCCCTCTTGAAGACCAAAGTATGTAGCTTCTGGTTTAAGATCACCTAGTATCTTTCCCATTGTCTCGCCAATTGTACCGTTAGTGATGGATGTGTTCCCAGATTCAACCGGTAAGATAGCCTTTATCATAACTCGCATGCCCAATAACCTCTCTAATTAATTATTGTCCGTCAGTAATATCTTCGTATCAGTCCATTGTGGGGGCATTTAAGACAATAGTCTCTAATTCCATACATAAAAGTATTGTCGTTTCTAATTCTGTTAACCGGTTTCATTTTAAACGGGCCACACCTGGTTCTTTTTATAGTCCGAAAAAATGTCATAGGCCAGTATTTTCCAATCGATAATAATCGTCAGATAAACATGGTCAACTCGAAACAGGGCTCATACAGAATGCGTATTGCATTAATTGTCTTAGTCGCATTACTAATCATCAGCGCCGCGATAGGTATATCCACCATATTGTTAGGCGTTTTTACCGAGACTCGCGTGAGGATATTGGCATCTTCCGGAGCTCTTAGTGTTTATACAGTACTGATGATGCCTAGCCTTTTTCATACCAGAGGAAACAGATATCCTTATTTGACTCTCCTTGCTACCGCGTCAACTTCAATTACCCTGATAATTTTCTTATTGCTCATCTGGGTATCAGATTCTATAGAAGGCACCATCTCGTTCCTGAAAATTTGGGCAAGCGTCGCTGTTTTGGCAGTCGCGGCCAACCACTCTTTAGTATTATTAATGGCAAGACCAAACAAACTGATAGTCCGAATTTCCCAGAAAGCTACTAGCGTCGTTATCGCGTTGGTGGCAATGTTTTTTATATTAGGCATCTGGAATAACGGTATGACCGGACCATTGTTCCGAGTATTCCTCACGTTAGTTGTCCTAGACGTCTTAGGATCTATAGCCACACCGATACTATATAAGGCAACAGAATCAGATTCATAGATCATATAGCACGTGGCGAATTATTCGTTGTTAACAACCAGAGGAACTTCAATATTCAATCTTAGATTGGGTAGAACTACAGGTTCGATTGTCAAATTAAGTAAATAGTAATATCAACGAGCATTAGTGTTAGTGCCGTCACCTGCCTAGCAGTAACTTTTCCAGAAAGGAATCTGTACATACTTACAGATTCCTTGTCTCCGGCGAGGCAATTCTAATTAGGTCTACCAGCTTTCGATGTAAAACTCGCGGCATACCTGAATGGATGGGTTTTCACAGGACCTGATGTGACGGTCTGGGCTTCTTGCATTATTAAGTCTTAATTCAATAACTAAAATTGAGTAATAAGTTATTATTTCCAAATATCGAATTTCCCGGCAAGCTAAAAATGGCTATCTACCAGGCAGGGTGACGTCATCAAGGGAATAGCCAAGTTATTCCAAGAAGCATTTATTAGAATGGAGCATGTATGGAGTCATCAAACACACATACTATATCTACCAGTAGCCCTTTTGACGCTATCGAGCATTGCTACGAAAGGGGTTGGACAGATGGTTTACCGGTCATACCGCCAACCCCAGACCGAGTTACCGAATTCCTCGATTATGTTGGTCTGGACCCAGAAGAGACGTTGGGAGAAGTACCAGTAAGGAGCCGTTCTCTCAATGCAGAGCAAGCGGCTGCCAATTCTGTAATGGCTGGCTGTTTGCCGGAGCATTTCCCGATTGTACTGGCTACGATGCGCGCGCTATTTGAACATGATCCCAATTGCATTCATGAACTTTCGTCGGTTACAAATTCAACAGGGGTTTTGATATTAGTCAATGGCCCGATCCGTAAAAAAATTGGTCTTAACTGTACCGATAATTTGCTTAGTCCTGGCAATCGGGCGAACAGTACCATCGCGCGAGCTATCCGCTTAATCCTGATTAATGTTTTCGAACAGCGCCCTGGGCTTCTAGATCGAGGATGCATGGGCTCGCCCTCCAAATACAATGTATGTTTCGGCGAAGATGAAGAAAATAGCCCATGGGAGTCATTTCACGTAAGTAGAGGATTTTCTCCAGACGATTCAACAGTGACGGTTGCGAGTATCCAGGACCCGGCAATGGTCAGTAATCGTTACAGTTCTGGTAATGGAGAAGGGATTATGGATTCAGTTGCTGATGCAATGGCGTCCCATGGGTTAGCCACATATTTTACCCGTGGCGTCCAATGGTTCTGGATTGTAGGGCATTGGCATTCTGAATATTTAAGTAGGTTCGACTGGGATAAAGAGAGCATGCAACGGTATGTCCAAAAAAAAGCATGGCGAAGTAGGGCCCATCTGAAGCGGTTGGGAGCGATACGTGGGGAGGTCGTGCAGGAAGACGAAAACGACCCTGTTTTCGCCGCTTATAGCCCCACGGACATTCACATCATTAAAGCAGGCGGAAACAGCGGTATTTATAGTGAAGTTATTATGAATTACTACGGGGTATTTGCCACTACTGTAAGAATTTAAATACTTGTCTCAGAATATACAGGCGAGGGAGAGTGCAATGTTCCAAAATATCAATTCTGAAATAACCCTAATTGATCCCACAGGCCGTAGCCTGGACTCTGATTACTTGCATATTTCCCCTAGACCGAGCGATCTCCGGGGTAAACGTCTAGGGTTATTAGATAATACGAAAGCGAATGCAGAAGTGATATTACGAAGAATCGCTGATATTTTGCATGCGAAGTATGAATTCTCAGAAATTTACTACACTAAAAAACACTCGTCCAATTTACCTCCGAAACCTGAAGTATTATCTGATCTCCATCATCATGCAGATATTGTAATAGCTGGCGTAGGGGATTGAGGTGCCTGCTCGTCGGGCAGTTTGCACGACGGAATCACTCTAGAACAACAAGGTATTCCTACAGTATCTATCATCACGGATGTATTTATTCCCACAGCAGAAGCTTATAGAAAAGTAATGGGATTTATGGAATTTCCTTATATCAGCTGCCAGCATCCAATCTCGAATGCTACTTCTAGCGGATTGGAGGAACGAGCACGTTTACTGGCACCAAAGGCTGAGTTACTGTTTCTCAAAGGTACACTAGGATGAGATTACTATGGCAAGACATTAAGAACAGCGGTTAGTTAAGGAAAGCCCGGACAAATTGAGCATTGTTTATCGGGTGTCAACGACCTACTTCTATAACATTAAGAGCGTCTCCAACTTATGGATAATCTCCTCAGCGACATTAACGTACTAGACTTAAGCCAAGGAGTATCCGGCCCATTTTGCGCCAAGCTGTTGGCTGGATGGGGCGCAGACGTCGTAAAGGTTGAGCCTCCTGGTAGCGGCGACCCTTGTCGGTCAGCTAAACCGTTCTTCCAAACGAACGACCATTTTCAAACAAGTGCGCTTTTTTCTTATATCAATACCAGTAAAAAGAGTGTGACACTGGACCCTTCCATTTCTAGTCATACTCAAGCAATCATAAAATTGGCTCAGAACTGCGACGTTCTGATTGAGAGTTTCCCGCCTGGATATTTAGCGGCCTGTGGATTAGGTTTTAGTGACATCTCGGACTTATGTCCTGACTTGGTTTATGTATCAGTTACCCCCTTTGGGCAAACCGGTCCATACAGCACATACAAAGGCTCTGACTTGATCGCTCAAGCGGCTGGAGCCCTAATGTACACCATCGGGCTACCGGAAAGACCACCTCTGAAAGTGGGTGGCGAAGCAGCTCTATACACCACTGGTATCAGCGCGTTCTCAGCCACCACCATGGCCATATACGTCAAAGACACTCAAGGATTTGGTCAACACGTGGACATTTCTGCGATGGAAGTGATGGCCGTATCCCAGTTATATTCTTCTATCTACGCCCAGTTTGGACGTCCTCCTGCGCGGAGGGGGAGCAATTTAGTTCGAGCTAAAGACGGTTGGGTTAGCCCTGGATTGGAGACAGGTGTTCAAGAGAGCACATGGTTTAAAGTGTGTGAGCTGATTGGAAAACCTGAATTGATTAACGATTCTCGATTTATTACCCAAGAGTCACGACGGGCTAATCAGGAAGCGCTCTTGTCGGTGATCTCTGATTGGGTAGGACGTAAACCTAAGGAAGAAATCTACCACGCATTCCAGTCCTTACGGACCATTACTGGATATGTAGCAACAGTGGAAGACCTTTTGCTGTCGCAGCAATTTGTAGAACGCGAATTCTTTAGGTTAGTAGAGGGGGAGTCGCTACCGAATACCATTCAACCTGGTGCTCCTTATCGCATCGACGACCATCCCTGGGAGATTTCCCCGGCTCCCAAGCTCGGTGAACACAATGAAGAG
>CAYVIG010000113.1:0-8202 GCA_964451445.1 uncultured Dehalococcoidia bacterium
GACCAAGAACGGCGTCAAAGAAGGCAGCCGCCGAATCCCCGGCCCAGTCCTGCAACAGGTAGGCTACATGGAGACGCTGGCAGCGGCCATGAATTCCGACCATTACAAATCCAAGCTGGAAGGGCCCAACCGTGGCCGCGGTGTTGCCGCCGGGTTCTGGTTCAATGGAACCGGCCCTGCCTGCGCCACCGGCAGCGTCAACGCTGACGGGACCGTTAGCTTGGTTGAAGGCTCCCCTGATATCGGAGGCGGCCGTGCATCAATGGCCATGCAAATGGCCGAGGTGCTCGGCATCCCCGCCGAGGACGTCCACCCTGTGGTTGGCGACACAGACGCCGTTGGCTACACCTCGCTTACCGCCGGTAGTGGAGCGACCTTCAAGTCGGGTTGGGCTTCGTATGAAGCGGCCCACGACATCAGACAGCAGATGATTCAGCGGGCGGCGCGGATCTGGGAAGTTACCGCCGATGACGTGGAATACTCCAACGGCGTAGCCTCTCACAAGTCCGACCCTGAATTGAAATTGACCTTCAAGCAGTTGGCTGCCAGGTTGAACGGCACCGGTGGACCCATTGTGGGCCGCGGTAACGTGAACCCTGCGGGCGTAGGCAACGCCTTCGCAGTCCATATCGCCGATGTAGAAGTCGACCCGGATACCGGCAAGGTGGAGGTCCTCCGGTATACCGCCGTACAGGACGTGGGCAAAGCCATCCACCCCAGCTACGTGGAAGGCCAACTCCAGGGCGGAGTTGCCCAGGGTATCGGTTGGGCGCTCAATGAGGAATATGTCTATAACGCAGATGGAGAGATGGACAACTCTTCCTTTTTGGACTATCGGATGCCCACCAGTTTGGACCTGCCAATGATCGACACGGTCCTCGTTGAAGTGCCGAATCCGGGTCACCCGTTCGGTGCCAGAGGAGTGGGAGAAGTATGCATAATCCCTCCGCTGGCCGCCATGGCCAACGCCATATACTCAGCCGCGGGCGTCCGCATGGATGTCCTACCCATGTCGCCAGGCAATGTCCTGGAGGCTATCTGGGCAAAAGACGGAAAGTAAGAACTGCAGCTAGGTTAGAGACCGTCCCACCAGTTGATTAACAACGCCCCGGCTAGATAGCCGGGGCGTTGTTGTTTGTCCGGATTCTTGTGCCACCGACTACGGATGCCATAATACCGGCAAACTTTGGGCACCCAACCCTGAGGGAGAAATCTTTAGCCGTCGAACCGCCTGCATAGCTGGTAAGAACAGCAACAAAAAAGCCCAGCCACTCAAGTAGCAAGTGGCTGGGCTTTCGCTGTTTCGAAGATGGCTAAAGGGCGGCTTCCACCCGCTTTCGGAAGTCTTCCCCGGCCAACCGGAGCAGGCCTTGGGATGATACGGTGATGAAGTTAGCGCCAAGGTTGATGAACTCGGCGACACCCGCGGCGTCGGCGGGAGAGTTGCCGCCAGCACCGACGCTGATGTTCCCAGCTCTTATCTTGGGTATCACCTGGCCCATCAGCTCCCTGACCTTGGCCGAGCCAGGGTTTCCCATGCTCTGCCCCAGGTCACCGGCTGCAACGTGGAGCACGTCCACGCCAGGGACCTTCAGTATGGCGTCCAGGTTATCCACTGCCTGTGTTTCCTCGATCATTGGGACGATCAATACCTGGGAGTTGATCCAGCTAGATGATTCTTCCCTGGTGCCCGCGGTACCGTAGTCATGGGCACGGCCGCTGCCAGCAACGCCGCGGCGACCCTCTGGATAATACCGGGCGGCTTGTGTCACCGACTCAGCCTCTTCCTTGGTGTTGACGTGGGGAATGATCAGGCCCTGCACGCCCCGATCCAAGAACCGCAGGATGGTGGCATCGTCGTGGTCTGGGATCCGCGCGATAGGGGTGATGCCAAAGACCTCGGCGGCCCGGACCATGTGCTCGACCTGGTCTAGGTTCATGGGGCCATGCTCGCAGTCTATCATCACGAAGTCGTAGTTGATCGCGCCGAAAATCTCGACTATGTCGGGAGCGAATCGACTGACGATCGCTCCATAGACCACTTTGCCCTCAGCGAGCTTGGCCTTGGTGGCGTTGGTTCTCATGGTTAAGTAGGGTCCCCTCCATAGTTTGGTGATGCCCCATTATATGTAATTAGTGACTCTCTCGGAAGGGAGGCGGCTATACCTTCTCCATAAAGCGTGGACGAACGAATTTTAATCAATCAAGGGAATCGGCCTATTTCTTGGAAACAGGCACAAACACTTGACAAGTTTTGGATTCGCATGCTAATATAGCGGAGCGTTTCTACAAATTGTTGTGGGGCGCTCTTTTTTGCCCAACTAAAACCGGTATCGAAAGGCCCCTCAATTGAGGGGCCTTTCGTTTAGATCGAATTGTATTCTTGGGTCGCTGATAGCATCACCTCTGGAAATCGGGCATGACGCCTTTGGCAAACCGACGCAGAGTTGATATACCAGCCGGACAATTCAGCACCACATACTCGACACCGATGTCGTGCAAGGCTTGAATCTGTCCACCCACGTAGTCGGTATCTCCGTAGATCACTCCAGCCTCGGCGGCCTCCCTTGTGTCTTGGAAGCTTGATTGGATAGCCAATTCCTGGGTCCTAACGCGGGCAGCCATACGGTTTTCTATCGCCTGGTCATATTCCTCGGGGCTGTCCACTATATTTACAGAACGCGCAACGGCCACACTCATCGGGTCAAAGGTCCGGCCCAAAGCCTCAACCTCTGATTTAAACAAAGCGACTTCTTCAGCGATCATTTCAAAAGAGTCGAACTGCCCCAAGAGCATGTTGAACCCCAACTGAGCCACCTGTTTGATCGATCTGGAGCTGCCTGCCCCCATCCATAACTGCGGATGGGGCTTTTGTACGCTGGATGGCTCCACCACGACCTGGTCGTACTCCCAATATTTTCCTTTGTGTGACCATGGGTTATCAGATGTCCAGGCCTTTAGCATCACCTCAAGGCATTCTTCAAAGCGGTCGTCAGCCTCTTCTATAGGCATTGAGAAACCCTCAAACTCCTTGCGGCGGTATCCCTTGCCGATTCCGGCGTCCACACGGCCACCTGACAGCAGATCAAGTGTGGCTATCTGTTCAGCGAGCAAAACCGGGTTGTGCCAGGGAAGCACCATCACGGCCGTGCCCAGTCGCAAAGTTGTAGTCTTGGCACCAATCCAAGTCAGCAGGTTCAAAGTCGCCGAGACTTGGCCGAACCCAGTGAAGTGGTGTTCCACCAAAAATGTGCTGTGGTAACCCAGGGACTCTGCCTCAACGTTTCGCTCGACAAACTCACGGAAACCGGCACCGCTGTCGACGTTGGGACCGCCCCGCTTGGCTTGGGCGCTCCCGAACATTCCAAATTGCATATCTATTCCCAATCTTTTATCTGATTTTCCTGCCCGTTCTTCCAGGTCAATTTCGTAGGGACTTTACCACACCGGATACGCGTTAAACCCATTGATGGGATTAGAGTTAGAATACCGGCGAGATAGATAGTAATTTAGAGGGATTCCCGCTGGCCAATGAACGCATGGAATCCTCCCAATGGGTATGACCGATGACTGACACTCCTGTGAAGCCAAGGAACCAACTTGAGAGTAACAAACTGAATCTGGGCTTGTTCGGTGCCAATTGTTCCGGCGGACTCGCTGTAACCACGGTTCCGGAGCGTTGGGATGCCAGCTGGGAGAACAACCAGAAGCTGGCCCGAATGGCCGACGACGCCGGAATGGAGTTCATGCTTCCCTTAGGCCGTTGGAAGGGGTACGGGGGCACTACTGACCACAACGGGTCCAACTTCGAGACTCTGACCTGGGCGACCGGGATACTGGCCAGCACCCAGAACATCATGGCCTTTGGAACCATCCACGTCTCGCTGTTCAATCCGGTGGTCGCCGCCAAACAGATCGTTACGGCAGACTTGATCGGTGAAGGGCGGTTCGGACTTAACATAATATGCGGCTGGAACACTGACGAGTTTGACATGATGGGTGTCGGTCTCGCCTTGCACGATGACCGCTATGACCAGGGACAGGAGTGGATCGACATCATCACGCAGGCTTGGAGCGACCCAGAGCCATTCGACTACATCGGCAAGTTCTATAGCGTGCGCCAGACCAATATCTACCCCAAGCCTTACGCAGGTGGCAGGCCGTTGATCGTCTGTGCCGGGAACTCAGAGCGGGGGCGGGAATATGCCGCGCGAAACGCCGACATGATGTTCACCAACCTGCGGTCAGGCCTAGAGGATGTCCCGGCCAATACCTCAGCCCTCAGGGATATGGCGGCGGGTTACGGGAGAAACATCGGCGTGTTTTCCAACGTGTCAGTGGTCTGCCGTCCAACCAAGAAGGAAGCCGAAGAATACTTCCATTACTACGCGGTTGAGAATGCGGACCACGACGCAGTGGAGAATATGATAAAGGGGCGTGGCCTCATGAAACCGGGCGTAACCGAAGAGAGGCTGATTGAACTTCGCACCAGAGCCGCCGGTGGCAACGGGGCATTGCCGATCATCGGTGACCCAGATGACGTGGTCGCTTTCATGAAGCGTTTGTCGGAATCCGGTGTCAATGCGTTGGCCATCGGCCTGCAGAACTACCTACAGCAGTTCCCATATTTCCGTGATGAGGTCCTGCCACGTCTGGAGAAAGAGGGTCTGCGCAGGAAATAAGCGTAGTTACGGAGTGGCGATGCTCGCTGGAATATCAAGTAGTAGGTCAGGTTGGTCAGTCGTATAACTTGCTCACTTGGTGGCAGACCAGTAAGATTCATATATAGGTCACGTAAAAATAGAGAAATAGTTGCGGTTCGTTGGCACGGATTCCTAGAGGTTGAGAATCTTGAGCAACGATTCAGTCCCGTTTGGAGATAATCAACGCGGGTATTTAAAACGGTTGCGTGACAACCAAAATTCCGATAGTTGGAGTGCGAACCTGCCCCAACACCGGTAGCACGATGGAAAAGCAAGATTTTTAAGAAACGAAACCCTGACCTCCCGTCATACCAGGAACCGTCCGATTCTGGCCGTCAGCAGCGGTGGTGGCAACGCCTTCCCTGGCTAAAGAATAAAGACTCGGATACCACATCTCCGCAGGCGTCCTCAGCATCTCCTGCTCCCTTCAAAGAAAGCGCCCAGATCGATGAAAACGCTGAAGCAGCTTATCGGGCCAACCAACCAGGCCGAACTGCCACAGTAGAGTCAAAAGATTCGGCCCGCAATGCACGGGCAAGGTCTAATGCAGGCAGCCGTGATGGCGCTGGTAGACTGGACGGCGGTCGTAAACGAAGGGGCCGCAGCGGCAACGCAGGCCGCAGTGCCACTGCCAAGACTCCGGCTCGGGACCAGGACGCCGACGATCGCTCCAGTACGGCGCGACCCGAGAAACCCCCTCAAGCTGATCATCCAACCCAAGAAACCGAACCTCGCAGTGAAAGATCTGGTCGTAATCGGCCAAATCGCAAAGAGGCGGAGCGTCAACCCAAGATAACCCTTGAGGAGGCTGACAACTATTGGTTCGGCGCTCAAGAAGTGAGCTACGATGTCGCCCTGGCCCTCAAGACCATCGGTTATGAGGAACCCACGCCAATTCAGACCGACTGCCTACCTCCACTGTTGGGTGGCAATGACGTGGTCGGCCAAGCTCATACAGGAACCGGAAAGACCGCCGCATTTGGCATTCCCATGGTGGAACAGGTTGACCCGTCCCAGAATTTCATCCAAGGACTGGTTCTGGTGCCGACCCGAGAACTGGCGATGCAGGTACGTGACGAACTGGATCGTCTTGGTCAATTCCGTAAATTAGGTGTCGTCGCCTGCTACGGTGGTCAGCCGATAGCTAGACAGATTACTGCCCTCAACCGCAACGCACAGATAGTCATCGGCACACCAGGTCGAGTGCTTGACCACATAGGGAGAGGAACCCTCCGTCTGGGTGACGTCCGGACACTGGTCTTGGACGAAGCGGACGAGATGTTGGATATCGGCTTTTTGCCCGACATCGAGAGAATCCTAAGTAACACCCCCAGAGACCGGCAGACGGCCCTGTTCTCTGCCACCCTGCCTCCACCCATCCGGGGTATCGTCGGCAGACACATGAAATCTCCCATTTGGATACGCATCGGAAACGAGGTTGAGACCGCGCCGGACGTCCGCCAGGTGTACTACGAGGTGCTGGAAACGGACCGGATTCGGGCCTGCGTGGAGCTGCTTAAGAACCACACCAACGACGGCAAAGCACTCCTGTTCAGGAAGACCAAGGCCGGAGTGGATAACCTCACCCAGGCTCTGCAGCGACAGGGAATCAAAGTTGTGGGAATTCATGGCGGTTTGGTCCAAGGAGAGCGCAACGCCGCGATGAAGGCGTTCCACGCCGGTGAGATAAAAGTGCTTGTGGCCACCAACGTAGCCGCGCGGGGATTGGACATTCCAGAGATATCCCACGTCATAAACTACGATATGCCCCAGAACCTGGAAGAATACGTACACCGGATAGGCAGGACCGCGCGAATGGGCAGGCACGGCGTGGCCATCACCTTTGTCTCCGAGTGGGATTTCGAGATCTTCGACCTTCTTCAAGAGAGTCTGGGCACAGAGCTGACCCTGGAGAAACTTACCTTCTAACTCGATAGGTTCCCGCTCTTGACCCCTAGCAACAAGATTCAGACTTCTCGATCTAAACAGCAGTGGAGTCGTTGCTTTTAATAGCTCTTCTGTGGATTAAGACGCTGGTCTCGGTGGACAATCCAATTACCCCTCGCTAATATCCCACTAGTGATGCACGACCTATTTATAGAAAACATGGCCGAGTTATGACCCAAGAAGGGCTGTTGCCTGGAGTTAGAGTCCTTGACGTTGGACAGGGTATCTCAGGCCCGTACTGCGCCAAGATACTGGCGCAGATGGGCGCAGAAGTCATCAAGGTGGAATCGTCAGCTGGGGATCCCGCCCGGCGGATGGGGCCCTTCCCTGGGGATATCCCTCACTCGGAGAAAAGTGGGCTGTTCCTGGCGTTGAACGCCAACAAATTCGGCGTGACGCTGGATATGGCCTCCCCCGGCGGTGCCGAGTCGTTCCGCAAACTGTCGGCAACCGCCGATATCATCATCGAGAACCCGCCGCCAGCCTCCCTTGAAGACCTCGGGCTGGGGTATGAGTCATTAAAGACTGGTAACCCCGGCCTGATCCTCACCTCAATCACCCCATTCGGCAACCGTGGCCCCTATAAAGACTTCAAAGCCACCGATCTGGTTCTCTACCACATGAGCGGACACGCCCACGGTGTGTTAGGGGCGGTCAAAGACCCCGATGACGACCCGCCCATCAGGGCTGGCGGCCATCAGGCAGAGTTTGTCGGTGGAGTGGCTGCTGCCACTGCCACTATGATGGCCCTCTACGGCAAGAGGATGACCGGCAGGGGCAGCAACATTGCCATATCGTCCTTTGAGGCCATGGTCACACAGCTGATCAGCGGTCTGGCTAACTCGGCTTGGGGCCGACCAGCTCCGCCCAGAGACCTGGCCAAGGTGGAAGAAGCAGCCATCGGTGGAATGGTGGGCGCAATCGGAGGGATATTGCCGTGTAATGACGGCTACGTGGCCATCTCACCCAGAGAAGATGCCCAGTGGGAGCGGTGGCTCACGGTCATGGGAAACCCAACCTGGTCAACGGATGACCGGTATTCCACCCGCGACGCCCGCCAGAAGAATTCTCCGTCTCTTTGGAAGCTGCTCAGCGATTGGAGCGTTAATCTCTCCAAGCATGAGATCGCACGTCTGGGCCAGGAACAGCGCGTCCCATGTTTTCCAGTTAACACGGTGTTGGACCTGATGAACGATGAACATCTGGCCCATCGAGAGTTCTTCGTCGAGATTGAACATTCGGTGGCCGGAAGCCTGAAGTACCCGGGTGCAGCCTACAAGCTATCCAATTCTCCGTTGCCGCTTACCGCCCGACCTGCGCCTCTGCTGGGTGAGCATAACTCTCAGATACTTGGAGGGCTCACCTGATGGAGAGACTCCCACTACACGGGATCAGGGTTTTAGACCTGAGCTGGATCATCGCCGGCCCCACGTCCACCCGATTCCTGGCGTCCATGGGCGCGGAAGTCATCAAGGTGGGCAGCGCTCGCCGTCCAGATCCCTCCACCAGAGGGCCGGCGTTCCAGGCCTACAATCAGTCCAAGCTCTACGCG
>CAYVIG010000114.1:0-8177 GCA_964451445.1 uncultured Dehalococcoidia bacterium
GTGTCAGGACAACAAGTATCTGAACCTGGCTGTGGGTTCGGAGCGAATCTGGGAACGTTTCTGTAGGGGCATGGAGATGCCCGAACTGCGCGAGAACCCGGATTACACGACCAACGTGGAACGTGCTCAGAACCGGTCGAAGATCGTGCCACAACTGCAAGAGATATTCATCAAGCAGCCAGTGGCATATTGGGTGGAGAAGCTGCAGGCGGTAAGCGTGCCCTGCGGCCCGATAACCGACCTGGCCGATGCGGTTTCTGAGCCCCAGTTACTCTCCAGGGATATGTTCCAGGAGATCCCCCATCCAACACTCGGCACAGTCAAACAACTTGGTTTGCCCATCAAGTTCTCGCGCACCCCGGGCGCACTCGATCTGCCACCGCCACTACTGGGCGAGCACAACAGCGAATTGCTTCAGGAGATCGGTTTCTCGCCTGCAGAAATCGAAGAACTCAAGGCGGGAGAGGTGATCTGAACACTCGTAGCTAGCAAGCCATGAGTGCATACTTGATTGATCTTCGCACTCAGATTCGAATCACACGCCCAAACGAGCCCATTTTTATTAAACTGAAATAGGCCCGTTTGGGGAATTGTGCCAGAGAAAACCACGTGGTAGTGTGGCCGTTGTTCCAGGGTCTAAAAGTGGATTACCCCCGATTATCGGAGTCGGTGAATATCCAAGAACCAGACCGGGGGGTACTCAGCCGTGGATCTAGGATTAAAAGATCGGGTTGCCATCGTTGGAGGCTCCAGCCGGGGCATGGGCAGGGCAATAGCTCTGGCATTCGCCCAGGAAGGTGCCTACGTTGCAATAAGCGCCCGCACAGAAGCTGATCTCAGGCGCACTGAGATCGAACTGGCGCGTGTGGGTTCCCAACAACACGTTCTAGCCATCCCGGCCGACCTTTCCGTTGCCCGTGACATACGCCGAGTGGTTCGGGACACATTCAACAGGTTCGGCCAGATCGGTATCTTGGTCACCCACATGGGATTTGGCCCTCCAGGCCGCCCATCCGAGTTCAACGACGAGACCATCATGACCGCCCTGGAAGAGAATTTCCTCAGCTCCATAAGGTTCGTCCGGGAAGTCATCCCATACATGAAACAACAGCGCTGGGGCCGAATCGTCCACCTGCTGCCCGCGGTTAGCCGTATGTCAGACAGGGGTAGAGCACTCTCCAACACCTCGCAACTGGCCTTAATGGGCTATTCCAAGAGTCTGGCAAATGAGTTGGCCCCGTTCAATATCACGGTCAACAACCTCGTCTCGGGGCCGGTCGAAACTGACTTCCTGACCTCATCCGTGGAGAACGAGGCTCAGGAATCTGGAAAAGATTTTGACGCACTGATGCGGGACACAGTCACGTCAGTGCCTATGGGCCGACTCGGCAAACCAGAAGAAGTGGGTGATCTGGTCGCATTCTTAGCCTCGGACCGAGCGTCATTCCTGACCGGCACGAGCGTGGTACTGGACGGCGGCATGCGCCAGACTGTTCTTTAGGCACGTAGGCACGAGCGACACAACATATGGAACAACAAGAGATCTACCGCACAGCCCAGGAATACCTGACTCAAGAAGGATGTTTACGAGAAGCTGCTGGAGCAGTAGGGCGGTATCCCAGATCTTCTGATTTCGTATCTTCGCCTTATATCCACGCGGAAAAGCCCACCACAGGCATAAACGGCAACTCGGCACACTCATTTGACCGGTCGGGTGGGGCGTTGGCCCAGAGGATTGGGGAGGAGTTCGAGTCGGAGACGATGGCCGAGCGTGGCGTGATCGTGGCTAGTGAGCCAGATGCCTGCATCAAGGGCGCCAAGCTCCTTGAGGCCACAGGCGTGGATGGCCTGCAGTTCTTGATGGCCACTGAGACTGTGGGTCACGAAGCGTTTATGACGTCCATCGGGATATTCGGCAAATACGTGGTTCCCGAGTTCCGCAAGGAAAATAAAGGTCCACGCGAACCAAACTGCCCCATCTAGCTACTGCTCAGCCGCAGGGCATATATACCGGTTGCTAGCGTATAGGCGTGGCTGGAGCCTGGGTGGCTGGGCGAATCACTGCTGAGTCTCCTGTTTTCTGCCAGTTTCAGAAGACAGTACAGAGCCTTAGTCGTTTCAGCGAATAGTGCTCTTATGTGCCTGATTTGGGTTGTTTGAGTTTAACCTAGATCAGAGATCTTGGGGCCTACTTCATTTTTTAGAAGTTCCAAGCACTCTTGCTGCCATTGGTGGTTATCCGGGTCTTGGGTGACTGTTAGCAGTGTGCCGAACCCTCCAACTTCACCGTATATCTGGCGAATCTTGTCAGCGCATTCCTGCGGGTCGCCCACGATCCACACGTTGTCCATAAGATATTCCACGTTTACTTCATCGTCGGGCATGTCCGGGGAAACCTTGGAACCGGACAGCAGGCTTGCTTGGCGGTTAGGCTCCTGGTGAACCTGGTAGTTACGCACCAAGACCGCCTCGGCCCTCTCTCTGGCTTCTTGGGCTGTGGGTGCCACCAGCACGTCGCGGGCGATATGCCACTGGCTACGGTCTACCGATCTGCCTGCACTATTGGCTCCAGCCTCGTACTCCTCCCAATGACCTATCAGGTTGGGCACTGACAGAGTAGGGCTGCTCATGGGAATCCAGCCTTTCACTCCTGCATTTCTTATTGAGTCGGATCGAATCGTCGTCGCGGCGGCGCTAATTGGAGGGTGGGGATTCTGGAACGGTTTCATGTGCAGTCCTCGTTCCTTCACCGAGTCCAGTTCAGGGGCTGAGATGTCGAAATGCTTGCCGTGGTACTCGAATTTGCCTTCGTTCTGCCACATCTTGAGCACGACGTCCAGGACTTCTTGGGAGCGCTCGCCTACGCCTACCCGGTCATTGGAGTCGAGACCATACAGTTCCAGGTCTGTGGGGATGGCGCGGGTGCCGATACCCCAGTAGAAGCGGCCGCGGCACAGATGGTCCAGCATGGCCAGGCGGTGAGCCAGGTCCACCGGATTGTGGATGGCCAGCAGAGTCACGCCGGTGCCGAATATTATGTTTTCGGTCATGCCTGACGCTTTCGCAATCAGAAGGTCAGGGGCTGGGGCGTTCTCCCAGCGTTCGGTAACGTGCTCGCCGATCCAGGCTTCGGTGTAGCCAAGTTCGTCGGCCTTTACGATCAATTCCAGGTCACGGTCATAAGAATCAGCGTAGGTACGATGCGGTGGATGCAACGGCATCATAAACAGTCCAAATTCCATGGGTGCTCCTTTGGTTGGTGTCTTGGCCTTTCGTGATCGGCTTCTGCGCCAGGGTTATTCGATGGCTGATACTATTCCGTGCCCCAACTGCTGTCAAGCTAACCAGGCGTAAACCAGGCACGATTAAGTCAGTTAGGACAGCAGAAGAATTGCTGTGGTAGAATTTCCGTCAATAGCGAATAAACATTATTCAACGAAACAGCCAACAGTCATAGGATTTTCAGATATGAAAAAGGTCGTAAGCGAAACTAGTGGTGCAGTATTCAGCCTTCCTTGGTTCGTGGCCAAGGACGAAGGATTCTTCGAATCAGAGGGTATCGACATGGAGTTTGTCGAGTCTCTGTCTGTGAAGGTGGACCACCACTCCTCAAACCCAGAGGATGTTGACCCGATCCTGGGTCACACACCTTTTGAAGACCAACAGGTGGCCATTTATCGGGCTTGAGAAGAGGGTCAGGTCCGTCGGGCCTACGAGAGTAAACAGGGAGCCAAGGTAATTGGATTGCGATCCGCCGTCGCCAACCAGGCGCTGATGGTACGGCCGGATTCTGAGCATTATTACCCAAGCTCATTGGCCAACAAGCCGATAGCCGTTCAGTTCCACGCTGGATCACACTACACCGTCCTCCGACTTCTGGAAGGTTACATCCCCGCAGAGAAGATCAACCTGCTCCATTACGGCAGCCCTCGATACCGGTTCGAGGCTATGATGAACGGTGAGGTCGAGGCTGCCATGCTGATGGAGCCTTGGATTTCGCTGGCTGAGAAGAATGGCTGCCGTTCGGTCTGTGAAGGCCACTACCTGGGAGCCGAGAACGCCAGCGACAACATGGACGAAGAGACATTTACGGCCATTAACCGGGCAGTCGTGAAAGCGGTTGATTTGATCAACTCCGACAAACGGCGGTTTATGCACTACCTGATCGATTCGCCCCGGTTTGCCGAAGCTGCGGCTGAATGGGGCGGTCTCACGGTGGACGACTTCCATCTGCCACGCCTGCGGTACACCCATCCAAGGCCATATACCGAGGAACAGTTGGAGGACACCTACAACTGGATGGTGCGTTGGGACTTGCTCAATGCAGCGGTCTGCGCCACGGACTATGTCGACAACCGTGACACTCAGGCGATTGCTGCCGACGACTAGACTCAGGTACAACTTACATGGCAAAAGAAAAGACCGGCACCCTGGTAGAGGCGCCGGTCTTTTCTTTTGCCGCTGACATAGTTATCACAGCTATAAAGCACAATCAGGGTGATTCCAATCAGACTCGGCTCTGGAGAAACTCACCATGCCCCTCAAAACCAGACGGAGTTCGAGCGTAGCCGTGTTGGAAGTTCACGGCGTGATTGGCAACCACATCAAAATCCCGGAGTACGCCACTGATCGACTCTGTGGCCACGGATTCACGCCTGAAAGCCGTGTTGCTAGACATTGATTCACCAGGCGGCTCAGCCACAGGTTCTGAAGTGTTATACCGGGCCATCCAAAGGGTGGCTCAGGCGAAGCCGATTTATGCCTACGTACGTGGCATGGCAGCATCTGGATGATACTACCTGGGCTGCGACGCCGGTAAGGTCTACGCTCTGCCAACGGCGTTGGTCAGTTCCATAGGCGTCATCTACCTGCGTTCGGTGCTGGAGCAACTGCTCACCGAAGTAAGTGTGGAATTCTCGGCGTACAAGAGAGGGGAATTCAAAGACATGACCGGCTTATGGCGGGCACCCACCGATCGCGAGTCGGAGAAATTCCAGGAATTGATCGACGAAATCTTCAATAATTTCGTGATGGTCGTGGCCAGCGGACGTTCCCAGGAAGAATCCAAGGTGCGTGAAGTCGCCGCCGGCAAGGTCATGACCGCCCGTCACGGGACCAGCATTGGGTTGGTCGACGAAATCGGCGATTTCAAAGATGCGTTAGAGGCAGTTGCCCTGCTTGGAAACTACAAGCCCTCGCCCAAGTGGTTCCGCCCCAGTCGTAGCTTCCCGCAACGTCTGCTCGATAGAACCGGCATCGGTGGGCAGGTTGGCGGGCAAGGGGTATTGGACCGTTTACAGAGGATCATGTCCGGCGGGGTCGATTATATTGAGCCTGGCCACATCTCAAGCGGAGACTACGACTTGGAATAACCTCAACGGTCTCAGACAATTCTCAAAAGTCTAACCAAGCAGGCAACGGAGTAGGTTGTGAGTGGAGTCTTAGAAGGATTGCGGAGTTTCATCCTCGGGATGCTGGGAGTGCCAACACCGGTCAAATGGGTATTGTGGTCCTTCCTGGCGGTAATACACAACGTCTACTGGCTGCTTTGTGTCCTACGGGTTCTTCCGAGCCTACCCTGGAATCAGGTTCGCCATCGACTGTGACTAGTTAGCCGACGATTCGCTTGGCTTCCTGCCAGAGTTCTTCTTTCTGGTCCAGAGGCAGGCCGTTGAAGTCCTGACCTCGATCTGCAGCCAGAGATTCCATGCTCATGTATCGCCTGCTGAAGCGCTGGTTCGCCTGACGTAAGACATCTTCGGCGTGGGCGCCGGTCCAGCGGGTCAAATTGACCATGGTGAACAGGAGGTCGCCTAATTCATGCTCTTTTTCCTCGGTCGTGCTGGCTGCCTTGAACTCAGCAACCTCTTCTACAAGCTTGTCCAGCACACCTGAGATGTCGTCCCACTCGAATCCAGCCTTGCCTACCCGGTCCTGCATCAACTGGGCGTAGGCCAAGGCTGGAAGGTCAACGGGGATACCTGCCACCGGAGATTTCTTCTCACCCTTGGCCCTGCGTTCTTCAGACTTGATCTGTTCCCAGTTCTCCTCCGCCTCTCGTGCGTCCTTGGCGTGCCCATCAGCAAAGACGTGAGGGTGACGGCGGACTAATTTGGCATTGATATTGCGGAGCACATCCTCAAGCTGGAAATCGCCCGCTTCTTGGGCGATATCAGCGTGGAATGCGATTTGAACCATCAGGTCGCCCAGTTCTTCCGACAATATGACCGGATTACCCTGGTCGATAGCCTCAATCACCTCATACGACTCCTCAAGTAGGTTACGCTTTAGCGAGTCGTGGGTCTGCTCTCGGTCCCAGGGACAGCCGCCTGGCGCACGGAGTTTGGCGACAATGCCCACCAGGGTCTGAAACGTGCCCAGTTCCTGATCGGAGAATGGTGCTTGGCTTTGGGATGAATCCTCTTTTGGCGACATGGGCGCATTATAGATTGAGGGCTGGTTGCTTCACAAGCTGGCCGGTGCTAAGTTAACCGGGACTCCCAGGCACAAATTCACCTTATCTTATGGCCTGGTTCAGGCGTAAAACCGGAGTTCAAATGAGCCGTGTCGGCTTCATCCCCTGGTCGCTTTTCATAGTTGCAGTACCGCTTTTTTTGACCACTGCCTGTGTTACCTGGGCATTCAACAGCCCCGGTCTCTACAACGACGGTTTTGAGAAGTACTCCGTCTCCAGGATCACCGGAATCACCAACTCTGATCTCAGGAGGGTCGGCGCAGATATCCGGAGCTACATCAACTCCAGCGACGAGCCGATGGACATCCAGACCAGCATCTTTGCAGTGGAGCAGGACCTGTTCAACGCCAAAGAGATTGCACACATGAAAGATGTTAAAACGTTGGTGCGTGGAGTCTACGTGCTGGCTCTAGTCTCAGCCGCATACCTGCTAGCCATGATATTGGTCGGCTTTATTAGGCAGGGGCGGCTCTTCACTCCACCACTGGCCAAACGCCTGGCCGGCGGCGGCGGACTGACCCTGGCCATGCTAGCGTTATTCGGCACTGTCGCTGCCTTTGGGTTCGATAGTCTGTTCGTAAAATTCCACGAGATTAGCTTTGCCAACGATTTTTGGCAACTTGACCCTCGGACAGACTATCTGGTCAGGATATTTCCGGACAATTTCTGGTTCGACGCCACCATGTGGGTGGCGGTAAGGGCCATAGTAGGCGCGTTGGTCATAACCGTAGCTTCCAGTTCTTATCTGGTTTACCGCCGGTACAGTAGCTGGCAAGAAATGATGCACAGCCCGAGGAGAACAGGCTGAAAGATGCATATTAGGGCCTACGTGGTCTAGAATACGTAGCTGGATCGACACCGTTGGCCCTACCGCAAAGGTTTACAAATAAAGACAGTGGCAAGTGTTACTTGCCACTGTCTTACGCTAATCTCAATCTACTGATTCGATTTTCTATTAATCCAACCTACGGGCCGCACCCACATCCACCGCCACAGCACCCGCCGCCGCTCAACGGAGGTAATGGACCTATAGAGGTCGGCATCTCGCTGGCACCACCCTTGGTCACCGAAGCAAATACCGAGATGGCACGCCTGGCCGGCTGCTCGCAATTTGGGCAATCAGCTCCGGTTGCGTTCATTGACTGGAGTTTTTCAAACTTGTGGTCACAGGTGGGACAGAGATATTCGTATAGAGGCATGCTCGAGTCCTCCCTAAGTTATTCCTAGAGTCGATCCCAGCAGAATTCATCCGCTCGGCAGGCACTGAACTGAATTTAACCGAATCAAATATCAAGCGTCAAGGGCGATAATCATAGTTAGGCAGAATCAAGACCCAGACCCAGACTCGGAAGAGGCCACCGGCAGACAACCGCAGGTGAGGCCACGACGGCGTTTACAGACGCTGGATTCGTGGCGAGCCTACCGCGACTTCAGGTTCCTCTGGGTCGGCAATTTCTTTGCCAACACCGCCCAGTGGTTACAACTGCTATCTGTAGGCTGGTTGGTGCGCGACCTGACGGAGTCGTTCGCATCTTCAGCGCTCCTCGTGGTCACAGTGGGTGGCATGACTACCCTCCCGACAATCGTGGTCGGACCTTGGGCAGGCGTGCTTGGTGACCGAGTCAACCGCAGAAAGCTGGTCATGTGCGTCCAGAGTTTTATGGCCGTGGCCGCAGTGACGTTTGCTTTAGTCGTGAGTTCC
>CAYVIG010000115.1:0-5174 GCA_964451445.1 uncultured Dehalococcoidia bacterium
ATAAATTGCTTGTCTCGGTTTTTTGGGACTGCCAACGGCGGAACAAATTGCGGGTACCTAGAAACCACTGTGGAAGAAGAATGGGGGTTCTGTACCCAGTTCATCATCAACAGAGTGGGCGACCGCGATTTGGACATAAGTCAAGTACGAAACCATTTTCAAGAAACGGCGTTATCCACGGTGGTGGTAGGCAACGAGCGGAACATCCGAGTCCACATCCATGTGGACGATACCGCCCCGGCCATCAGTTATGCAGAATCCCTGGGATCATTGTCTGAGATCAAGATCGAGGACATGGACTCACAAAATAACGAATTCGCCGCCAAGAGCCATGGCCGCCCCGCTGACGGTGTTGCCCTGGCGCTGCTTCCAGTGGCCCAAGGCGAAGGGCTAGCCCGATTGTTCTTGGACTCAGGCTGTGCCGGTGTCATTGAAGGAGGGCAGACCATGAACCCCAGCGTCCAGCAGATAATGGACGCCGCACGTGCCACCGGAGCCAGTGACGTTATCGTGCTGCCCAACAACAGCAATGTGGTCTTAGCCGCAGAACAGGCAGCGGCAGCAGAGCCAACAATTCATGTCATCCCAACTAAAAGCGTCCCCCAAGGTGTGGCCGCATTGTTGGTTTTCAACCCAGAAGCATCCTGGCGAGAGAATATCGAGTCCATGTCCGGCTCACTGGATGAGGTGACCTCCATAGAGGTGGCAACCGCAGTGCGAGGTGCCAGTATCGGCGGAGTTGAAGTTGTTGAAGGTCAGTACATCGGGATGCTTGAAGGTCAACTTGTCGTGGCAGATGACGACCCGGAACAGGCTCTGCTACTAACTTTGAACCTTGCCGGTCTCAGCGGGGACGCGATCGTTACCATCTATTGCGGAGAGCTCAAAACATCTGATGACGCCGAGTTGGTAACGTCAGGACTGGAAGATGCATTCCCCGGAATCCAGGTAGACCTGATTGAGGGTGGACAGCCTCATTACCTATATCTAGCTTCCATTGAATAAACGTGAATAACAAAATCAGCCAATAGAATCAGAAGGATATGACCGTACGCATAGTTACAGATAGTTCGGCCGATCTACCCCAACACTTGATCGACCAGCACCAGATCACAGTCCTGCCGTGCTACGTGGTTATTGACGACCAGACGTTCAAAGACGGCATCGAGATCCAACCCGACGCTTTCTATGCTCGCCTACAAGCGGAGGGCCGGACACCCACCACAGCGCAGCCGACGGTGGCAGACTTCCAGGAGGTTTACCGTGACCTTGTTGGTCAGGGTCACCAGGTGATCTCGATCCACGTCTCGGCCAAACTAAGCGGGACGTTGAACTCTGCGGAGCAGGCCAAAGCTTCATTGGGCGACAGTTTCCAGGTGGAAATCATAGATTCCCAGCTCGCGTCCATCGCATTGGGACTGGCGGTATTGGAAGCTACTTCCATATTGGCAAACGGAAAGGATTTCCATGAAGCAGCAGATGAAATTCGGCAAGGACTAGACCGACACCACGGGTTGTTCTCTTTGAATACGTTGGAATACCTCCAAAAGGGAGGGCGCATAGGCAAAGCACGGGCCTTCATGGGGTCGATCCTCAGCGTCAAGCCGATTCTGAGGCTCCAAAACGGTGAAGCTCACCCGGTTGAGCGACCCAGGAATCTGGAACGCGCCACACGCCGGTTGGTAGAACTGGTCCACGATCTTGTCCCCGTGCAGCGACTGGCGGTGATCCACAGCACGGACCCCGCCAGAAGAGTAGCCCTGAAACAGGAATTGCTCGACCTCTTACCCACCAATCAGATCATCGAGGCAAGGTTTGGTTCCACTTTAGGCACCTACATCGGTCCGGACGCCCTAGGAGTGGCAATTACCCAGGCCCCACGCTAGATTTGGGTCGACGCTGGTTATGTCAGGTCGTCATTGACGGATCGTCGCTAGACGACAATGATAAAAGTGATTCAGTTTTCACCTCGAACCCAGGCGATACAGCATGTTAAGGTATCTAGATAATGGCCATTAAAGAGACTGATTCGTCCTCTTGGGCAGACACATTCCAGAATATCCTCCAGCTTGAAGAATCCCGCGGCTTCGACAACAAAGCCGTAATGGGCGGGTTGGACAAGTTCGTTGCCCGCTTTGCCGAACAGATGGCCGCTCAGGACATCAGTGATAAAGAGTTCATGCTTGAGGAGTCGTATGACTCCATGTCCGCCAAATTGCGGGCCCAGTGGGTGATTCAGTGGGGGGAGGCCTGGGGCGGACCGCCCGACTCCAACCGGGAACCCAAGCACACCATAGCAACCACTAAGAGCAAAAAACCGACCACCAGATCGACTGCAAAGAAAGCTCCTGTGGAAAAGAGGCCCGCCACCAAGAAGAAACCAGCCTACAAAGCACCTCCGGCTGAGATCACGGTCGACGCCCCGGTCGACCGACTCAAGGGGATAGACACCAAGTTGACCGCCCGTCTAAAACGGCTGGAAGTAGAGACCATCAGAGACCTTCTCTATTTCTTCCCCCGCCGACACGAAGACTTTTCCACGGCCGTTAAGATCTCGGACCTGGAGCCCGGGAAAGAATGCACTGTTGTGGCCACCGTCTGGGAGGCCCGTGAAGTAGCCAAAGGTCCAAGAGGTGGTCGTCGGGACACCGAAGCGGTACTCAGTGATGACTCTGGAAATCTACGCGCCATCTGGTTCGGCCAGAGGTTCTTGGCCCGGACGATGAAACCTGGCAGTCGCATCGCAGTCAGTGGCAAAGCGTCGGTCTTCAGGGGCCAGCTGGTCTTTGAAAACCCAGAGTATGAGATGCTGGACGCCGCCGGGACTGGAGTCCACACAGGCCGATTAGTGCCCATCTACCCCTTAACTGAAGGTCTAACCCGCCGGAACATGCGGCGGTTGACCTGGCAGGCAGTTCAAAATTGGCTGGGAGGCCTGGAAGACGCCCTTCCCGACGACATCATCAGCCGCACCCGGTTGATGCCGCTTTTGGATGCCGTGTACCAGGCTCACTATCCCAAGGAGATGGAGTCCTGGGAACTGGCTCGCCGTAGGCTGGCTTTCGACGAATTATTCACCCTCCAATTAGCCATGCTGGCCCGACGTCGGCTACAGCATGACGATGTAAAAGGGATCGAGCTTGCCGCTCCCAAAGAGGTGATCAATGGCTTTCACGAGACGCTTCCATTTCCTCTGACCAAGGCCCAGCGCCGTTGCATCGATGAGATCGAGTCAGATATGAAAATCGGCACCCCGCCCATGAGTCGCCTATTGCAGGGAGAGGTTGGCAGTGGAAAGACAGTGGTCGCACTGTCGGCGTTGCTCTCGGTTGCTACCGCCGGATACCAGGGAGCCATGATGGTGCCGACAGAGGTTCTGGCAGAGCAGCATTTCCTGAGCATCGGTAATCTGCTCAGTGAGTTGCCCCGCCCGGTGCAAGAACCCCACCTGATTACCATTTACCTTGAGCATATGGACCGCCCCATCTCCATCGGGTTACTCACCGGCAGTTCTCGTGCTTCGGTAAAGCGGGAACTGACCAAACGCGCTGCTGACGGGACATTGGACATCCTGGTGGGCACCCAGGCGCTGATCCAGGAAGGTATCTCCATCCCCAAGCTGGCTCTGGCGGTTGCTGACGAACAGCACCGGTTCGGTGTCATGCAAAGATCGGCGTTGCAGGACCGGGGCAACGAAAATCCCCACACTCTGATCATGTCAGCCACACCCATTCCCAGGACGCTGTCGCTGACTCTGTTTGGCGACTTGGACATCTCCACCATCGACGAGATGCCGGCTGGAAGGCAGGAAGTGGCCACAAAATGGTTGGAACCAGAAGAGCGGGACACCGCTTATGGCTTCATCCGCAAGCAGGTGGATGAAGGGAGGCAGGCGTTCGTTGTCTGCCCTCTAGTAGACGAATCCGAAGCCATAGAGTCCAAGGCGGCCACAGAAGAGTACCAGCGCCTATCAGTAGGGGTATTCCCAGACCTGTCACTTGGGTTGCTCCACGGCCGCATGTCTCCCAAGGACAAAGACAAGGTCATGCGCGAGTTCCGCGACGGCGAGTTGGACATATTGGTAACTACTCCAGTGGTGGAAGTGGGAATCGACGTCGCCAACGCCACCGTGATGATGATCGATGGCGCGGACCGGTTCGGGTTGGCGCAACTGCACCAATTCAGGGGGCGGGTCGGTCGCGGAGAGCATAAGAGTTACTGCATGCTCCTTTCCGACACTGCTTCAGAAACCGCCAAAGAACGCCTTTCAGCGCTAGCCCGTATACATGATGGGTTCCAGCTTGCTGAGGTCGACCTTGAGCTACGCGGTCCCGGCGACTTTTTTGGCACCCGTCAAAGCGGTCTTCCCAGCCTGAAAATGGCCCACATCACCGACCGCGAACTGCTGGAAATGGCCAGGAACGAGGCAACCAAATTGATGGAATACGATCCTGACCTAACCGCACCTGACCACGCCGCCATCGCCGCCCAGGTAGCCCGGTTCGTCGAACGAGCCAGTGCCAACATCTCCTGATTAATCCCGCTTTATCGATTACTCACAACGCTTCTGGCTAACCTTATCGGATAAACCTGAAAATGCCAGGAATCAACGGCATTGAATTCTTTGAACAAGTAGCGAAGCACAACCGCCAACTGGCGAATCAGATCATCATAATGGCCGGAGACACCGCCAGTATGGAAACAGCTTCATTTTTCGCCAATATTCACAACACCATCATGAATAAACCGTTCACCCTTAACGACGTCAAAGAGAACATCAGGAATGTCATGGGCTCTCTATAACACCTGGATTCTTCCAGGAAAATCCGTACCGCAGGTATCAACAGTAATCGCCGCAGACTGCTAATCAGTCTGCGGCGATCTTTTCATCCGTAACCTCCAGTTCGCCGGCCTGTCTTTATCTGGCCGCTGCCTTCACCGCCTTTCGATACTTGAACAAGGCTGGCTCCACGTAGGCACTTGGAGAGGTCAGTGCATCGTCAATGATCTGCAACACGGCTGAGATGGCGGGCTCTTCAAGCAATCCGGCCACCTTCTCGGCAGTATCTGCCATTGGTACGTAATCAGGCTGGTCGGAGTTCTGTTCATCGAGGATTCCAGTCGCTTTTTTGATTGCTTCCTCGATGTCTTTCTGGCTGACCACGCCCTGGAGG
>CAYVIG010000115.1:5184-8150 GCA_964451445.1 uncultured Dehalococcoidia bacterium
ACGCCGTGAACCTTCCAGTTGGCGATTATCGCTCCATCTATCCTTTCAGTCGCCCGGTCTATCATCTCTTCTATCTGGCTGAAGTTGGGAACTCCACTACAGCCGATACCGCGGTGAACCCAGGGTTCCACGTAGGCAACCATGCTGTGTGCATAGCTCAGTAGAAGTGTTGCTTTCGCGTCGGAATCGGCTACTTTTTCGTAATCCAATACCGGAAAATTCAGCAGGTCGTTCCTGGAAATACCTGGTGATGGAGAATCCTCCATGACCCTCTGTACCTGGTCCACATCAATCATGTGGTAGTGCATGGAATGAAGATGGCTGGGATTGGGCGCTGGAACCCAGGCAGTGTTGCCACCGCTCCTGGGATGGTTGATCTTGACCTCCATCATCTCCGCCATGGCCCGGTTCTTGACCTGCATTCCCTTGCCGATCTTGCCCTGTGTATGAACTCCAGCGCGAAGGCTGACATCAACGTTGTGCAACTCATAGCTGGTGTTGAAAACGGCTCTGGTCAAGTCATCTCGCAGATCCACCGGCCCTGCCTGAGTCTGAACTCTGATCTGGGAACCAGTGCGGTCCAGGAATCCGGTGTTGGTGAAAAACACCCGACTCTGAGCAGCTTTAAGCGATTCTGCAAGCTGCAAGGTCATCCCAAGTTCTTCGTTCATGATGCCAAGAAGGATAGTGTTTTGGGGAAGACCCAAGTCGGCTTCAACAGCCTCAAAGAAACGCACTTGTTCAGCCACTTCTTCCGCTGTCTGCAGCTTAGGCGTAACTTGATAGACAAACCCTTTGGCGCTATTTGGCCCACGAGTGGGCATGTCACTAGAGCCTGTTGAACCATTGTCATGGGCTGTTGCGATCAATGTGGTCAACAGAACCCCGAGCATCCTTTCGGAAACTTCCTGGCCGTCCACCTTCACCATGTCCGTATACATGTGCAGTGATACGTTACGAACGGACATCAAACTGGATCCCTTGGTCGTACGTGTTGCGCCGTCGGCACCGATAAATTCGATGTCAGAGTTCATGGTCTTGAGGGCGCCTCTGGAGCCGTACGCCTGGATGTCGCCCCGGATGAGCCCCAGGTAGTTCTTCAGTGCCAGCGCCATGTCTTCGCCATCGACGATTGCCACTGCATCTTCAAAATCCACGATATTGGTGACCGCAGACTCCACAACCAGATCCCGGAATTGGCCGTTTTTTTTGTTGACCGCTCCTCCTTCATAAAGCTGGAACTGAATCTTGAGATTGTTGTGTTCCAGGAAGAATTCAGTGAGTTGGTTGCCGTCTTGGTTGAAACCCACAAACTTGGTGGTGTCGAGAAGGCCCACCTCTGAGCCGTCGGCAGTTCGTCCAATGAGCTCCTGATTACCATTGGTATTGGGTCGCAGAGAATAGGACACCAGGTCGTTGAAACGACGGTCGTTCCCCCACTGGGCAACGTGCTCATCCAGATACTGGTTAGTACGGTCCACCACCATCTGCAACCGCTGTTCACGGCTGGAATCACGGTCGATCTCTGGGTGGATGTCACTGAGGAAGTAGGCATCATAGAGGCTGCCCCATCGGGCGTTGGCCCCACCGACTGCCATGCTGGCGATATTCACGGGAGTGACCAGCTCAGGACCGTTCTGAGACATCTCAGAGTCAAGTTCCGGAGTGGTCATGGTGAAGGAGTTTGGATCTGCCGATGAATCTTCTGTTTCCAGAAAACCCTCAGCGACCAAGAACTGCCCCAAATCTGACGCGTCTTTGGCAGCGGATTCAGCGATAGGCACCCAGCCGGATTGTCTCTTGGCCACGTAGTATTCGTCGATCTTGACCTGCCGTGCTGTTCGCTTCTCCAGCAATTCCACGTTCTTCGGGTCAAACTTCAGCACCAAATCGCCAAGTATTTCGAACACCTCATCTGCGGTCTTTCCCGTACCTGGAGCGAGTTCATCCTTCACAAATGAGTATAGTATGTCATCGATCTCAACGGATGTCCCAGAGGCCAGTGTCACGGTCGTCATACTTGGCTCCATCTTTCTAGTGCAGGCTTTATGTCCTAGCCGTTGGTCCGCTCAAATTCCTTCATGAATGACACCAACGCTTCCACGCCATCTTTGGGGAAGGCGTTATAGATGGAAGCACGAATACCGCCCACTGATCGGTGGCCTTTCAACTCGACCAGGCCCTCGGCAGTCGCTTCGCTGGCAAACTGGGTTTCCAATTCCGGAGTGAGCAGGTTGAACGTCACGTTCATCCGTGACCGGTTCCCTTGCATCGCATGCCCTCGGTAGAACTCGGAAGCGTCTAGTTGTTTGTAGATCAGAGTGGCTTTCTCTTCGTTCCGGGTCGCCATTTGCTCCAGGCCTCCCTGTTGGGCCAACCATTTCACGACCAAGCCCAACACATATATGGAGTACACCGGCGGGGTATTGTAGGCGGAATGTCCCTTGCAGTGGGTGTTGTAGTTCAGCATGGAGGGCAGGGAATCCGGACTCCTCTCCAGCAGATCGTCCCGCAACAGGACCAGAGTGACTCCCGCTGCACCCAGGTTCTTCTGGGCACCGGCGTAGACCAAACCATACTTACTGACGTCGATGGGCTTGCTAAATATGTTGGAAGAAAGGTCGGCCACCAGGGGAACATTGCCAACCTCCGGTTCCGTGGGCCATTCGGTGCCATAGATGGTGATGTTGCCGGTGAAATGCACGTAGTCGGCGTCGGCGTCCAAGTTCAATTCATCTTGGGTGGTATTCTCCGTTGATCCGGCAACACGGACATCACCGACCTTCTGTGCGTCAATCAAAGCCAGGTTTGCAAAATTCCCCGTGACCAGATGGTCAGCCTTGCCTCCGGGAGTCAGCAGATTCATGGGCACCATGGAAAACTGGGATGAGGCACCACCCTGAAGGAATATAATGTGGTAGTTGTCAGGTATCCCGGCCAAGGCACGGATATCGTCCTCAGCGGCC
>CAYVIG010000116.1:0-8136 GCA_964451445.1 uncultured Dehalococcoidia bacterium
CTGGAAGGGCCTACCGCTATGACATAGACCTGTGGGCAACCAGCAACGTGTTCAAAGCCGGTCACCGAATCCGATTGGAGATTTCCAGCAGCAACTTCCCAAGGTTTGACCGCAACACCAATACCGGCAATATCATTGCCGAGGACACGGAACTTAAGCCGGCATTGCAGACGGTATTCCACGATGAACATCAGGCTTCATACATCAGCCTGTCTCGAGTACCCAGGTAGTTGATTTAGGGGATCTAATAATGCCAGAACAGACTTCAGAGGAATGGGAAGCTGATGAGAAGATTTCAGGTGACCCACTCCGTGAGTGGTACTCCAACGAGATCTGGGGCCAACGAGCCACGGATGATGACGCCCTGTTCGAGGTGATGAGTCTGCAGGTGTTCCAGGCCGGGCTCACTTGGCGTATGGTCCTATCCCGTCGAGACCGTTTCCGGGCCGCCTTTGCTGACTGGAGGATCAGTGATGTGGCAGCAATGGAGCCATCGGATGTGGAGCACCTAAGAAAGGATCCCGGCATCATACGCAACCGCCAGAAGATCAATGCGGTGATTACCAACGCTGGAGTTATACAGGGAATCCAAGAGGAATACGGCAGCTTCTGCGATTGGTTCTACAAAGTGTTACCCGGCACCGATTATCCCTCTTTGCAAAAAGAACTGCGAGCCACTTTCAAATTCATGGGGCCAGAAATCTCTCGCATGTGGCTGATGGCTTCAGGGCGAATCACCCGCGAGGAGGGCGACAAATACGACCCAACTGGCTAAGCCCGCACAACCGCTACCAACATATCTACCAAGCCCTTATACCGGTTCCATTTCCCCCAACAACAAGTCTACTGAATGCAGATCAAAGACTTGTGAGATTGGACACATTTCAGTTTTTGCCTGCCTTTAACGATATTTCCCAGTATCGTTAATACATGTTCATATATCCTTTTAGAAACAGGACGTGTAAACCTCGGCTGAAATAGACGACGTACAAATGGAGCCTACGTAGACTGGATAGAGTCGTTCTATTGCAATAGTGCGCTTGGCCATCCTGCAGCATCTTTGCCAGGTGGTTTTACTCGTTGAGGATTACCACTCGGGTTACACGTTATCGGACTTCACCGAGATGACTTGGGAGTACTTCAGATAGCCCACGAATTTGGAAGTGCAACTATATCCCTGAATCGCATCCTGAAGTGATGGTTAAAAACATCGCTAAATGTGCTGATGCTAGATGTTTATAACCCATCATTACAGCGAAATTTATTGGACGATATGTTAATGACGTATCGTTTCAGGAAAGTCAAAAAATGTTGATAAAATAGAGTTAGAGATGCTATCGTCGGCGAGCGTTTTCTAAAGGTGATGAAGGCGTTCCACTTTAGTACTATAGAAAGAGAGGCCCTCTTCAGTGAGGGCTTCTCTTTTGTCTAAACATCTGATTTGTTGGCTCGTCAAACGCATTGATAATACTCAATTGTAATTCCAAGATTAGTTTTCCGAAGAACCTATTAACATCCCATCAATGATCAGAACATCAATATGGCGCCTTAGGTAAACCGTGAGCTATAAACCAAACTCCGCTGCCGCATCTCAAACCATTTCTGGCAGATTCCAATATAAATGGGTCCTGTTTCTAGTTGTCGCTAGCAGTGGGTTTTTATCGATTATGAACCTCAATATCGTCAATATTGGGGCCCCTGACATGATTGATGATTTCCAAACCAATGCCAGTCTCATAGTCTGGGTAAACCTTGCTTTCGTTATGGGTGTAACGGTCCCTCTACTACCGTTGTCACGTATATCAGACGTATTCGGCAGAAAGCGCATGTACCTTGCGGGAGCCATTCTTGTCCCAATAGGCCTTACATTATGTGCGATATCGCAAGACCTTTACCAGTTGGTCGCTGGTAGGGTGATAACTGGCTTCGGAAATGCAATGATCCTAGCTAATGACAATGCGCTGTTAACCCAAGCGTTTCCAGCCTCAGAACGAGGAAAAGCCCAGGGCATGCTGAACATGGCATTTGGCCTTGGGATTGGACTCAGTTTCTTTCTTGGTGGCATTCTGATTGATATTTTTGACTGGAGATCGCTTTTCTGGGCTCGGATACCCGCCCACTTATTGCTGGCTTTCTCGATTTGGTGGTTGGTTAACAGTGACTCAAATGACCCCGAGAGAGACACATCGAAGTACACCGTAGACTTTGCCGGAGTCATGCTACTCGCGGTTGTGATGATGGGCAGCTTACTAGCTATCAACCAATCCGGAAGACTTGGCCTATCTTCTCCGTTTGTAATACTCGCAATAGGAACCGTAGCATTGACGTTGCCCCTCCTCATAATAGTCGAGACGAAGTCTGCTTTCCCCGTAATACAATTGAGACTTTTCAAGAGCCGCGTGTTCTCCTCTGGAGTGACCGCACAATTCTTCGCTCAGATAGCCCATGGCGGGTGGAATTTCCTAGCCCCATTTTTATTGATCACAGGTATGGGGTATTCCGCATCCATGGCAGGATTGATCGTCCTACCATTTCACACGATACGGTTGGTGTTATCGCCGATTAGCGGTATGTTATCTGACAAATTTGGAACAAGATCAGCTTCTCTTATAGGTCACCTCACATTGCTGATGGGCCTCATAATACTTACACAGCTTAGGAGTGATGCTCCAATTTGGATATACATCGTGATAATCACAGTTGGAGGGTCTGGCCTATCAATTTTCTTACCTGCCAACAATAGCGCTATCATGGGGTTTGTACCACGTGATTCCTTAAGTATCGCCTCTGGTTTTTTGGCGACTAGCAGATCAATGGGCAGTTCTATTGGGATGGCGTTAGCCGCAGCGATATATGCAAGCACTCTGGGATCTGGCAAAGTGTCCGAGGCTATCACTACCTCTGTCGAAGCAGTGCACGCAGTTAATCAAGGCATCACGGTTGTGGCATTAGTCTCTGCAATCGGACTTGTGGCAATCATACTGAGAGGTAGAGGGTGAATCTGACTTAATTTGCCGTACACGCGCTTCAGGTTCTTTTCGTTTTTAATTAGACGAATTGTCTGTCCTGGCGTATAGTCATCTGAAATTTCTTACTTCTGAGTAATTACGTACACTCACCTGGAGGGAGTCGCATGCCTGGTACAACCATCACGGTCGGTAATGTCGAAATTACAACGATTCATGACAATGAAGGAGCTCTACCTCTAAGTATGGTATTCCCTGAGGTTGAACCAGAACTCTGGGCTCCTTACCAACAAAGATATCCTGAGTGCTTCAGCGGAGATGATAAAGAAAATTTCGCAGCTCATTTTGATTGCTATCTAATTCGCTCTGAAGGTCATGTGATCCTAGTGGATACGGGCGCAGGAAGCATGACGACGAATCCAGGTACCGTCACAGCCTTTGCCGGAGGGGTCGATGGCAGGCTTCTGATTGATTTAGAATCAGCAGGAGTCCAGAGAGGAGATATAGACACTGTTTTTTTAACCCATCTACATCCTGACCACGTAGGTTGGAATATAAATAACGATGGGCCATCACCAGTGCCCGCTTTTCCGAAAGCTCGGTACGTTTTTCATAAAGATGATTGGGAAGCATTTCGACCGCCAAGAGATAGCGAAATATTCGGATTGACATTCTGGGAAGAAACACTAAAACCATTAGAAAGTGCAGGCGTAATAGAGCCTTTGTCCGGAGAACACTCGATTACATCTGAAATAAAGGCCGTTCTAACCCCAGGGCATACACCTGGCTCTATGAGCCTAGCGATCGATTCAGCAGGTGAGAAAGCTCTTGTGATGGGTGATGTTTTTCATGGTCCGGCCCAAGTGAGCGAACCAGATTGGGTTTTCAGCTTCGATTCAGACCCTAATGAAGCCATCCGGTCAAGGAAAAGAATGTTGGATCGGGCAGAGGCAGAAAACGCGATCATGGCCATCTGTCATAGTACGGGGTTTGGCAGGGTAGTATCGCAAGAAGGCAGACGATACTGGCAAGGACTGAAAGTATAATTTCATTAAACCCCCGATGCGGAATTGTCTGGCTCTCGTGCAAATAGTGATAAAAGAATCCCACTATGAATAGAGGCAAAGAGAAGCCCCCAGTGTAGGCTGGGGGCTTCTCTTTGCCTCTATTGACGGGCCACGCTATCGAACATAACCCTGAACCGACGGTGCAATTTGATTTAAACCTTCCAATGCAATCCAGGAAAACCGATGTAGAGCAGTCCAGTCATCCCAACGAGTTACGCCAAGCTATCGCTTCTGATTCAGCGACAACTGCGTCTGTTACATCAAGCACGGGTTCAAGCTTGGCCTGGAATGCTGCGAATATGGTAGTCAATCTATGGATATCCGCAGGTGTTTCCGTTTCAACTACCATGTATCCACCAAACTCGCCCACACGAACCACGAACTCTGTAACGTTCATGCTTGCGGGAATTTCGTATTGTTGAAAGATACTCAAGATACGTTCTTGAGCAGCTTCAACTTCGGCAAAAGACCCTCCAGGACGTTCCCACCATGTCAATACGTATTTCATTTTATGCGCTCCTAAGCAGTACTTAGATCTTGTGGATATAAAATGGTTTGCAACCGCAACGGAAGTTATCTAATTAACTCCTACAATTATTCTCATGCCTAATTGTCATTAAGAACGAATTATGGAAGTACTTCAAATTCCTGCAATTCTTTTTAAGCACCACATGGATACTTAAACATGACTCTAAAAATATTAGATTAAACTCCCCATTTCACGCTTCGAATCATTCATAAACAGGCTTAAAAATAAATCGTACGCACCTAATACCTGGTCAATGGGATAACTTGCAGTCCATTTCATGGCAACGATTTAGGGTTGAGACGTGTCTAATCTCCTTAATCTAATCGACGGCCACCAACTATAATTCTTTAATATGGCTGCCATACTTGGTACCAGTAAAGTACGAACAATAAAAGTGTCAATCAACACTCCTAACATAACTGCCATTCCCAGTTGAAACACATCCCTCAGTGGCAAAGTAGTTAAGACGGCAAATGTACTTGCAAGTATTATGCCTGCTGAAGTTACGACACCTCCAGTTTGACCTACAGCAACAGCAATACCTTCATCAAATCCTAGTTTTTCTGTTTCCTCTTTGATACGTGCGATAACGAATATATTGTAGTCCGCTCCTAGGGCGACCAAGAACACGAAAATCCATATGCCATTTGAATACGCGACGCCAGTGTGATTAAGAATATCTTGGAATATGAAAATAGAGATACCAAAAGTGGCTGCGTAAGAAATAATTACGCTAAAAAGCAAATACAACGGGGCAACAAGTGATCTCTGAATTACAATCAACACGCACAAAATCGCAAGTAATATCAATGGCGCTAGAAGTTTGGTATCTTCGTCGATAACAGTTTTAGTATCAAATTGTACAGCGGTATCACCACCTACTAACACTTCTACTTCAGTCATAGACTGGTATATAACGGCTGACGTGATAATTGACCTGATGTCATCTATAACAGCCAAGGCTTTTTCTGAATAAGGGTCTCCTTCCAAAGAAACATCCAACCGACTAGTAGTTCCATCAGGAGAATTGAACATTCTTGAAGATGCCGCGTCAGGTTGATCTCCGATGTACGAACCATATGGTCTAGTAATTCCTTTGACATGATTTACACCCGGACTATTTTCTATCTTCTGCGCCAGAAGTTCTATAAAGTCCCATTGGTCAATCACGTCATTATCAGGAGTATGTATGAACACCGTTGTTGGGGACAAATCGCCAGGAGCAAATCCCTTTTTTAACAACTCATACCCAGCCTTAGACTCCACATCATCAGGAAATCCATCGATAAAATTAAAACTCGGAATCATACGAATGCTTGGAGTTATCGCTATTAACAATACTGCCGTAGTGACCAAGAATACGGTTCTAGGTTGATTAACTACGAACTTACCGATTTTCTGCCATATCGGTTTAGTAACTACATCTCGTTGATTGGCGATAATTCTATTCGGCCAGAAAGCAATCCTAGACATTAGAACAATAGCCGCTGGTAAAACCGTTAACGCCACAATCAGCATTATTGACACGGTGATAGCCAACATAGGTCCCATCGTCTTAAA
This sequence comes from uncultured Dehalococcoidia bacterium, assembly GCA_964451445.1. GTDB lineage: Bacteria > Chloroflexota > Dehalococcoidia > Lucifugimonadales > UBA3495 > UBA9611. The sequence goes on from CAYVIG010000116.1 coordinate 6,123, forward strand.
GGAACCTAGCATTGAGAAGATTAGTAAGAACATAGCGACAACTGTAGTCATCGAAGAACCAATGATTGACGGTCCTACTTTCTTCATGGCTGATTCCATCGCTTGAAACCTATCACCAGACCTTGTGGTCTCTTCTCTGTATCTGGATACGATAAACAGCACGTAGTTGGTTCCTACACCGAACAACAGAACAGACATGATCGACGTCACCTGGTCATTCAATGGTAATCCCGTCAAGTCCACAACAATGGCTGCCACAAAACGAGCAACCATTAATGCGGAGACTAATATTAGTAGTGGGATGAAGACTAAACCTGGTGATCTATAAATCAAAAACATGATTACGACGACCACTAAGATTGTCACGAGGGTGATTCGAATATCGATGGACTGGAATATTTTTACAGCGTCGCGAAGTATGGTTGCAGGTCCGGTTAAGTTCGCATTTATCTGGACTCTTCCGCCGATTGAATGTGCCTGCGCAACTGCTGTGTCGATTGAATTAGAAAAAGACTGGTCAGACGGGGATCCAATGACTTTGAACGGTACAGCAAATGTACTACCGTCAGGTGATCTAAATGGGTCGATCGTCATCGACCCATCCACTGTCGTAATTTGATTGAATATGACCCCTGGAAGATTGTCAGAACCTAAAAATTCTGTGAACTCCCTGATGGCTCTCAACTCCGGTCCGTCGAATCCATCGTCGCTATGGAATACTGCGATTGCTGGTATGCCATCATCCATAGGGTATTTATCTCGTAGTATTTCAAGAGCTTGGACTGACTCCACTCCTACAGGCAGAAATTCCTCTTGTTCATTGGTAGTCACTTCAGACATAGGTGGAGCAACTAAAAACAAAGCGGTTATCACACCAATCCAAATAAGGATTGTGATAACGGCTGATTTAATACTGTTATATGGATAGTTCATGTAGTCCTTCGAATCTTCAATCTTGTTTTAGTTTGCCCAAGCCAATCATGATTTTATTCGTCAGAAAATCAAGAACGCAAATTTCGATTAAACAATGATTACCAGATATATATACTGGACGATACGATGTAAAATAGCCGTGTGTACAATCACAGCTGTTAATATGCTTACAAGCATTATTAACGATTTAAATATTTTCGGAGGTATCGATTAATATGTTGGGTGAAAAATTGGGCCAGATAGTCGGGCCAATAAAAACAACGGTGTTACAGGCTAATGGACCTAATCCTAGATTTGAGAACTCAGTGGAAGGTTCTGGTACGCTCGCTGGAGTCGATGTCAATTGCATGGCGACCTATGCATCAGAGATGCAATCAGATGGGTCGTTGTACGGAGAGTGCCCCAATCAAGGTGTCATCATGACGCAGACGGGAGAAGTGGCTACTTTTAGGGCAACCGGAGTCGGTAAGTTCAATAGCGAAGGCGGGATTGATTTCGGTGGAGTCGTATATTTCAGGACTTCAACTACAGCTCTCGAAAGTCTAAATTCTGCCGTAGTGGTATATACCTTCAAAATAGATACTAATAACATTTCAACATGGGACCTCTGGGAGTGGAAATACTAAAACCTCGACCTTCGGATTTCTAAAAAAGAACCCAACAAAAAGCCCCCTCATTGGAGAGGGCTTTTTGACTGTTGCAGTGGAGAGGAGCCTTTCTCTTGAAATGCCCGTAGGGGTCCTCGCAACACAACAAGGAACAGGTGTATTTGCACGAGCGGCCGTCCCAGTTGTTTCGGAACGGATAGGAAGCAAAACGGTTTGGGTCCTAGGCATGTCCCTCCAGGCGTTTCCACTGGCAATCATATTCTTGGCCCAGGATCCATGGGAGTTCTACTTATTCGCATTATTATTCGGCGTAGGCCAGAGTTGTGAGGTACCTACTTTTCCGATTGCTAATCGCCAATATTACGGGAACGTACCTCAAGGGAGTTTATATGGTTGGCGGAGCATCGGAAGCGGTTTTGGAATGGGGACGGCTCCATTCGTCGCCGGAGTTTTGTGGGATATGGCGGGGACGT
>CAYVIG010000117.1:0-8040 GCA_964451445.1 uncultured Dehalococcoidia bacterium
CGGGAAAATTCTACTATTCCAGTTTTATCATAGACGCTGAGCAGTGCTTTCAACATTCTCTCCGTCTTATTTGAGATTTTTGTATTCTTTTAAAGTATTACGGGATGACGCGGTTTGAATCGACCTTCATCCAACGTTGCTTAGCCTTTGAAGACCACCTGTTCGCCGTCGCCCCTGTCGACCATCTTGCCTATGACAACGGCGTCGGGAAGGCATTCCAGTATCTTGGCGACGTTCGCTTCCGGGCATACTGCCACCATTCCCAAGCCCATATTGAAGACGCGGTACATCTCCTCGTCGCTTATCCCACCCTCTTTCTGTATCACCTGGAAGATGGGCAAGATGGGCCAAGAGCCAAGGTTGATCTCACCTGCCAAGTCATTTGGCAAAATGGCGGGCAGCTTGCCGGGCAGGCCGCCTCCGGTGATATGGGCCAGGCCACTTACCAGAGCAAGCACCGGCTCCAGCAGTGGGTAATAACTGCGGTGGGGCACCAGCAATTCTTCGCCAAGTTGGTGGTGCAGTTCCTCAAAGCGGTGAAACAGCACGTTTGGGTTGCCGTCCGTGTTGAAGACCTTGCGAACCAACGAGAAGCCGTTGGTGTGCAGACCGCTGGACGGAACACCAACCAGGACATTTCCGGCCTTGATGTTCTTCGTTTCTAGGAGCTGATCCCTTTCCACCACGCCGACCACGAACCCGGCCAGGTCCATCTCATCGCCTGAATAAACCTGGGGCATCTGGGCGGTTTCTCCGCTGATGAGGGCGCATCCAACCTCTCGGCAACCCCAGGCGATGCCACGCATAAGGGTATCAAGGCGTTGTATGTCAAGGTTGCTGAAGGCTACGTAGTCGAGGAAGAACAGGGGTTTGGCGCCCCTGGTGATGATGTCGTTGACGTTTAGGGTTACTAGGTCTTGGCCTACCGACTCAAAATGACCCAGTTGGGCGGCAATCTTAATCTTGGTGCCCACGCCGTCGGTGCTGGCGACCATGACCGGTTTCCGATATCCCGATAGTTGGTAGAGTCCGGCAAAACTGCCAGAACTGTCCAAAACCTCGGGGCCATGGGTGGTGGCGGCGAATCCTTTGATCCGCTCTTTCAGGTCGCCCATCCGGTCCAGGTCTACACCCGACTCCCGGTATGCGTCACTTGCCAAAATTAGGCTCCTCCCATTCCCATCCGTGCGGCAAAAGTCAAGGTGAATCACCGCTGTAAAAGGTTAATTCAACAGGGGCGCAAAGGCAAGGGGTAATCAGAGGGTTTGGACTGGGGAAACGTTGCCCAAATGAAGGGCTATGCAAACGGAGATTATGAGGAAGATGCCAGCATGGAATCAGCAGGATCAATCGGCGCTTGGGCTGCCCTGTTCCAAAGCAAATTTGGTCAATTCCAGTTGCACCGGAACCGGGTATTTTCCGGTGAAGCAGGCGTCGCAGAAACCGCCGTTGGACCCACCAACCACTTTCAAGAGTCCCTCGACGCTCAGGTAGCCCAGGGTGTCGGCGCTGACCTTTTCTTTTATCTGGGCCAGGGTGTTGTTGGCGGCCAGCAGTTCTTCGCGAGATGCCATGTCCACGCCCATGAAACAGGGATGCTTGATGGGTGGAGCACATACCCGCATGTGTACCTCTTTGGCCCCGTTTTTTCTGAGGAGGTTTACGACATGGGGGGTTGTGGTTCCCCTGACGATGCTGTCGTCGACCACGACCAATCGCTTGCCTTGGATGACTTCCACCAGGGTGTTGAATTTTTGACGAACTCCCAGGTCCCTAAGTCGCTGTTCCGGTTCGATGAACGTCCGGCCGACGTAGCGATTCTTGACCAGGCCTTCACTGAATGGGATGCCCGATTCCTGGGCGTATCCCACGGCTGCGGCGGTGGAAGAGTCTGGAATGCCGATGACGAGGTCTGCTTCCACTGGATGTTCGCGGGCTAGCTGTGCGCCCAACTCCTGGCGTGCCGAGTGGACCAATTGGCTGGCCATGACGCTGTCAGGTCGGGCGAAATAGATCAGTTCAAATACGCACAGGGCGCTTCGACCGGTCCCGCCAGACCAGATGGCTGTGTGCAAACCGTCTCCGTCTACAACAATGACCTCCCCGGGTTCCAACTCCCGAAGGAACTCGGCACCTAGGTGATCCAACGCACAAGACTCGGATGCCACGACCCAGCCGTCGTTGAGTTTTCCCAGACACATGGGCCGGATGCCCAATGGGTCTTTGGCGGCGATCATGGTGTCTTTGGTCTGGATGACGATGGAGTAAGCCCCTTCCAGTTGACGCATACATTGGAAGACGCGTTCTTCCCAGGTTGCGCCTGCGGAGTGGGCCAGTAATTGGGCTACTACTTCGGTGTCTGTGGTGGAATTGAAGGTGCAGTTCCATTCATCCCGGAGCTGGTCCTTCAATTGGAGGGCGTTGATGATGTTGCCATTGTTTGCGACGGCCAACTGACCGTGCTGGCTGTCAACCAAAAGGGGCTGAGCGTTACAGAGTTCGCTGCTGCCGGTGGTGGAATAACGGGTGTGGCCAATGGCCATGTCACCGGACAATGGATAGAAGTCTGGCTCTCTGAATATCTGGGTGACCAGACCCATCTCGGCGTGGACTACAACGTTCTCGCCGTTGGCGGCGGCAATCCCTGCGCTCTCTTGCCCGCGGTGCTGCAGGGCAAAGAGTCCAAAGAATGCTAAACGGCTAGCCTCCCCTTCTGGGGTGGATATCCCAATTACCCCACATTCTTCATTAGGGGTATCAAAGGGCGCGCGACCGAAGGAAAAACCTAGTTCGCTACTCACGGTGATATTTTATGTAATCCAAAACTCGGTGGTCAACAACAGAATTCACTAAATAACAGACGTTCAGTTATTGCTGTTTTCCTGAAAAGGGTTCCGGCGTCATAAAACCGGCTTTCCATTAGCGTTAGCCATACCTGGATAACACTCTATAAAACTTGCCAGATATCCATAATGCACGGGATCTTCGTTAACCGACAGGTACCTGGGTACCGTACTTGTGGTCCGTTAGTCCCGTTTTGGAAGAATCGTTACCTTCCGTCCGTCGCCTTCACCGGTGCTCTCTGTGGCCACACTGGGGTGGTCCGTGAGACTGGTGTGGATGATGCGGCGGTCTGCCGGTGGCATGGGTTCCAGGGTGATGCTCCGGTTGGTCTGGGCTACCCTTTCGGCGATCTTGGTGGCCATCTCTCTGAGAGATGCCTCCCTACGCTGCCTGTAGTTCTCAACGTCCAAGACGACACGAACGCCGTCAAATTGTTTGCGGACGATTAAGTTGACCAAGAACTGGAGGGCTTGAAGTGTCTGTCCCCTGCGTCCGATCAGAAGACCGGAGTCCTCTCCGGCCAGGTCTATAATGGGTCCGCCTGATTCGGGATCGTTGGCGGCCCTCAGGGTGCGGGTTACGTTGACACCGGCGGCCTCAAGTATGTGACCCACGGCGTCTGTGGCCACTCCTGCGGCAGTGGCATCGCCGGCCGGTGTACTCGGCACTCCGGCTTCGGTCCGGGTTGTGGATACTCGCGTAACCTTGACCTGGGCTAGTTCTGACCCAATGCCCAAGAAGCCAGTCTTACCCCTACTTAGTATTTCTACCTCGGCCTCGTCTCGGTCGGCGTCGAGCTCTTTCAGTGCCAGCTCGATTGCTTCTTCGACGGTTCGGGCGCTCCTCACTGTCTCTTCCATCTTCTACCATCTCCTCCTGTGAATCATTTTGGGATGGACGGCCTGACGCCACCGGTGCAGCCTGCGGCTCAGTCTTTGGTGGGAACAAGGGGAATAGCGGCCCCCAGCCACCTGTAACGAAATATTGAATTGCTATTCCAATCAGGTTGGAAGTGGTCCAGTACAGCGCCAGACCACTGGGCAGTGTTATCGAGAAGAATGCGATCATCAGCGGCATCAACCAGAGCATCATCGCCTGGTTACCAGCCTGTCTCGGGTCCGTCGATGGCTGCATGGTCATCTTCTGTTGGACCCATGTGGAAGCAAAGACAAGAGCCGGGATGAGTGCGTTAAGGGGGTTGCCGCTGATGGATGGGTTTTCCGCTAGGTCCATCCATAGGAAACCTGAATTCAGTGGCGCAGCCGAGAATATGGGCACAACGGGAATCCAGGTGTATAACTTTTCTGATAATCCCACCAGGTTGTCAGGCCTGGAGAACACCACCTGGATCAGAACCCTAAATAGTCCAATGAGGATGGGCATCTGGACAATCATTGGGCCCAGACAGCCTAAGGGACTAACACCGGCTTCTCTATAGAGTTTGAAGGTCTCTTGTGACACCCGAGACCGGTCTCTGGCGTACCGGTCCTGAATCTCTTTGATCTTGGGCTGAAGCTCGCTCATAGCTTTCATCTGCTTCAGCTGTTTCAGGGTCAAAGGCATTGTGACCAACCGGATGAACGCGGTCAGTACAATGATCGCCAATCCCATCTGGCTGAATAAGATGGTGTAGAGCACCACCAGCGTGTTGAGCATGGGCCGAATGATAGCTTCGGTCCAGAGAGTTGAAATGATCTCCAAAGAGACCTACCTCGTTACCGGCGAAACTGCCGGGGTATGTCGGTTGAGTTGGGGACCTAGTTGTTGCATGAGCCGTCCCTGGTGTGCCAGCACCAGGCGGTTTCGCCGACCTTTAAGTCGACCCGCCGGACCCGGCGGTCTTGAGAGCCTACGAAGACTACGTCACCATCTGCGAATAATGGAGCCTTGACCTCGGCGTCCAACTTGATTGGGTTGGAGAGCTCACGGGCGACACCTTGTTGCGATGCATCGGTAGACAGCAAGAATAGATCGCCGCCCTTATTGACCACCACCAGGCCTCTATCGATTAGGACCGGCTGAGAGACTATGGAGCCACCTACGTGGTGCTTCCACAGAAGATTGCCGTTGGTGTCCAGGGCATAGATATTTCCGTCCATGTTCGGGGCAAAGATAGTTTGGCCGTCGGTAACGGCTCCCGCCCAGAACCAGTTATCGCCTTTGAAAGACCAATCTAAAGAGACATTTCCACTGGCGTCCGCTGAAACGGCATAAAGGGTTCTATCGAAGGACCCAAAGATCACTTTACCGTCAAAAAGCAGTGGTTTGCCGGCTACCGCGCCGCCGGTCTCGTACTCCCAGAACTTTTCGCCGGTGCTCAGCCTTACTGCATAAGCCTTGTGGTCATGAGAGCCGAAGTAGGCGAATTGGCTGTCAACGACGGGTGCAGACCAGATTTCCTTATCCGCTTGGAACGGATTCTCCCAGAAATTTTCCCCTAGATCGGCGGTGTAGGCGGTTAATTGCCCTTCACCGTTGGCGGAAAGAATGATGTCGTTCGCCGGGTCGTAGGCCAGTCCGGAAACAAGTGGTTCCAGTTCTTCAACGAACCCCCGTGGTCTCTTCCAACCGCCGTCGCTTATGCTGCCGTTTTCCTTGTTCAGGGCGTAGACATAGCCATCGATGCCTGCAATGTAGACGAGGTCGCCCTGTACCAGGGGAGTGGCGTAGGCGCCTTCGATATCTCCCTGATCGACTGATGCAGGGAAGGACCAGACCTCCCGGTTTGAAACACCCTCAAAACCGTTGTCGATCAAGGCGATCACCTCGCCATCTTTTGTGCCAACGTAGACCACGCCATCGTCACTAACGGGAGAGTTCCACCCGTTTGCATCATCGCCAACTCCGCCTGGTGCGCAACCGGCCAACAATGGTAAGAGGATAGCGACCAACAAAAGGAATAGCCGTTTATTGACTAGCCTATCGGCATGGACGGAACCAGAGGTTGTCCGGGAGTGATTGAGTTCTGAAGTGGTCAGTTTGTTATGGATGATACTTTTCCACAGAGATCCGGTATTGGACCGGTTGATGATTCTCACGGTACGGGGTCGTATCCTTGGCCACCCATGGGGCGGCAGCGACCAAGGCGCTTTGTCCCCAGCCATACGCCTCTAAAAACGCCGTATTTCTCGACGGCTTCCTGGGAGTAATGCGAACAACTAGGATAATACCTGCATGATGTGGGAAGCAGCGGCGAAAGGGTCTTCTGATAGAGCCGAATCGCCGATAGCACGGCAAACTTCATTTATGCGATTCCAACGCCTTGGCAAACATCTGTTCGGCAAGTCCTGCGTAACAACAATCTACTCTGCTGGTGGCTAGTCCATTCTCGATCTCGGAGTTTGGTCCACAGTTTGCCCTGGACCGTTGGGCGATGGAGCTTGGTCCACCAGATTGGCAAGCTGTAACAGGTTCTCCGCTGCGTTCTTTAGATCTTGGTGCCTGGCGGTTCCGGCGCCCCGTCGAACAATGAATAGAGCGTCCCAGCCTGCCTTAACCTGATTTAATCGAACGACTTCCCGCAGTCGCCGTTTCACCCTGTTTCTCACAGTCGCATTCCCAATGCGCTTGTTCACCAAAAAACCGAAGCGGCTGCAATCTAAACCGTTGTCGAGGTATCGGATTACCAATAACCGATTGGCGGCGCTGCTGCCTTTCACATGTATCTGGGTGAACCGTTTGCTGCCCGTTAGCCGTTGCCTGTGCTGCATTATTGGAGCAAACCCTTGATCGGGCTGCGGATTACATTTCTAATTGAACAGTTGCTTGAGCTACTGGGTGAGTTGAGGGCCACCAACGTTATACGGTTAGTTTATGGCGGCCCTTGAAGCGCCGTCGTTTAAGAATTGCCCTACCGTCAGAGGTGCTGGAACGGTGGCGAAAGCCATGCACGCGAAATCTGCGTCGTTTCTTGGGTTGATAGGTTCGTTTAGGCACAAAAACACATCCTTACTCCGAAGAATTATAGGCGTGCCCCAATATTGCGTCAAGGAGTTACACCTGTAAACCGCGCTCGATTATTCCCTGTTGCTGCTTATTCGGCGGAATCGCCATCCGGGCGGACAAATGCGAGGCGGTAATCCGGTTCCCAAAGGTCGTCAAATCCTTCCAGACCCAATTCCCGGCGACCAGCGTTGTTCCAGAGACAGATCGTGTCCCGTCGGCCGTGGTTTCCCAGGCAGGGGTCGTGAAGAAAAGCCACTGGGCCGTCAAGTTGGATCTCAGGGTATTTGATCCCGAAATAAAGTTCATCTTCGTAATAGGGACGCTCAATACCCTGTTTGGCGGCTTCGGCAGTGGCGTTGTTCGAGGAGATCGGGTGATCAAAACTGAGCAGGACTATCTCACGGGCCATTTCGCCATTGAACGGTCTGGCTGGAAAATTGTCTGAGAACACTTGGGAGTGGCATTTGCTGCAGTGACAAGTTCTCCTGTCGTGCGACCATCTCCCACGGTGATGTGATATTCGGGCATACCGGTCCTCTTGTTTAGATGCGGAGGATGTTCTCGTCAGAGATTTGCGCGAATCTCCGATGCAATATTGAAGATATCCTCATCTGATAAATCGAGAGTTGGGATGGGCGCTTCCCAGATGGTGGCTTTTGGGTCTGGGTCTGTCGGACGGCGCACCACCATGTGCCAATGAAGGTGAGGAACCATGTTGCCAAATAATCCGTGGTTCAATTTTATTCCTGTGTACACTTTTTCAAGGGCAGCCGCAACGTGTGAACCGTCGGCCAAGAAACGGTTTTGCAGGTTTGTAGAAAGGTGATGTAACTCTGTGACGTGGTCTTGGTAAACCAGAACGACGCTTCCTTTGTAGAACTGCCAGTCTCGGTTCACGATAACAGTGCAGACATCGAGCTCAGCGATCTTCTGCGGGTGTTGGCTGCCATCTGCGGCAAATATAGGTCCCTGGCACATGAGGCAATCAGTTAATCTTGCCATACGAGTTCCCTTAAATCTCTTGATTCAAACTCTGGTTCGAGATTGATGCGAATTAACTTCGATTATGCAGAACAAAGGCCTGGCAAAGCAATCAAGATAGGAGTCTACCCGGAAACAGGATTCAAAATGGCCAAGACAACGTGGATACGGGGTAGCGAAGGCAGGGAATTAACTATAAAATCACACCCGTGCCGAAGTGGCGGAATGGTAGACGCGCTGGTCTCAAAAACCAGTGGGGCAACCCGTGTC
>CAYVIG010000118.1:0-8036 GCA_964451445.1 uncultured Dehalococcoidia bacterium
GTATCCCGAGGGAATTGGCTTCGCATCAAGGCCATCAGCGCCAGGGTCACTTTTTTCGCCGCCTGCCAATTGTTGAACAAGCCCATTGACCGGCTCTGGTCCAGCAAGAGCACGGTTGCTGACCGGGTCATGTGTTCGTTGCGGAAGACTTCAAAGTCCTCGGCGCTCAACCGCACTGGAACCTGGGGGCCACCCCGCAGCACAGCGTTCTTGACCGTGGCCTGAAGGTCGACTTGGAATGGGTCGCCAAATTCGTAGGGCTTGGTCTCGCCCAACAAATCGCCATTTGCTCCCCGGGCGTCCATCTGGTGGTTACCCATGCGGTCTTTCCTCAGATGGGTGAAAACCTCTTTCAGGGCCTTCTGTCCGATGCGGCGAATCCCCCGCGCAGTAAGATCCATCTTGTCGTTGTTGGTAATATAGCCCGACTCCTCAAGCATCTTCTTGAGTCGTTCAAGTTCATCATAGATGCGGCGGGCATCATCGCCCAGAAGCTCGGACAGCTTATCCGGGTCGATGTCGCCCATGTTTCCGGTGCGCATGGCTTCCTGGAGGGATTGTTCCAATTGGTCCAGTTCTTGAAGCTCGCGCATCATCTCCATGGCCTGTTCCATGGTCATGGAATCGTCACCAAGGAAGGGATACTGGCGGCGCAGGTCGTCCATGGGCATCATCTGCTCCATGAGCGATGCTAACTCGGCCATCTCGCGATGGGTTTCTGGGTCCAACGCTTGGGCCAGGGCTTCTTCCATCTCACGGCGGGCTTCAGGCGACATGCTATCCAACATGGATTGGGACTGGGCCAACTGCTGCCGCAACTGATCCAAAAGTTCTTCAAAACTCTGAGGCGGGTTGTCTCCGAACATCTGGCCGAACTTGTCCATGAATCCGTCGAAGTCTGGTTCCTGGCCGGACATCTTGTCGCGGATCATTTCGTTCAGAGCGCGCATCATGCCACGGGTGGCGGCCTGGTCCTCTTCTGACATGCCCTTTATCTGGTTAATCATCTGCTGGCCCATGTTTTGGGACATCTGGCTCTTGAGGACCTCCAAGAGCTCTTGAAACTTTTCCTGGGCCTCGGGGTCCATGAAGTCGTACTCCATCAACTCCTTTAGCTGCCCGGCAAGTCCCTTTGGCAAGGAGTCTAATTTCTCGCGATTGTTCTCTGCTCTCTTTTTGAGAAGGTCCAGCAGGTTTTCCTGCTGGGTCTTGTCTTCGCTCTCGTCGGCCTCTACCTGATCGGTCGCATCATCCACGCGGCGTTTAATCCCGTCGCGTTCCATCTGGACGATCTCATCCATCCGCTCTTTCAGATCATCAACCACGGAGTCCATGTTATGTTGCTGCAACTGCTGGCGGCGTTGGTTCTTGAGCTGCTCCATGAGTTCGTGGAGCCCGGGCATGTGCTGACCGTCGCGGTCCTGGAGTCCCTTACGCATCAGGTCACGGAGCGCCTGCATGACATCGCCGTCTTTGAGGATGTCATCCGAAAGGAGGTCCATCAACTGATCGGCGTCAAGTTCGAAGATCCGCTGGCTGCCGTCCCACTGGGAGTATTTATAAGAGCGGTAGAGCATCGCGCCTTCCTCATTATCTGGAGCCATGTCCAGATGATACGGTGCGGTTCAAGACCTAGATATTAGGCTCATAATACCCGGGGATTTGGATGCTTAGCAAGACTACCGGAGCCTGTCGGAATCGCGTTAAATCAAGTTACACGACTGACCTATAGGACGGTTGCGCCGAGTATGTTCTTCAGGTGGGAGAGGGCCCACTTATGGGCCTTTGCATCAAAGCTGGCCACGCAGTCCGACGAAACCTCAACATTGTAATCCCAGTTGCGGGCGTCTGACGCGGTGTGCATGACACAAATGTCGGTGCAAACTCCACATATGATTATCTTATCTGGAGACTTGGCGGCCAAATCGGACGCCAAGGATGTGTTGAAAAAGCCGCTGTAACGGTTCTTAGGGATGACGTTGGTCTCGTTAACGAATTCTTCCAGCTCGGGTATGACGTTAGGTTCCTCAGTTCCCTTGACGCAGTGCACCGGAAACATCTCAAACTCTAGGTCGTCAGGATCATGGTGGTCAGAGACGAAGAGAATTTCAGAACCCGCTGATTGTTCTCTAGCCAGCAACTCGCGGACATTAGGAATGATATTCCTGGACTCGTCACCGCAATAAAGGTTGTGGCCCGGCTCCATGAATCCCTTAACCATGTCTATCACGAGCACTACACTTGGCATGAATACCCTCTATCTTGCTAGACTAGACCCGGGTGGAATCGGGGGTGGTTCCTTCCTGGTTATGTTCTTGGGTGCCAGATATGGGTCAAAGGGCAGTCCGCCAAATATGAGGTCTTCAATGACCGCCTTTCCGGTGGTGCCTACCGTTACACATACCTTTACGTCCGATGCCATATCCATATCCTAAAGACGTCGGCCAGCCAGTGAAAGTTCCCACCGTACCAAAATAGATGGGAGTCAGGGTTTGAATCAGCCCGGATTACGGCTAAACAGGTGTGGCGAACTGAGCATCTTCGGCGAGCATTCTGGACAGGCCCACGGCTTCGAAGCAGGCTTCCAGGGTCACCATGTCGTCCATCAGGTGGGCGGTAGTTCCGGTCTCTTTCAACTGGGCCATTAACTGTTGCACCACATTGGTCACCGCCAGAAGGGCACTTCCTGGATAGATGACAATCTTGAAGCCGAACTTCTCCAACTCCGCCGCTGAGAGCAGCGGAGACTTACCCGACTCCACAAAGTTGTAAAGCAGGGGAACGTTGATGTTTTTCGCGACCTGTTCAACTTCCTCTGGAGTTCGTAGTGCCTCTACGAACAGGGCGTCGGCTCCCGCTTTGATGTACTCCTTACAGCGGTGCATGGCGTCTTCCCAGCCGGTCACCGCAATGGAGTCGGTGCGCACGATGATCGTGAAATCGTCATCGGTCCTGGCATCCACCGCCGCGCGTATCTTCTGCACCATATCCTCGGTGGATACGACTTTCTTGTCGTCCAGGTGACCGCAGCGCTTGGGCATCTCCTGGTCCTCGATATGTATCGCAGCAACTCCGGCTCGCTCGTACTGCCTGACCGTCCTTCTGACGTTCATGATGCCGCCGTAGCCGGTGTCGGCATCCGCAATCAACGGCACATCCAGGATGTCTGCGATGGCACCAGCGTTGGCGATCATGTCGGACATTGTTGCCAGTCCCAGGTCAGGGTACCCGAGTTTTGCAACGGAAGTACCGGCACCCGTCATGTAAACCGCAGGAAAACCAGCCTGCTGGATCAATTTGGCTGTCAGGCAATCGTAGGCCCCAGGCGCTTGAATTATTCCCGGTTGTTGGAGCAGTTGGCGAAACTTGGTGGTGATGCGCATGTAGGCCTCCGTTAGCCGTGCGAAATAGGTGAGGTTTGGTCACGATGGACGTAACGGCATTATACAGGGGCAATATATGGGACGAGAGAGACCAAGGGGGCCGGGGTTTTAGGCAATCATCCCCCCGTCGATGGTCAGGACCTGGCCGGTGATGTAGCTGGCGCCTTCGCTGCAGAGGAAAATCACGGCCTCGGCCACGTCTTCTGGGGTGCCAAATCTGCCCATGGGGATGTTGGCCAGGATCTGCGCCTGTTTGTCTTCGGGAATCTCCTCCACCATGGAGGTGGTGATATACCCGGGAGCCAGGGCGTTCACGGTGACGTTGCGGGAAGCTACTTCCCGGGCAACGGCCTTGGTCAAACCCACCAACCCTGCCTTGGCGGCGGCGTAGTTGGCCTGGCCAGGGTTGCCAGAAAGTCCTACCACAGACGACATATTTATGATTCGGCCGGAGCGCTGCCTGATCAGGTGGGTCATGACATAGCGGGTACAGAGGAAAGCTCCACGCAAGTTTACATTCATGACGCTGTCAAAGTCTTCGGGCTTCATCCGTATCAACAGTTGATCCTTGTTGATGCCGGCGTTGTTGATGAGGATGTCGATATTCCCAAAGTGTTCGATCATCTTCTTGATGACCGATTCAGCGGCTTCTTCCTGGGAAACGTCACCACCAACGAGGAAGGCTTCCCCGCCTGAATTGTTGATTCCATCAACAATCACGGTGGCGGCGTCTGGGCTGGCGTGATAATTAACGCCTACTCGGGCCCCAGCTGCTGCCAGGCGACAGGCGACCACAGCCCCGATACCACGGGAGGCTCCGGTGACGAGCGCGACTTTGCCAGTTAGGTCGATACCGTTAATCAAATAACCTTACCTGCTCGCGCCGCTTTGGCTTTTGGCGTTCACGGAGGCCAGGTCGGCCCGCATGATTTCGACCATTCCCAGGTCGACGTAGCGGACAGAGGTGCTGATGGCGGCCAGTATCTCGTCTGCCTTGCTGGAACCGTGTCCCAAGATCACCGGGCCGTTCACACCAAAGAGTGGTCCTCCGTTAGTCCGCGTGCGGTTGGTCAACTGGATCAACTCGGCGGAGAACTTACCGAGGTCACTTTCATCCAATGACGAAGCCAGCCGTTTCTTGGAATAGGCGGCAAATGCTGCGCCGAGACCTTCCGTGAATTTGATCAGGATGTTACCGACAAACCCGTCGCAGATTATGACCTCTGCTTTCTGGGTGAAGAAGTCCATTCCCTCAACGTTGCCGACGAAGTTCATGTTGCTTTCTTCAAAGACCTGATAGCTCTCTTGAACCTGTTTATTTCCCTTGGTTGATTCCGAACCGACGCTGAGCAGAGCCACCCTGGGGTCTTCTATGCCCATATAAGTGCGGGCCCAGGTGACTCCCAACGAGGCGAAGTTGAGCAGCAGCCCAGGACGGCAATCGATGTTGCTGCCAATGTCCACCAGCAAGGTGTTGGGAGCCAGACCCAAGAATGGTCCACCTAAGCAGGGCCGTTCCAGCCCTTCAAACAGACCCAGTGTCAGGACGGCGCTGGCCATCGAACCGCCAGTCGAACCCATGGAGACCATGACGTCGGCATCACCGGTTTTGACCAGCTTGGTGGCCACCAGTACGGAGGACTTGGGCTTGGTGCGCATGGCTTGCAACGGATGTTCATCGTCGCCTATCTTCCCTTCGGAAGGAACCACACTAATCTTGATGCCAGTCGTATGGTGATTGGCCAGTTCCTGTTCAACGGGTTCTTGGTCACCAACCAGGATTATCTCGGCGTTGGTGGCTTTAGCCGCTAGGATAGCGCCTTTAACTGTTTCGACCGGTCCATGATCCCCACCCATCGCGTCCATCGCGACCCTGACTGGGTTTGATCCGTTGTTCGTATTATCTTGCATAGTGTTCCTTCCTCGTTTGACTGGCGTCCGCCAGGGTATCGCCGGGCCATTCGTTAAAGGTTGCTACCCCTGATTCGTTTTTTAACTAGTGGTCTATATTAAAACTGGCAGTGCCTGATATCAGTTCCTGACCGTTGTCTGCGTTCTTGATCCCCACCGAGTAGGTTCGGGATGAGCCTTCTTCCTTGGAAAGATCTCCCCATGCGGCAACCCGGTCTCGCAGGTAGACCGCTCCCTTGAACCGAACCCGCAGGCCCCCTGATTCCAACCAGGCTTTTCCGTGGGTTGTGGCCATCATCTCTGACACGAAGGCTAGGGTCAGCATGCCGTGGGCGATGATCCCACCAAACTGGGTCCCTGCGGCAAACTCCGCGTCTAGATGCAGCGGGTTGTCGTCGCCAGACACCCTGGCGTATGCGTTCAGCTGTTCCTGGTTAATCTCTTTTGAGATAACCATCAATTCGCTTTGTATCGATTCAGCGTCCGACGCTTTCGGCTCTGCTGGTGCAGTTTCTGGCGCATCTTTGGGCGGCACCAACACTGTGCTCTTAGAAATCAGAGCCACGGCTCCGTCAGACTCCACGGTGCAGACCACGGTGATAAATTCCAACCCGGCGCGGCGGCGAGGCTTCTCCACCAGTGCGCTTACTTTTACCTCACTGCCGATGGCCACGGGCTTCTTAGTTTCTACTTCCTGAAGACTGTGAATAGCGCCAGGAGGGAGAGCCAATTCCCGCAAAAGGGATCCCAAGGCTGAAGCTGCGGAGTAGAGCGGTGGGGCAAGGCCGGTTTCCTTGTAGATGGGCAACGCGTCATCAACCGATGCCAAGTACTCGTCTACCGAGTCCTGCGTAGCATAAAACGAACCTAGGTCCATATTACGCTCCATCTCACGCACCAATACGGACTGCCTCCCCGCCTACAACTATCCCTACAATGCCACGGTAAGTGCCAAAATCGCTGTCTGATTCATAGAATGAAACCAGCCTGTGTTCAGGACAGCAATCTCCAGCAGATTATAACTAGGGCCAGCATCGCCAGCAACATGGTGTACACCCAGCTTGGCCAGCTTTGATGTGCGCATGGAGACCGGTTAAAAGGCTCAGCCGAAGTTCTCCACTGCCAATCCCGCGATGTGCTCGCCGATAGCCAGTGATGAGGTTGCTCCGGGAGACGGCGCGTTTAGCACGTGGATGGCGTTACGACCCTGGATGATACTGAAATCGTCGAGTAAAGAACCGTCTCTGGCCACCGCCTGGGCACGGACACCGGAACCGCCGCCTGCCAAGTCTGAGTCTTGTATCTCCGGGATCAGAGTTTGGAGGTCGCGCAAGAATACTCTTTTGTTGTAGGAACGCCAGATTTCGCCCATGCCAATCTTCCAATACTTGGCGGCCATCTTCCAGAAACCGGGGTACCCCAGGTTACCCAGACTGTCGCCAAGGTTGAAGTCGCGTTTGCGGTAACCCTCCCGACGCAGCGCCATCACTGCATTTGGACCGGCTTCCACGTGACCCTTGATGTTGCGAGTGAAGTGCACGCCCAGGAATGGGAACTCGGGATTGGGAACAGGGTAGATCAGCCCTTTAACCAGATGATGACTCTCTGGGCGCAGGGTATAATACTCACCTCGAAAGGGGATGATCCGAACACCTACTTCCTCGTCGGTCATGGAAGCAACTTTGTCAGCATGCAATCCGGCGCAGTTGATCAGGTGCTTGGCTTGCAAGGTTCCTTTGGTCGTCTCCAGAGCCACGGAGCCTGCAGACTGGGTTATGTTTCGGACCGTTGCTCCGGTGAATATGTCTCCGCCAGTCTGTTGAAACTTATCGGCAAAGGCAGCGGCCACCTTGGTGAAGTCAACGATGCCGGTGTGGGGAGCCCACAGCGCTTTCACCCCGGCGGTATGTGGTTCGATCTCTTTGAGGCGCTCCGGACCGACGACTTCAAGGTCCCGCACGCCGTTAGCCGTTCCCCTTTCATACAGGTCCTGAAGGCGGCCTAACTCCGACTCGTGAATGGCGACGATCACCTTGCCGCACTGCTGAAATTCGATCTCGTTCTCTTCACAGAATTTGACCATGTTGTTCAGACCGGCAACACAGAACTTTGCCTTATGGGATCCGGGCCGGTAATAGATGCCGGAGTGCATCACGCCGCTGTTGTGGCCAGTCTGGTGGGTGGCCAGTTCCTCCTCCTTCTCCACAACGGCGACCTGCCATTGGGGCGCCCGCTCTAACAGTTGCATGGCTGTTGACAGACCAAGGATACCGCCACCAATGATTACGATGTCATACTGGCACGATTCCATCTAATTGCCTCTTAAACCTTGCTTCAGAATCAAAATATGCAGTGCGTAATGTCGGAGAAATAATGCTTGCAAAGTTGTGGCTAAAGGGTAGTCCGACGGACTGGGTCGGTCAAGGCGGAGTATTCTGGGTAAAACCCATTTTCTTGACCCTTTGCCCTCTATGAAGTACTTTTGAACTCGGCTTGGCCCAGGGTCAGCGTATAGCTTTGGGCTCTATTAAACATTCAACGATAGATTTGGGGGAAGAAACGCATGTTCTTCGGCGCATTTATGGAGTTTGGCAACCGGGCTGGAGTTACAGAGGCCCATGCCTTCCAGGAAGGATTTCGCATGGTTGATGTCGCAGAAGAGCAAGGGCTAGACGGAGTTTGGCTGGCTGAATTGCACTTCAACCCCCAACGCTCTGTAATGTCTTCACCCATCGTCATAGC
>CAYVIG010000119.1:0-7997 GCA_964451445.1 uncultured Dehalococcoidia bacterium
GGGAGCAGGTCTTTGTAGCGCCAGATGCTGAGGGGACCCTTTGCGATATTGTCTTGGCTGACCACTTCAGAGATGGTTGCGTAGTCGTAGACCACTTCCAATGGGCCAAAGCAGAATTCGCATACGTTTAGCGGTTCTGCCGCGTATTCTCTGCCGCATTCGCGACATTTGAGTCCGTTTATGAAAGCCACCGCGGTCGGTTCCTCCTGGCCAAAAATGGCCGGCGCACAAGCCCAAATAAGCCCTAAATCAATGTTGAAGGGCTGCCGGTGATAGTAACAAAGGCCCTATGGGATGTCAACTTGAGCCACGCCTGAAAGGGGGGCTTGTTGAGCCTGGAGCGAGTGGCTGAAGCGGCTCGATCAAAACTTGTTCTAACGTTAGAATAATCATAATTATCGTGACAATTCGGTGATATAATCCTTGGACATTCGCTTCCTTTACCAGCGAATGGTTATCCGGCCGATAATCTGTTCCATTGACAATACAAGAGCCTCTCTAACCCTGTGGGCTCTATAAATCCATAAAATACCTAGGATAACGCCCTGCTCCGCGCCCAACATATAAACCTACTGCAACAATATTCAATCCCGCTGATCGTTGGCGTGATTGCCGGCTTGGTTTTTGCCAATATCGATCTCCACTCCTATGAAGAGATGGTGGATTTCCATATCTTTGGTGATGATGCCAAGATATTTGGCAAGGCCGTCACCGTCCACTTCCTAGTCAACGAGATCTTCATGGTGTTCTTCTTCGGCATTGCCACTAAGGAGATCACCGAGTCTGTCCTCCCTGGCGGTGCGCTGAATCCCATACCCAAGGCCATAAACCCGTTGATGGGCACCCTTGGCGGCGTCTTTGGCCCTGCGGGTATGTTCTTCCTGCTGGCCTGGATATTCTATGGTGGGTCCGGCGACTTCGGTACCGTTGCCAACGGATGGGGGATTCCCACCGCCACCGACATCGCTCTGGCCTGGTTGGTGGCTCGGGTCATCTTCGGCAATGGGCATCCTGCGATCAATTTCCTTCTGTTGCTGGCGGTGGCCGATGACGCCATAGGTCTGGGAATCATCGCCGTGTTCTATCCTGACCCAGCACATCCTGTGGAGCCCGGTTGGCTGTTATTGGTGGTCGGCGGCATGGCTGCAGCTTATGCCATGCGCCGGATCGGCGTGCGCCACTGGCCGATCTACATCCTGATCGCCGGTGGGCTTAGTTGGGTTGGCCTGGTCAAGTCGGGAATCGAACCGGCATTGGCGCTAGTGGTAATCGTCCCGTTCCTCCCGGGGCCTAGCGTGGCCCATGGGATGTTTGGCGACGGTGACCAGGAATTCGAGCACGCCCATCCTGATGGGCTCGACGCTGGGCTGGAAGCTCTGGAGCCGCATCATCACCAGGCACCGCTGGATGACTTTGAACATCAGCTCAAGCTGCCGGTAGATTTTGGTCTGTTCTTCTTTGCTTTTGCCAACGCCGGAGTGGCCCTTGGCAGCATCACCGAGGTCACACTGATCGTGATTATGGCTTTGATCGTCGGTAAAGCCATCGGTATAACACTGTTCTCTTGGGTTGGCGTCAAGCTCGGATTCCCACTGCCGGAAGGAATGGGCGTCAAGCATCTGCTGGTTGCGGCTATCATCGCTGGTCTGGGACTGACCGTGGCCTTGTTTGTCGCTGGTAAGGCCTACGAGGATCCGGCCTTCCAAGACCCGGCCAAGATGGGTGCAGTACTCAGCGCCGGAGCGGCGATAGTCGCATTTGTCGTCGGGCGTTTGCTCAATGTTAAAGACAGCCAGGACAAGTGATATACTCGCGCCTGTGGACCCTGAGTTGGCCTAGTCCAACTCAATTTCCAAGATGATTATCAGGAGCCAAGAACGATGATTGGCGTACTTACTCACCACTGGGCAAAACCCGAAAAGGTTGAAGAAGCCAAGAAGATGCTGGACGGCAATGGCCTGGCCCAGAGCAAGGCTCCAGGCTATGGCATGCGGCTGACCTTCATATCCCAGGATGACCCCACTAAGATCTCTACCCTGGTGACCTGGGACTCCAATGAGATCTACGATGCCTGGCGCGCCAGTCCAGAGCGGGCTGCAGCAATGGCCGGAGCTGGTGAGATGTGGTCCAAACCGGCCGAGAACGAACGCTTCGAGATGGCGGACTAACCCGATTTTCAAATAACCGCTCACCCTGTCCTTCAGTCGAAGGATGTCGAGGCGGCCTGTCTTCTGCGCGTTCATGGTTCGGCGGAACTCACCACGAACTGTTGTGGTAGCCCATAAATCGTTGAGGCGGTAGTTACATATCACTTGGTAGGCTCAGATAAACAGTAGGAGACGGCAATGGCCAAACGAAGTTTCTGGGCCTGGGGGAACGAGTCAGGCGAGCCCACCGCCGAGCAGATGAAGGCGGCGGCGGCGGAGTTGGCTGAACGCTATAACGTCAGTCTAGACCCGGTCACACCGCCCAAATCGTCGGGGTTGTCTCTCCGCAAACCGCGCATCACCCCACCTTCGGCGTTGACGGACATCTGTGTCAGTGATGATCACGATCGGGCCGTCCATACCTACGGGCGCAGCTTCAGGGACCGTATCCGCGCCTTCAACTACGACTTTCCGAACCCCCCAGACGTAGTCTCACGCCCACGCAATGAACAAGAATTGGAGGCTGTGTTGGAGTGGTGCTCCAGTTCCGGATACGCCGCCATTCCCTTCGGCGGGGGCAGTTCCACCGTGGCAGGTTTTGAACCCCCTGAGGGATACGATGGTATCGTGACCATTGATCTTGAGGGACTGGACCAAGTTCTGGAGATCGATGACCTATCCCGTTCCGCCCGGATACAGGGAGGCATCTACGGTCCCGCTCTGGAGGCCCAACTGCGCCCCCACGGCTTCACCATGCGCCATTACCCGCAGAGCTTCGAGTTCTCCACTCTTGGAGGCTGGATCGCCACCCGCTCCGGAGGCCATTACGCCACCAACCAGACCCATATCGACGACATGGTCGAGTCGGTGCGCATGGTTACCCCCGTTGGTATCTGGGAGTCCAGGCGCCTGCCGGGCAGCGGAGCTGGCCCCAGCCCAGACCGTATAGCTATAGGCAGTGAGGGCATCCTAGGCATCATCACGGAGGCCTGGATGAAAATTCAGGCCCGCCCGGTGTTTCGAGCCTCTGCCGGAGTCGCCTTCCCCACTTTTGCCGCTGGAGCCGATGCGGCCCGTCAGGTTGTCCAGACCAAACTCTGGCCCGGCAACTGCCGTCTTCTAGACCCGGTGGAAGCGGCTGCCGCTGCTGGAATGGATGGCACCAAAGCCCTGTTGCTGCTTGGGTTTGAGTCGGCTGAGATTCCCCAGGGAGAGTTCATCCAACATGCGGTCAAGATCGCTCGCGACGCTGGTGGGATCGTCAGCGACGACGATATCAAGGTGTCTGATAGTTCCGGCGGCCGACCCCAGGGAGAGACGGGCCGCCAGGGTGCGGTTGGTGCCTGGCGTGATTCGTTCCTGAACGCCCCCTACATGAAGAACCACCAAGCTGGGCTTGGGTTTGTGACCGAGACCATGGAGACCGCTGTGACCTGGGACCGCTGGCCCGAGCTTGACCGCGCGGTGCGGGCTGCCCTCCAAGAAGCCCTTGACCGAGTCTGTGGCGGTGGCACGGTATCCTGTAGGTTTACCCACGTTTACACCGACGGTCCAGCCCCGTATTTCACCTTTGAGGGCATGGGCCGCCTGGGCGCTGAACTTGAGATGTATGCCGAGATCAAGCAGGCTGCGTCCGATGCCATCATGGCTTCTGGCGGAACTATAACCCACCACCACGCCGTCGGACGCCTGCACCGGCCCTGGTATGACCAGCAACGACCAGAGCTATTCGCCCAGTCGTTGAAGGCCGTCAAGCGGACCCTTGATCCCAACGGCGTGCTCAACCCAGGGCTCTTGATTGAAGCTTAACCAGGCGATCGGAGAGTACAGTACCGTGCACGCTCCTGGCGTGTACAATGGGCATCTGCTTGGGAGGGATGCATGTTTCGGTTTGGGATAACTCCAGAGGGGTTTGCGGTCGGTCGACGCAATGTTCACTACTCATGGGTGATCGTCGGTATCGCCTCCATGATGTGGATGACCAGCAGCGGCATGCGTTTCGCGACCAGCCTTTTGATTCCGGAGTTCCACAAAGAGGAATACTTTGGCTGGAGTATCGGATTCATTACCCTCGGATTCACTATCCAGTGGCTGGCATCAGGGTTCCTGGCTCCCGTATCTGGCTGGCTGGGAGACCGTTACGGCGTGCGGAGGGTGATGTGGGTTGGCGCTTCTCTTTTCATAGCGGGAATGCTACTGACCGGCATCATGACCTCTCTATGGGAGTTCTACCTCTATTTTGGAGTTCTTCTGGCTGCCGGAATGGCGTCTTTCCAGGTGACCCTGGTTTCTGGCGTGACCCTCTGGTTTAGGAAACGACTTGGCTTGGCCATGGGGTTGCTGCAAAGTCTCCAGGGATTTGGCACAGCGCTCGCGATTGTTACGGTCTTCATCTTGTTTGACCGCTTTGGTCTGCGCGCCACGTTCTGGATTCCGGGTATCATCGGTGGGGGGCTGCTACTTTTCTTGACTCGCTACTTCTATAACGAGCCTGCTGACCTGGGTCTTAAGCCATGGGGGGCGGATGAAGATGAGCCGGTCAAGCGGATGCAGAACAATGACCTGGCCAAGACCCGCACCCGCGTCTTTCTGAAACAGGCCCAGAAGACCACCGCCTTTTGGAATCTGGTGGGAATCCATTTCTGGGGGTGCGCAGCGCACAACATAATCTTGATCTTACTGGTGGATATGGCCCGCGAGGCGGGTCTGTCGGATGTCGCCTCAGTTGTTGTGTACATCACCCTGACGGTGATCAGTACCGTCACCAGGTTCGGCACTCCGGTGATGGCCGACCGGTTCGGCGCAAAGGCGGTCATGATCGTCTGTTTTTCCGCTCAGACATTCCCGCTGTTGATCCTGTTGGTGTCCCAGGATATGACCGCTTTCTTCATCTTTGCAGTGCTGTTTGGAATCGGTCTCGGTGGAGAGATGACGGCCTTTCCAATCATCAACCGGCAGTATTACGGAGATGCCCCAACCGGGACGACCTACGGTTGGCAGATGGGCGGCGCCGGTGTGGGCATGGGCGTGGGTCCGGTACTGGCAGGATTCTTGAAAGACTGGACCGGCATCTACGATTGGTCGATCCTGCTGTCGTTCAGTCTCAGTCTGACTGCTGTGATCTGCATATTATTCCTGCCTTCGTCCTCGCGGAGGCAATTGCCTGACTGGGAAGACGCTCTGCCGCCGGAAGCTAGAACTGTCGGTGCCTCCCTCGGCGTGGTTGCCGACGATTAATACTTCCGCAAGGTCATTTTAGGTATGGCTCAAGAGAAACTGTGGGCTGACGAAGAAGTGCCATTGGGGCCAACCATCTCAGCCACCGAACTTGGCACCTATTCCAGGACTCGTTTTTGTTCGCGCTGTGCCTGGATACGGCTGCACGTCAAGGATTTGCCTTACCAGAGTTTCCCCGGTATCTTCAGCAGCATCGACCGCTACAACAAGCTGATAGTCCACAACCATTTTGACCGCGAAGGTCGCGGTCCGTCCTGGCTGGCCGAGTTGGGTGAACCGGGCGCATATATCGACCCGCCTCATTGGTCCAAGTTCAAAGTCCTGGATGAGGAGACTGGGACCACCCTGCGAGGTGAAGCTGACGGCATATTCAGGCTGTCCGACGGCTCATACGTGATAGTCGATTACAAGACATCCAGATATAACCCGGAACGCCCAGGGATGTACAGCAACTACGAGGTCCAGCTCAACGCCTATGCACTGATTGCAGAGAGCCAGGGCTTATCGCCAGTGTCGAAACTGGCCCTGGTCTACATGGAACCTGCCACCGATAAAGACACCGCATCCGAGCCAGGCCTGGTGGATGAACGTGGGTTCACGATGGGCTTCCGGGCCAACATAGTGCCGGTGGAACTAAGGCCTGTCACCCTGCTGCCGCCGTTGCTCCGCAAAGCGCGCGCGATCTGGGACATGGAATCCCCACCCAACAGCGCCCGAGACTGCAAGGACTGCGAGGCCGTGCTGGGGCTACTGGAGCAGTTGGGATAAATATATGTGGCGAAAAGCTCCTCCTCCTTCGCAAGGGAGAGGGCTGGGGTGAGGGCAGTGGCTCTGGTGTGGATTGGTTCTAAGGGACACTTGGCTTCCCTTAAGTAGACGCCTGACCGCGCCTGATCGACCGGCCTGGCAGGACCCCAGTGTTTTCCCCGTTTTGTATCACCACCTGGCCGTTTACGATCACGTAGTCTATGCCTACTGGGTAGTGTTTGGGGTCTGACTTGCTGGCATGGGTTTTGACGGTGTAGGGGTTGAAGATGACTATGTCGGCCTTGAAACCGTCTCGCAGCAGGCCCCGGTCGGGGATACCCAAACGCTGGGCAGGGAATGACGTCATCTTGCGGATGGCCTCAGGTAACTTGAGGTGTTTCTCGGCACGGACGAACTCTGCCAGGACAATGGGAAAGCAGCCATAGCTGCGAGGATTGGGGTAGTCGCCAACCAAGATGGAATCGCTGGCGATCATCCCCGCTGGATGGGAAACAAAGGCGTACAGCGTCTGGGCGTTGGTGCCTAGCCCCGTGGTCGTGATGAACAAGTTCTCTTCAATCAGCAGGTCGAAAAGGGCGTCGGCCGGGTCCTGGTTCCGCATATCGCCGATGTCGGTGATCAGCATGCCTTCGTACTGCTTATTCTGCGGCTGGTTGAAGTTGGTCAGCCAGTTGTCCTCCAGTCGGTCTCTGGAGAGTTCGACTTTCATGCGCTGGCGGTCGTCGGCGTCCTGCAGGGCGGCCATCAAGCGTTCCGGTCCGCCGTCCTTGGCCCAGTGGGGTAGGCCTATGGTCACAGTGGTGCCCGAGTAGGGATAGGTGTAGCAATCGAAGGTGACGTCCAT
The DNA here is from genome assembly GCA_964451445.1 of uncultured Dehalococcoidia bacterium. Taxonomy (GTDB): domain Bacteria; phylum Chloroflexota; class Dehalococcoidia; order Lucifugimonadales; family UBA3495; genus UBA9611. Next base: position 6,997 of record CAYVIG010000119.1, read on the forward strand.
GCCTTCGTCGCGGGCGTCTTCCACCAGGCTCAGGTAATCCAGGTGACTGCCCACTCCGGCCGCTCCTTGTCTGTAGTGAGTCAGGTGGACGGGGCAGTCGCCGCCGCGGCCGATGTCCAGGGCCTCTTCCCAGGGTGCCATCAACCCCTTGGACTTCAGGCTGGCACGGGTGTGGGTGTGGTAGTGGCCCCCAAGCTTGGCGGCAACACCTGCCAATTCTGCGAGTTCCGATGTGCTTGCGTAGGATCCCGGCGGGTAGTCGAGTCCGGTGGACAGCCCCCAAGCTCCCTCTTCCATGGCCTCTCGGACCACCGATTTCATGTCCTCAAGTTCAGCGGGAGTGGCGGGACGGTCGTTCCAGCCTACGCTCCAGATGCGGACCGGCGAGTTGCCTAGGATGTAGGCCATGTTCACGGCCACCGTGTTGTCGTACTTGTCCAGTTGTTCGGCCACTGTCAGCCAGTCGGTCGGCAGAGGCGGGTATCCGTTGAGGCCCGAGTCCTGCCAGATGTAGCGTTCCAGTTCCTCCCGGGTCTTGAACGGCGAGTGGGACATGCCGTCGATGCCCACAAGCTCGGTGGTCACGCCCTGGCGCACCTTGGGGTCGTGGTGGGGCTCTCCGAGAATGGTCAAACCAGTATGGGAATGCAGGTCGATGAACCCAGGGCAAACAACCATCCCCGAGGCATCAATAATCCGCTCCGCCTCCAGATGCGAAACATCCCCCCGCAGTATGGTTACGACGTCACCTTCCACCAACACAGCAGCATGGAACCCAGGGCTGCCCGAGCCGTCGATTATTAGGCCGTTTTTAATTAGTAGGTTGAGCATTTTCTACTTATCCAACTCCCGCAACCCGGCCAGCACCTTGTCCGCGGTTACCGGCAGGTCTGTGATGCGGACTCCTACGGCGTCGAAGACGGCGTTGGCTATGGCTCCGGCTACTGGGATGTTGCTGCTTTCTCCGATGCCTTTGCTTTCGTAGGGGGCGGGGCCGGCGT
>CAYVIG010000120.1:0-7992 GCA_964451445.1 uncultured Dehalococcoidia bacterium
GAAGCTTATTTCTCAACGGTCCAATCTGGTGCTATTAAAGCATGGAAGCGACATCAGGAAATGGTGTTAAATTTGGTTGTACCTGTTGGATGCGTCCGTTTTGTTGCTTATGATAATAGGGAAAACTCTAGTAGTTGCGGCAAGTTTGGGGAGGTTACTCTGTCAAGAGATAACTATTATCGATTAACGTTACCTCCTATGTTATGGATGGGGTTTCAGGGCGTTGATAAGCATACTAGCATGCTCCTTAATGTTGCTAATATTCAACACAGAGGGTCTGAAGCGGATAGAAAAGAGCTGAACGACATAAAATATAATTGGGAGGTTATTATATGAAAGTAATTATTCTTGCCGGTGGTTTTGGTACTCGTTTATCGGAGTATACGGAAGACATCCCAAAACCGATGGTAAAAATAGGGAATCGACCTATTCTGTGGCATATCATGAGGACATTTGCTCATTATGACCATAAGGATTTTTATTTGGCGCTTGGTTATAAGGCTGAGGTAATTAGAAGTTATTTCTTAAATTATAGTCTAGTTAACTCGGATTTCACGATTGATCTTTCATCGGGAATCATTGATCCTCATAAAGAAAATACTATTGATTGGAGAATATCATTAATTGATACGGGGCTTAATACAATGACTGGAGGGCGGATAAAACGCTTAGAGCGCGCCATTGGTAATGAACCGTTTCTATTAACATATGGTGATGGGGTTGCAGATATTAACCTTGATTCCTTAATTAAGTTTCATGAAAGTCATGGGAAAATGGTTACTGTTTCGGCAGTTCATCCAGGGGCACGTTTTGGAGAATTGAAAATTGATGATCAAAAAGTTATCGCATTTCAAGAAAAACCTCAAACATCACAAGGTTGGATTAATGGTGGTTACTTTGTTATACAGCCAGAGTTTTTTGATCTAATCGAGGGTGACGAGACAATTTTAGAGCGCACACCTTTGGAGAAAGTCGCGAGTATTGGTGAGTTAATGGCTTATAAGCATGAAGGATATTGGCAGTGTATGGATACTAAGCGTGACCGCGATAATTTAGATATATTGTGGAATGAGGGGGAGGCCCCTTGGAGAGTATAAAGCATCAGAAAGTTATTCGATTATCCAAGTCATGCTTAACTGACTCAGAAAAACGGGCTGTAAATGATGTTTTGGATAAAGAGTTTCTGGGGATGGGAGCTGAAGTTCAAGATTTTGAGCGGACTCTTTCAAAGTTTTTTGATCGACCAGCACTATGCGTGTCAACTGGCACTGCCGCGCTTCACTTGGCTATTCAAGCTAATGGAATCAGGTCAGGTGATGAAGTTTTGGTTCAATCTCTTACTTATGTTGCTAGTTTTCAGGCTATTTCAGCAACGGGGGCAAGGCCGATAGCCTGCGAAATCGATCCTGAAACTTTGTGTATAAATTGGAGAGATGCTGAAGCGAGAATAACACCAAATACTAAAGCGATAATGCCTGTACATTACTCAGGTGGTGTCGGTAACCTAGATGAAATTTACGCGTTTGCAGATAAACATAATTTGATAGTGATTGAAGATGCAGCGCATGCCTTCGGTACAGAATACCGTGGTAAGAGAATAGGTAGTTTCGGTGATATTGCATGCTTTAGTTTTGACGGTATTAAAAATATAACTTCAGGAGAAGGTGGTTGTATTGTCACAGACAATGAAGCTACCCTACAAAGAATCCGTGATGCAAGATTATTGGGTGTAGAAAAGGATACTGAGAAGCGTTACTCAGGAGACAGAAGCTGGGACTTTGATGTTACAGAACAAGGTTGGCGTTATCATATGAGTAATATTATGGCCGCGATAGGTAAAGTGCAACTATCTCGATTTAATGATCTAGCTAAAAAGCGAAAAGCTCTTGCGAAGCGTTATGTTGAAAGGCTATCTAGATGTAAGGACATAAGATTATTGCCTCTAGATTATGATTGCGTGGTGCCTCATATCTTTGTTGTTGAATTACTTTCCTCTCCAACTAGGCAAGAGCTTCGAAAGACCCTTGACGATAATAATATTCAAACTGGTATTCATTATCAGCCGAATCATTGGTTAAGTTTTTATAAAGAGAAAAATGTAAAATCTTTGTCAATTACAGATAAACTTTTCAAAAGGCTTTTAACTTTACCATTGCATACTGACCTGAAGAATAGCGACGTAGATTATGTTTGTGATCATCTCCTTGCGGTATATTCGTGAATTCTGAAAAGCCATTAATAAGCGTTATTATGAATTGTTATAATTCCGATATGTATTTGAGAGAAGCTATTGACTCTGTGTTTGCACAGAGCTATCAAAGTTGGGAGATAATATTTTGGGATAATAATTCGACTGATAAAAGTTCCGATATTGCACGTAGCTACAACGATAAACGTCTTAAATACTTCAAAGCCAGCGAAACAACTCCTTTGTATAATGCTAGAAATTTAGCGCTTAAAGAATGTTCGGGGACTTATGTTGCCTTTTTAGATTGTGATGATATCTGGGTTAAAGAGAAATTAGAAAAACAGATGAAATTAGCGTTAAATGGTTGTGATATTGTTTATGGGGGTTATGACACTATTGATTCTAGTGGTCATAAGCTTTCAGATGAACACAATTACTTAATCACGGGGAATATAACTAATGCATTATTTAAACGAAACTTAATTTCTATAGGTTGTATGTTAATAAGAAGATCGCTATTGAAAAATATACAATTTGATCCATTCTATAATTTGTTGGGTGATTATGATTTATGGATTAGACTTTCTTTGAATAATTCTATAGCTGCCGTACCAACGGTGGTTGAGCACTCGAGACAACACAACACCAATATATCAGTAACATTAAATAATAAATGGTTACTAGAGAGAAGATATTTCTATCGAAAATTTCTAAATTTAAGTAACTTATTGAAATATCCTTGGTTGATTTATTACATATTTAAAACTGAAATATTGGGCCTACTTGGTAAACGCTAAAGATGAATTCAGGTCGAAAAATCTTAGGCTCATTGCTTGGTTCTTTTCTCTCTCTAATGCCAATTAAAAAGGGGGTGGTAGTTCTCACACTACATAACGTACCTTCAAACTATTATGAGTGGTTTGAATCATTCATGTTATATCTACTTGATAACTACGAATTTATAAATCCATTTCAATTCACTGAAAAGAATCTGAACAAAGAAGGTCCACCGCAAATATTACTTACCTTTGATGATGGATTTTATTCTAACAGAGTGTTGGCCGAAACAGTGTTATCAAAGTATGGTGTGAAAGGTATATTTTTCATAACTGAAGATTTTATTGGTGAAAAAAAATCAACATCATTTATTCGAAAAACATTCTATCCAAACTCACCATTAGTTTATAAAAATATAGATAAATATATGCCAATGTCATGGACTGATGTTAGCTGGCTCAGTGACAATGGTCATATGATAGGCGGTCATAGCAAAAGTCATCCTGTATTATCATCTATTGATGATAGTGATAAGTTGTATGATGAAATTATATCTTCATCAAATCGTATAGAAAAATTGATAGGTTCGAATATCAGTTGCTTTGCATTTCCTTTTGGAACAATAGAATCAATTAATAATGATATCTTGAATATTGCGAATAAGCGTTTTAAATTTATTTTTTCAAATATTCGAGGGAATGTTTTAGAAAGCCCAAGTCGTAGTTTTATTTTTCGTCAAAATATTATTCCTGGAGATCCATTATCAATGATAAAAATGATGGTTGATGGGCATTTAGATTGGAAATATAAGAGAGTAAGAGATGAAGCGATACATAAATTTTCAATCTAAAAGTCATTGTTATTTATGATTCGCTCTAAACCGCATCTTACAAAATCAGATCTATATAAATGGTTAAATAAGTCATTTTGTAATATTGAATTACCTCAATATTATGAGCAATTTAATTGGAGTTATAGTGGCGCAGAATGTTTAGCAGAGATATGTTCTGAGATAGCTATTAAAGAGAAGCGTGACATTAATATATGGTTACCAGCTTATTTTTGTGGTCAAAGCTTGAGATTTCTTCGGTCTACCCCGGTTAAATTGCATTTTTATGAGCTCGATGAAGATTTTTTACCAGATTATTCTAAAATTTCTAATTTTGATGAAAATGTTTCTATGGATGTATTTATTCATGTGCATTACTTTGGAAATATAGCAGGTCAAGAGGAGAGTAGAGAGTTTTCAGATAAGTTTGGCGCCTACTTAATAGAGGATTGTGCTCATGTCATCAGTCCCTATGTAATTACAAAATGGACTGGTGATTTTCTTGTATTTTCTCCACATAAACATTTTCCACTTCCAAGTGTTGGGCTGTCATTTTCACGAGAAAAATTCTTCAAAAAAAAGAAAAAAAATTCTGAAAGTTTTCCTATTATTTGGTTGATCAAAGAATTACTTAAGCAGATAAGATTTTTTAAATCCTCCACTAATTGGAGTCAAACTTGGTCTGATCAATTGCAAGAGCTAGATCCCATAAAGTGTAATGATATCAAAAAATCAGTAACCTCTAGTTATCTATCAAGTTATACTTTATTTGGATCTAAGAGAGCGAATAATGCAGTTTATTTAGTTAATCAACTCTCAGTAATCGATGGTTGGCGAGCAATTCAAAATATTGATCGAATTAAAGTTCCGTTTTTATTAGGAATGATATGTGACACACCTGATCTAGCTAAACAACGCTTTAATTTATTAAATAATGATACTCAACTTGTGATGCAATGGCCTGATTTGCCGTTAGAGATAAAAGATTACCCAAGGCTTGAGTCGCAATCTATAGATTTACTCGGTAGGATACTCTTTTTTTTCATTCACCAAAAAATTAATATTGATGAGCTATCAGAAAAGATTGATAGGATTATAAGTAAACCTAATTTTTAGAAATAATGATGCAATTTAATTCATATAAATATCGAGAAATACAAAAAGATGAATGGAATCATTATTGGTCAAGTATTAATCAATCGAATTTGATGCAATCGTGGGAATATGGCGAATCTAAGGTAGTTAATGATGGGTGGAAATCATTTCATTTTCTTTTTGAAGATTCTGATAATAATCCTATAGCATTAGCTCAGGTGTTAACTAAATCATTATCTTTTTTGGGTGGAGTTGCCAGGCTTAATCGTGGCCCACTGTTCATTGGTAAAAATAATCACGCTAATAATTACAAGGTTAAATTAGAATTAATTGAGAAACTCACTGAAATTGCAAAATTAAAAAAATGGTGGTTGTTTTATATGGCACCAGAAATTCTTAGGTGCGACTTTTGCGATGATTCTGAATATTTAAAACATTTAAAAGTGAGAAATAATATCGTACCTTGGGCATCTGCTCGACTCTTCCTAGAACCAGATGAAAATGTATTAATGAGAAATTTAAATGGAAAATGGCGAAACCTTCTAAGAAAATCTCATAAAAATGATTTAAAAGTAAGTAAAGTAAGTTTAGATTCAACCTCAATAGGTGATTTGATTGAATTTTATCAAGACGCACAAAAAGGGATAGGTTTTTCTGGAATTTCACCAGGCTTATTGAGATCGCTGAGTCATTTATCAAATGATGATTGGGAGTTTTGTCATTATGTTGCCAAAGATAAATCTTCATCAGAACAATGTGGGGTGCTTGTATCAATAATTCATGGAGATACGTCAACATATCTTATAGGTAATACTAATATTTATGGTAGAAAACTGAATGCAAATTACGCGATGTTATGGAATGCTATCCTTGAAGCAAAGTTACGTGGATGTAAATGGTTTGATTTGGGAGGGCTTAATGATAATACACCTAAAGGTGTGGCACACTTTAAATCAGGTCTTAATGGTGAAAAATATCAATTAATAGGAGAGATTTTAATTATTCCCATCCTTAATTAATTAGCCTTTTTGAAGTATAAATATGTATTTTAATTATAAAATTATAGTTGTAATGTTTCTCTCTGGTTAATATATACAATATTCATTATTTTTCTTTAGATGAATGGTTATATTAAACATTAATATTAAGTTCAAAAGATTTTTTAAATTCTATTTTAGCTCTAACTTTTTTTGATATAAGGATTTTTTGTGGCATTTGTAGGTACTTTAATAAATATAATTCTATGGAGTGCCTGGTTATTTAGAGTGGTTAAGGTCTTTTTTAAAAAGAATTCATATAATAATTTTTTGCTTATTTCAGCATTTTTAATGCCTTTTTATTCTGCGTCATTTGGAATCTTAGGATTTCAATTAAGTGTATATAAAATAATGCCTATCTTTTTACTATTGACTTTTTTATTATCAAAGGAGCGATTAAGTCCAAAAATATTAGCAATCGCCATCTATTTTTCCTCGGTCTTTATAATTTTTTATTACTTAGCTGTAGATTCCAATTTATTCCAGAATATAATAAATCTAGGTAGGAGTGAGTTTAGTGCTTATTATGGACCTATAGTTCAGGGAATTTTTTTCATGATGGTGCTCTTTCAACTCTGGCTGTTAAGAAAAAAAACACGAATAGATCATATAAAAATATTATCTTATTACGTATATGGTTGTATTATTTTGGCGATGATTGGTTATATGCAAATCTTGTTTTATATTCTTGGATTGCCATGGTTTGATTTCTGGTTTCTTAATGATGCAATGGGTCGATCCATTGATGGTGGCTTAGCTACACATGCTCTTGATCAAGGTTTTTATAGAATGTCATCCTTGGGAGGTGAACCGAGGCATTTCTCAGCCATCTTGGCACTTTCTTTGATGTTAAAGCAATATTTAAAAACCACAGGAATTAAAATACCATATATCACTTCTAAAAAATCATACTTAACAACGATATTTTTATTGTCAGGAATGTTCTTCTCATTCTCTTCGAGTGGTCTTCTTAGTCTATTAATTGGAGCAGGTATTTACCTATATTTTACAGAAACCAAACGGGCCTTGATAATAACTTTTCTAATACTAGTTGGGCTCATATTATTTGCAAATTACAGTATAGTTGGGAATATTTTATGGAAATTATCATCAATTGATATAATGCTATATGCAGTAAAAAAAGACGCATTTGCTCTGTCAGCAATAACTCACAACTGGTTACATTTCATTTTTGGGTATGGTATGAATTTGGCTGATCTTTATGTACCTGATTACTATCTATTACAGGAAACGCCTTTTGGATTGGATAATAGATATCTTAAAGATAATCCCATGGAATCAACAATTAGCCCCACATCAGCAATTTTACAAATATTTGTTAATGGTGGAGTATTCGGTTCATTATTACTGTTATTACTTGCTTATAGGGAAATGCATAAATGTCGAAGAACTACTAAAATCTTTATATTTGCTGTTTTAGGGATGGTTTCAGTTAGTTCGACTTTAATTTTTTCAATGGCAGTATTTTTCTTCGCAATTATTATTGCTTATGAAAAGATTGCATATGCTTGAAATATTCAATGATTATATATCACTGATGTTTAGGTTGTATTCATGGTATATGTATTTTTAGGATAAATATATGTTTAAAATAAAAGAAATAATAATTAGGTTTAGATTAATATTACATGCTTAGGGTTACCATTATATAAAAATTTATATTGATAGCCCTCATCATTCTTGGGCACTAGATGAGAAATTTAATAATAACCAATTTCTTTTTTAGTTATTAGTATAGAAGATTCTCTGAGATAGAATACGAATCTAGTATGATGTATGATCCTCGAGAAGGTGCTCACTTGTTGAATACCTAGAAGCAAAAATATTTAGTATCATGTCAATTCTTCTTTCAAGAAAAGTATATAAGTTTGTTAAGTTCCAAAAAGTAATAATTGAGTTTATTATAATTTTTTAACTAAAATATTTTTATGGATTAAATATTGTTCAAGTTCATTGATATTCATCAAGCAAATGTCCTTGGGTTAGGCGCTGGAAAATTCATTTCAGGAATAATTCAGCATCTAGCAGATGTAAAAAAAATCAAA
>CAYVIG010000121.1:0-7940 GCA_964451445.1 uncultured Dehalococcoidia bacterium
TACACTGCCGATGCTGGTCGCAGCGTGCCGCGGACAACCTCAAAGGACAGTGAAAACCACAGTTCTCAACACGTCAACCAAATCAGTCGAGAATATGTCTAAATATAGCCACGGTTCTTTGATGGAGCCGCATCTGAGTCGGGAAGCACTGAACCGCTCCTCCTATATCGAAACAATCACCCCAGCTAAGATTCGCTCCCGCGAAGACCACGCCCTCCCCTGCGGTCCGTAGCGCCTTTCCCCAACTGCATAACCCCGCAGTCTCCCTTTCCTAATCCCGCAACACGGTAGCCACCCCTTTGATTTTTTATTGAGTAACGATGCGGAGACTTGCGGCAAAAAAATAGATGCACTGATTCGGTAAAACCCTCAACCTTAATTGGTAATTGTTCGAGGTGTCCTGAGGAGCAAAATCCACCCAACTCAGGCAACCAACGAACCCAACAATGCTCAAACAATTCGAGTTGACGAAGGAAACAAATTCGTCAAGTTCCTGGAGGGAACAAATAATGACCAGCAAGTTCAGTGAACAAGAAACGGAAATCTATTACGACGGCCAAGACGATATATACCGATCGGTCTGGGACGAAGAAGGCAGCGTCCATTGGGGAGTTTTCGACGATAACACCGGCGACGACTTTCTAAAGGCCTGTAACAACCTGGACAACATGATGGCGGAGAAGGGCCAAATCAAATCCACCTCCAATGTCTTGGACTTGGGCTGTGGAAATGGCACCACTGCCATATGGCTCAATAACGACCGAGGTTGCCATGTCACCGGCGTCGACCTGAGCGGAGTGCGCATCGGCAACGCCCAAGAAGCCAGACTTCGTCTCGGACAGTCCGCGCAGAACAAGCTGGCCTTTGAGAAGGCTTCTGCCGCAGAGCTTCCCTTTGAGGACGAGTCTTTCACTCACCTGTGGAGTCAGGCGGTGATCTACCATGTGCCAGACAAGGAATCCGTCCTGAATGAGGCTTACAGAGTCCTGAAACCTGGCGGCATCATGGTCTTCGACGACCTTATCAAACCAAAACGGGATATCAGCGCTGATGCTCAGAAATTCGTCTACGACCGGCTTCTTTTTGATACACCGTTTAGTTTTGAGTCCTACCAGGACACACTCACAGCCAAGGGGTTCAAGGTCATTGAAGCCTTTGACCTTTCCGCCCACCTCAAGAATAGCTACATTCTTCTGGCGGGCCGGGTGCCGACTGATTCGACGGAGCATGCCGAGCACTATAAAGAGTTGGCCAACGCCTATATCGAAACCGCCCGTGCGGTGGATCACAAGGAACTTGGTTGGGGCTTCTACGTCTGCCAGAAGTAGTAAAACAGGCTTCTAATTCAAAAGGCCCGGCTTAGGCCGGGCTTTTTGGTTTTCCCTCAGCTTCGGTTACAATTCCCTTCTAACGTCCGCACTCTAATAGCCACATTTAGGAGCACATTCCATGCAAGAGAGCCACAAGAGAGTCCAATGGGTCTACGAGTCGACCAGCGATAAAGAGCTGGAAGAACGTTACGACCAGTGGGCAGCTGATTACGACAATGACCTGGCTTCAGAGTTCGAATGGAATGCTCCCCAGAACGCCACTGACGTGTTCGTCAGACATGTAGACAAGCAAGCACACATCTTGGACGCCGGAGCAGGTACGGGGCTTGTGGGTGAGTGTTTGGTCAGTGCCGGTTACAAAGATCTGGCAGCCATGGACCTATCCAAGGGCATGTTGGATGAGGCCGAGAGCAAGAATCTATATAACGCCTTCCACCAGATGGCCCTGGGCGGCGATCTCGATTTCGCCACCGACGAGTTTGATGCCGTAATCAGCGTGGGAGTCTTCACCTTGGGTCACGCTCCGGCAAACTCCTTCGACGAACTGGCCAGAATAACCAAACCCGGTGGCCTAATCGTCTTCAGCTTGCGGGTGGATACTTACGAATCTGCCGGGTTCAAACAGCAGCAAACAGGTATGGAAGAATCTGGTGTCTGGGAGCTCGCAGAGATGACCGACGAGTTCCAGCCCCTGCCCAAAGGCGAGCCGGAAGTGTGGCACCGCATCTGGGCCTACCGGGTTAAGTAAGCGATTCAGTTGACCTAACCTGGGTATCAGAGGCCTCTCTAGGAGTCACCTTCAGATAGAAAGTCGCCTATGACCTGCGCCAACTCTTGTGGCTTGTGGTAGCCAATGTCGTGGATGGTCTCTGGCACCCAATAGACCCGGCCGTCCTTCAGGTTTTTCTCGGCGGCCTCCACCATCCGGCGGCGTATCTCTGCAAATTCCGTCCCTGCGCGCTCCGGCGTGGGCCCGGCGGACACCACCAGGGTTGGGCACTGGATCCGTGGTATGGTCATGGATGCTGGCTCATCCCACATGGCGCGAATCACCTGTGCGTGGTTCTCCGGCTGCAGGATGTCTTGAATCTGCCCGTCCTCATCCTCATAGACCATCGTCTGTACAATACGTTCGATGTCGCTGTTCCAGATGACTCCCAGCTGGTTACGCAGGCGGTCCAGGAACTCCTGCCTGTTTCCGGTCACGTTTCGTGGTCGCACGCGGTGGGAGAAGGCCTCCCAACTAGCACCGGGATAAAGTCTGCCATCCAGAAATCCGCCGTCGATCATGATCAGACGTTTGACCCGGTCGGGGTAGTTGGCGGCGAAATTGGTGGCTACGTTGCCACCCCAAGAGTGTCCCATCACCGCAACCTGGTCCAGGCCGACGTGGTTCAGTAGACTGGCTAGGTCGTCGGACAGTGTATGCCAGTCGTAGCCGCTGGGAGCGCTGGTAGTCTGACCGTGACCGCGCTGGTCGGGGGCATAGATGTGGTACCGATCCCGGAGCATGGGGGCGACGATGTCGTACCAGTGTGCGGACGAGGCCAAGCCGTGGAGGGCAAGTAGAGGCTCCCCCTCGCCACCCCAATCCAAATAGCGTACTTTGAGATCACCAATATTGGCCCAGAGTTCGTTGGGCGAGAAATTACCGTTTGCCAATTCGCTACCTCCAAGTCTGCCGTTGCCGGCTAAGAGCTAGTATACCAACGGCCAGAAAAGCCTGAAAACGGCGCTCGGCCTCACCAACGTAATCATTGGCCAGTGCGGTCCAGTTCCATCTGCAGCAATCGGGCTTTCACACCTAAACCGCCACCGCCGTACCCGCCAAGTCCGCCGTCACTGGCAATCACCCGGTGGCAGGGGATTATCAAAGAAAATCTATTGCGGGCCATGGACTGCCCGGCAGCACGCATAGCCAGGGGGCTACCCGCCTCTGCTGCCAACCAGGCGTAGCTTCGGGTCTCGCCGGGCGGAATACTGCGGCAGGCATTCCAGGCGGCACTGAAAAACGGCGTCACCCGGGAAAAATCCAGGTCTATCTCGTCCAACGCCCTCATGTCACCGTCCACGTAATGGTGCAAGCATTCCACTATATGAGTAAAGAAGCCTGGATCATCCTCCGCCCCGGCTAAATCTGCTCCCAGGTCCTCCACGGCCTCGTCGGGTGTTGGCTTGAGTGATGCTCGCTTCAAACCGTTGTCACCGGCGAGAAGCACCATCCACCCCATGGGTAATTCAACCAGATGATATTTATCCCCTCTCACAAAACACTCCTTCTGAACACTCCCTCTATCCAAACACCTTGTTATTGATTACCGAATTCGGCGTCTGACGACCGCCCACAACATCGGTAGGCGAAGACGCCGCCAGGCCAAGGTCAACGCCCGTAGCTCACTTGCCGTGACGGTTTTGCTACCATATCTGTTTCTAACGTAGGACGATACAATAATTGAAACAGGGACCTCTTGAGTCGGAAATACGTGCTGTAAACGGTCTCTAAACTGGTATGGAGTCTGGTATTCCGTTTGGCCTGCTGCCGCGAGTCCGGCCAGGGTGGCCATGCGCCGGAAGGCTATTCTAGGGTCTTTGGGCGCTGCCAGGAACCGCTGCCAAAGCAGGCCTAAGAATCCCGAGACCACAGTCAAAGCGGCAAGACCTGCCGCCAGCCAGGGCCATAGACCAACCACGGAACTTCCGTTGGCGGCGCTGGAGTCCGCCCCTACCACTCCCGTCGATTCCTCGGGATCGAAACAGTCATCTGACTCATCCAAACAACCTTCATCCAGGAGCTCTGCCTGAATACTGCCTGTGGCTAAGAAATCGGGTTCCTCGGTGTCTGGTTGGGAAATTCCTGGCAAAGACTTACCTGGAGTAGGTTCAAAAAGAATCCAGCCAAAGGTTGGGAAATAGACCTCCACCCAAGCATGGCTGTGACTATCGGTAACCGCATAGATCTCCCGGCCTTCTACCCGGTCCCCAGTGGTATAACCCACCGCCAGTCTGGCCGGTACGCCCACAGTTCGTAGCATGACCACCATGGTGGAGCCAAAATACTCGCTGTAGCCCTCTTGGAGTGAAAACAAGAAATGGTCTACACCGTCGCTTCCATAAGGCGGAGGGTCGATCCTGAGGTTATATGGGTAAGTTTCCCTCAGATAATTCTCAATGGACTTGGTCTTCACGTAGGGATTTGACATCGCACCGGTGATTCCAGTTGCCAAATCACCAACGCGATCCGGCAGATCAGGCGGTAACTGAAGGTACCGATCCAACACCCAAGCAGGGTAATCAGTCCCGGCCTCAAACAGCTCTTGAGGCTTGGCCTGTGAGATTGCCGACGTTATCTCGTAAGTTTCTCCGACTTTGAATTTTCCCTTGGGTTTGGTGACAGACAAGACCTCAGGCACTGCGGGCAGCGCCTCTGTTAATTGAATTCCAACCGCACGACCATCCACCCGATCTACCCTGTCAAGACGGAATTGAGGTGGTAATGACATGGCCAATACCGTGTCAGCCACAAAGTCCCCGGCCAGCTCCATAACCCCAATCAGACCATCTCCCACTTCTTGCAGATGTCTGGGTAGACTCGAATCCAGTCTCTGTAGATCAATCAGGTCAATGGTGTAAACCGGCGTGGCCTGGGTTTCAATCACGACGTCTTGGTTCACTTCTAGAACCTGATTGCTCGAGAAAAGTTTCTTCGACTCGTACAGTGGGGTTACAAAATACGTCACCTCTTCCCGTTGTAGGTCGGCTTCTGGCAGGGTGAAGTCTGAGGTGTAACCCAATGGCTTGGTAATGGTATGGTCAGAGATCCAGCCCTGGCCGTTATAGGTGCTGTAGGTCCTGGCCTTCCAGTACATTTCCGTTGGAGAGTCCACCCTCAATACCTGGGTTGTGGTGGGATAGATGCTCCCTTGCAGGGCCATCACGTTGTCCCAAATTCGGAAGCCCAGGGGACGGCGAGCAGGCAACCCGGCGAATAGTCGATTGAAGTCGTCCTCCATCGTTTCCAGGGGGTTGCGCATGGTCTCATAGGCGTCGTTTGTCACGTCCCACTTGGGTGCCACTGGGAGCAGAAAGGCAACCAAGATGACCAGCACAGTTATCCCGAAACTGTCTGAAAGGGACAGACCGGCCAGGTGGTCATCCACTTTAACCGCGCGTTTCTCCCACTCCTGCTTACGCCTGATGGCTTGGACTCTCGCCACCAACAGTAGTGCGGTGAAGAGATACATCCCCAGGTGGAAGGCAGTGTTCGGGGGCAGAAACGTTAAGTTCGAGAGCAGGCCAATCCCGCCCAGGACGAAAACGCTCCAGAAATTTCCAAAGCGCAGAAACAGCCATGCCCCCAAGAAACCGGTCAGCCAGGTTGAAACCATGAGGGCGAAGGAAAAGGGCAGTTTATCGATGTTGATCGAACCGTCACGGGCAGCGTCCAACCACAAGTCCAATCGTGTCAAAACCTCCCCGAGACCACCAACATCTGTGTTGTCGATGCTGAAGTTGGAGAGTTGCCAAAAGATCACACCCAGACCTACTGCAAGACCGACGGGCACCAAGGCGATGGACCAGAGGGGTATTCGGTAGAGCAGCAAGCCCGTCAACATGGCGATGATCAGCAGCCGCACCAAATTTGGCGAAGGCACCCAGTCAGCCTGTTCCACCGACAGCACCACGACAATCAGATTGACAACCAATAACCCGGCAGCGATCCAACCCTCGTTCGGTCTTAGTGTGCGTTCAAGCCAACCGATACCGTCGGTAATAGACTCGACTGTAAAGCCGCCGCCCACTTGCTGGTTGGCGCTGATGGCCTCAGATGTCATTGAATATCTCCGGGAACAACTCCGGCGACATCTGCGGCCCAACTACGTGGAATCTCTCGCACCGGCGACTTGAGGACATTGTTGAGGTCGTCGTCTTTCTGTACCAGGTACACCGGAATCAGTTCGGCGCTCAGGGCTTCCATCGGCGCGCTTATATCCGTGAGCGACCCGAAACTGGACCGGTCAACCAGAACCACAGATACCTCCACCCCTTGGCGGCGCAGGGCAACCAGCGACGCCACCCACTCGGTTTCCACGGATGAAGTGACCACTGTCAGGGCGTTGTACTGGTTCAGATGGACGCTTACACCGTAGACAAAATCCTGTAATGATCGCTCGCCGAAGGCACGTACCTCCGAGAACGTTTCCATTAGACGACCGCGGTGCTCAGGGCTGCTATCCGGCCTAAATACGTGTTCCCAGTCTCCGTTGGTTGCCATCCCCACAGGCATGGAATGGTTCATCAACTGGTCGACTATGGATGCCGCAACGGTCACTGACAGTTCTTCTGTGTTGTTGACTTCATCCAGGTCCATCCCAAAATGCGAGGACTCGTGCATGTCCAAAAGCACCCAGGCCTCAGCAGAGAGCCCCATGTCGAACTCTTTAACCATCAACTCGTTCATACGGGCTGTATAGGGCCAGTGGATGCGGCGCATACTGTCGCCTTCAACGTAGGAACGAATCGAGGCCACATCTGTGGTTATCTGCTCCCAGTGTCGGGTTGTCTTGCTATCATTGGGTAGTCCGGCGAATCGAACGTCTAGGTCTGGCAATGGTTCCACGGTGGGGAAGACTATGTAGGGATGCGGGTCGTCGAATTCCCTCTGCAGACGAAATAGCCCGAAGGGGTCCTGGCTGACCAACCGAACATGCCCGGAGCGGTACACTCCGCGTTTGGCCAGGTAGGTCTCGATCCGCCAGCTGCGTATCTGCTCCCGCATCAAGGCCAACCCGCGGCCACTGGTATTGGCAGACGGGCCGGTTTCCTCAGCTACTTCCAACCAGGACTTGGGCAGCCTGGTGTGATTGACGATGGACACCTGGCCGGAAAGATAATCGCCAACCTGGCCACGGTTGGCGTCTCTGGTCACCTCCAGGTCGATTCCCCGGAGATTGAGCCAGGCCCATACGAACCCGATTCCAGTGACCAACAGCAGGACATATAGGAATCTAAAAAAGAAATCGAAGCCGGTTCCAAAGGCGTAGAAACCGACCACCAAGAGCAATAAACCCACGCCAAACAATCGCCTGCTCATGGCGTAGCTCCATACTTCATCATTCTCGCTGACAATTCAGTCCGACTAGCGGCTGGCGCCGGGCACTGCCACAGATTCCAACAACCCCTCAATCACATTTCGGGTTTGCAGGCCCCTCATCCTAGCGGAAGAAGAAAGTAACAACCGGTGGTCCAACACGGCATAGGCCAGGTCTTTAACATCATCGGGAATCACGTAATTCCGGTCACGCAAGATCGCCATTGCACGCACTGCGCGGAACATACCCAGGGAAGCCCGTGGCGATGCACCTAGAGAGACGTCTCCATGGTTCCTGGTCGCCTCGATCAAACCGACGATATATTCGCGCACGGCGGCGTCCACATAGATGCTCTTGGCGGCTTCCTGAAGCTTGTTCACATCATCAGCACTGGCGACGGCGCCAAGGTCGTCTATGGGGTGCGCTAGTTCCTGGCCTTCGATAACCGCCAATTCTTCTTCGAAGTTCGGATAGCCCAAACTGATCCGCATCAGGAAACGGTCTAGTTGTGCCTCTGGGA
>CAYVIG010000122.1:0-7848 GCA_964451445.1 uncultured Dehalococcoidia bacterium
ACCCGCGCCGTCCGCAAGGCCATCCCAGACTCTATGCCCCTACTAGTTCGAGTCTCAGCAACCGAGTACATGGAGAACGGCTGGGACGTAGATGAGTGCATTGACTTCAGCCGCATGCTCAAGGAAGACGGGGTGGACATGATCGACTGCTCTTCCGGAGGCAACTCCTCCACCCAGACACTGACTCCCTACGCCGGGTACCAGGTCCAATTCTCGGCCCGCATCCGCAGCGAGGCGGAGGTCACCACCGGGGCTGTAGGCCTGATCACAGAAGCTGCCCAAGCTGAGAAGATCCTCGACGACGGCGAGGCCGACGTGATCCTGCTCGCCAGGGAATTACTCCGGAACCCATACTGGCCCATCCAGGCTCAGATCGAACTGGACGGCGCTGCCGATTGGCCCGACCAGTACAAAAGGGTTGCTGAGCTACGCAACTATCCTGCCGCGCCTCCTCGCTAAACAGCCCCAGCCAAAGCGATACAATAGGCTTCAGAAGTGATCCTGCAGCCTATTTTTGTCTTGTCGATTACATGATGAAGAACGTCTGGCTCGTCGGCGACCCAGACGAATGCGCCCAACAGATCAGGGATCTCTACGAGGAAGTGGGCGGGTTTGGTTCTTTCCTGACCATCAGCCAAGACCCTGATGATGCCAGGCAGTCGGTCCGCTGCCTGCAACTGCTTAAAGAAGAAGTTGGGCCGCGGATCAAAAACCTGACAGGTGAACCGTAAGCAGCCCTTCGGAGCTAGCGACAACCGCCCCGACTCCTAACAAAAGAGCCCCAACTGAAAAATTGGGGCTCTTTCTATCTCACGCGCATTTTCGCTTATACCGGTCTGATCGACTTATTATTCAGACTCCCATTCTTCCAGGCGTTGCTCCAACTCAGCCTGGATTTGAAGATGCTCCTCTCCCAGTCGGGTCATATCGCCAAATTGTTGGCCTACGGTCGCTTCCTGGAGTAGAGACTCTATATCCTTAAGTTTTTCTTCCAGGTCCATTATGATCTTTTCCATGTCGATCACTGGCGCGGCAGGGTTTCGGCGCTTGGTGCCTTTGGCGGCAACCGGCTCAGGGGGCGCTTTCGGTTTGGCTACTACTTCTTCGTGAACCGCTGTTGCGGCCGCTTCGGCTTCCCTTTCTGCGGCAACCCATTCTGTGAATGTGCCGTTGAAAACGTTGACCCGGCCATCGCCGGTTATCAGCAGCGACTCGGCCAGTAGCGATACCAGATGCCGGTCATGGGACACCAGCAAGATGGTTCCAGGATAGGTCATCAATACGTACTCCAAAGCTTCACGGCTGGGAATATCGAAGTGGGTGGTTGGTTCGTCCAAGATCAGCAGGTTCGGCTCTGTGATCAGCAGCCGGGCTAGAGCAAAACGACTCTTCTCGCCGCCGCTGCAGGCACCCACTGATCTAAATACATCCTCACCCTGGAAAAGGAACCGCGCCAGATAGGAACGGGCGTCCTCAAAGGGCATGTTCTTGATCTGCAGGAACGATTCCAAGACCGTCTGTTCTTCATCAAGGTCATCCAAACCCTGGCTGTAGTAGCCGATCTTCACACTTTGGCCCAGGGTCACGGAACCGTCCAGCGGCGGGAACTCACCCAGGATGGTTTTGATGAGAGTGGATTTGCCGGTACCATTATCCCCTATTAGGGCGAGACGGGAGCCTCGTGATATCTGCAGGTCGGGAACTTTCAGCAGTTCTGTAGGCACATCGTCGTCGATGTATCCGACTTTCAGTCCCTTTGTGCTCAGAACCACCTGTCCGGTGCGGGTGGCGGGCGCAGATGATAGCGAGATGGATTGGTCTCGATCAGGACGAGCGATGCGCTCCAGCCTTGCAAGCCTCGTCTCCCGCCCTTTGGCCTCTCGTGACCTCTGTCCCGCCCGGTATTTGTCGATGAATGCTTGTTCTTTGGCGATGAATTCCTGCTGCGCCTCGTATTCCTTCAACTGCCGCAGATCACGTTCGGTCTTCAAGGCCCGGTACTTGGTGAAGTTTCCGGGAAAGGTATTCATCCGACCGTGGTCGATCTCCCAAATCTGGGTGGCCATCTCATCCAAGAAATAACGGTCATGGGAGACCACCAGCACCGCTGGAGCAAAGTGGGTCAGGTACCGCTCCAGCCAGGTGACGCCCTTGAGGTCCAAGTAGTTGGTCGGCTCATCCAGCACCAGCAGGTCCGGATTGCCCAGCAGTGCTTTGGCCAAGGCGGCTCTGGTGCGCTCACCGCCGCTGGCTGTGGAAGCTGGCGAATCCAGGGTGTCTGGTCTGAGACCAAGACCTTCCACCATCCGCTCCATGGCCCGCTCGTACGTGTAACCACCCATAGTCTCATACCTATCAAGGAGGTTGGCGTAGTGACGTCCGGCTTCCTCCGAGTCGGCGCCCGGAACGCCCGCCTGAGCTGAAGCTGCGTCCAGTTCATCCTCCAGCGCCCTGACCTCGTCGAAAGCCTCCAGCACCTCATCTCGCAGGGTGCCTTTCGGTTCCGTCTCGGGGTGCTGGGGCACGTAGCCCACGTTTAGAGAGTTGGACCGAGCTACCCGGCCAGCGCTGGCATCTTGCTGTCCGACCAATACCCGCAACAAAGACGTCTTGCCGCCGCCATTTGGGCCGACGATGCCGATACGAGCCCGTTCATTGATGTCTAGATCAATGCCGGAAAATATTATTTCGACGCCGTAGTGGACGGCCAGGTCAGAGGTGGAAACCAGAGGCATGGGGTCGTTGGCGCTCCAAGATACGGTCTGAATTAACGCTGGTTACCGGACGTGGAATCAAAACATTCCAACTATAACTATAACCGAAAATCGCGGCATTCCGCAGTCCTAGGCACCACGGGGGACGGACACAACTGGCATGGTAGACTGCCAACAGCAGTGGCCCGGAGGATTCAATTGAAACTGCGTCGCTATCGGACGGCCGCCATTCTCAGTCGAGTACACCGGTTTTTGTACCGCGTGTTGAATGGGCGTTTTGTAGCCCGCCGGGGTAAAGCTGATTTCTTGTTGCTGACGGCGGTAGGCCGTCGATCCAGGTGCAAGAAAGGCGTTGTATTGCTCTACGTCAGTCATCACGGTGATCCGGCCGTGATCGCATCATTTGGCGGTAATTCCAAGGCTCCAAACTGGCTTTTGAACGTCCTAGACAACCCGTCAGTGGAAGTTCAGATCGGCACCGCTAGATGGGAAGGAACCGCCAGGATAGCGTCACCGGAAGAACGGGAAGAACTCTGGCCCAGATTCGTAGATGTATTTTCCGGGTACCAGGGCTATCAAGCGCGGACAACTCGCCGATTCCCTATCGTGATTGTCAGCCGCAACTGCCAATAACCTGAGATGTCCTGTTGCTCTCCTAGGATGTATACTGTTCGCACGATCCCAAGCTGGAATTTCCAACAGGAGGGGAACCATGGCCACCGAAACACAGCCAAAGACCTCAACTCAGTCTCAGCCATTGGTCAAGATCACCGAGATGGACCATATCGTCCTACGGAACAAGGACGTAGAGGAATCCCTCCGGTTCTATACCGAGGTCCTGGGTCTCAAGGCCGAGCGCGTGGACAAATGGCGGGCCGGCGAGATTCGCTTCCCTTCCGCCAGGATCAACGCAGACACTATCATCGACTTCTTTGGTTCCGACCAGATACCCGCCGATCGGGACGATGTGAAGAACCAGGACCATTTCTGCATGGTGATCGAACCCACTGACATGGAAGAACTCAAGAACAAGTTCATCGCCATGGGCGTGGGTATCCAGACCGGGCCTGGAAAACGTTGGGGCTCCCATGGCGACGGTATATCGTTGTACATCTACGATCCAGATGACAATGTGGTTGAGCTACGCCACTACTAGGATTTGTTCACTTTGAACCGACTGGCACCAGAAACTTCAAAAAAGGCCAATCTTGATTTGATTGGCCTTTTTTGTTATCGAGTCACCCCACTGCTCTGTCATTCTGAGGCTGACGCCTCAGAATCTTTTGTTCCTGGAATACCTTTTCCTTTCAGTAACGAGACTCTTCGCTACACTCAGGGTGACACGCAACTTAAATGTATGAACAGCCGCCAACAATGAGCCAGAAGTGGACCATCCCCCCACACAAGGTGCGAGTGAGCAAACGAGCCAAACAGGTCACCATCAAGGTCTCGACCTATAACGGGCTTGAGGTCGTGGTGCCTGTTCGCTTCAACAAGTCCAAGATTCCAGGGATTCTCCATTCCAAAGCACGCTGGATCGAGAAGAACTTGGGGCGCCTGCAGCCGGTGGAAGAACTGAAGAAGCCAGACTGCATCCAACTCAACCTTCTATCCGAGTTCTGGCATGTGGAATACGATCATTCCCTTGATGCGGAGATCAAGGTTTTGGAGCAAGACGGGGCTGTGCTGTTGGTAACCGGGTCAGTGGAGGACCCGAAGGATGTGGCAGGTGCGTTGAACCAGTGGATTCAGAAAAGGGCCAAGGGATTATTGAGCATTTGGCTGAACCGCCTTAGCGAAGAGTTGTCGTTACCCTTCAATCGGGTATCCGTACGCAGGCAATTGACCAAGTGGGGCAGCTGCTCCGGTGAGAAATCAATCAGCCTAAACCGCAACCTACTTTTTGTCACACCACAGTTGGCCAGGTATGTATTGGTTCACGAACTCTGTCACTGCCTCAGATTGGACCACTCTGACAAGTTCTGGGACATTCTGGAGGAATACGAACCCAACGCACGACAGACGGCGGTCACCATGAGGAATGGTGTGGATTGGGTTCCCCTGTGGGCTCAAGTCTGACGACTACTACTTAGAGCCGGCGGAGCTTAGGGGCAAGCATGGCAAGGATGAGTACCATGGTGATTCCAGCTATAGCCGAGATTACCGCGGCAGCCGGCGCCCCCAAAGCCCCTGCAATCGCTCCGGCACCCAAACTACCAAAGGCGTGGGCATATATCGCCAGTGTCCGTAGCCCCATGATCCGGCCCCTGAATTCTGGGCGGCCCGTCTTCATCAGGACGGTGAGCACCATCACCATGCTTGAATTGAACATCATCCCGGATACCAGCAAGATCGCAGCTGACAGGTAGAAATTGGTGGACATCGCGAAGAAGACCATGGTCGTATGCCATCCTATGACTGCCAGTATGCATAGAACGCCAGCGTTCTTCAGGTTCGGAATAGACGCCCAGAACATAGCGCCCAATAACCCGCCAACGCCGAAGATTGAGAGCAGTAGTCCCAAGTCGAAGGAGTCACGTTCCAATACTTCTTTGACGAATATGGGGACCAGTGTGGTGTGGAACGAAAATCCAGTGATATTGAAGATCACCGCCACCACGAGGGCCGACCAGAGTAGTTGCTCTCTCTTGACGTACCGCACTCCCTCGGCAACCAAAGAAAACACCGATTCTCCCTTATTGGCAACGCTCACCCGCGTGGCTCCTATGAAGAACGTCAACGTTCCACTCAGCACATAAATAGAGGCCACCATTACGAAGGCGCCATCGGGACCAACGAAATCAAAAAGGAGGCCGCCGAAGATTGGACCGATTATCAGCGAGATGTTCATAGCCGCGCTGATTAAAGCCACGGCGTTGGGTATCCTCTCCGGCTCCACACTGTCCACCGCTAACGACTGAGCGGTAGGCATCTGGAATACTCGCGCCAGACCCGATCCTAAAGTGATGACGAAGATATGCCAGACTTCGATGAAATCTGTGACGATCAGGATGATCATCAAGAACGCCAGCGAAGCCAGAACTCCCTGGACAATTATCATCAATGTCCGGCGGGAGACCATGTCGGCGGTGGCGCCGGCAAACAACGCCAGGAAGTTGAAGCCCAGTCTAGCTGTCGCCGTCAAACCAACCAGGAACGGTGAGTCGGTGAGGTTCAGCACGTACCACACCACTACGACGTTCTCCATCTGAGCTCCCATTTGAGAAACGGACATCGCTGACCAAATGAGACCAAAATTGCGCTGTTTAAGAATGGAGACGGGCCCGGCGGCTCGGCCTATGTTTGAAACCAATCTCAATTTAGTGGCTCAACGAGGGGAGGATGCGAGGCATTGGGATTTGGGGACCGCCTTGTGGAGATAAAGATGGTTCATCCTTGGTAAAGACCTAAACGATGGTACCGCCGTAACAGGGGGCTGTCCAATTGGTTCTTTCTTCGGACATCAGAAAATAAGCTTCGTCATAGCCGAGGACATGGAACCATTCAATCAGTTCCAGGTTTCGGCCAAGGGCAAGGGTCGGGTTTTCGCCGATCCGGTGAAACGGAGCCATGAAAACTCCACACTTCATACGATGATGGGCAGTTATTCCGTTACTTGACATGGTTCTCCTCTACCTGGTGTCTGGTTGAAATCACTGGCATCTCCCCTTAACACCTCCACTGCAGCCAATGATTCTCAACTGTACCCAGGAATGAAGGACCCTGACAGATGCGGATGAACCATCCAGGTGAGGCACTTGCTTCAGAGAAATCGCATTAGCCAAAGCATAACAAGCAAGCTGGCGCAAAGAAAAAGCCCAGCACAGGAATGTGCTGGGCTTTTAAATAGTTACGATTCCTTGGTAAATTCTTCTAGGATTCTATTCCGCTGTCGAACTGAACCAGGATACCGTCGGGGTCAAAGGCGAAGAAAGTTCGGACGTTGCCGTTCTCATCGGCGAACGCCTCTATACCTCCAGCAATCTCCACTCCAGCAGCAATCAGATTGTCGGCCAGGCCGCGAACGTCATTAACGGTGAATGACACGTGGCTGATACCAACTTGATCAAGTTTACTGCCTGAGCCGTCAACTTGGTCTCCAGGATGACTGGTCATGACGAAGAACTGTTTTTCGCCCCATTCCAGGTAGACATTGCGGCGGTTGGCGCGCTTGTGGGCGTAGGTGTGGGTCAGCCCACCGGTACTGGTGTCTTGCATGAAGTCTTTCACGACTGTCATGCCCAGGATGTCCCGATAGAATGCCAGAGACTTGTCCATGTCTCCAACGCAGACTGCTATATGTGAGATTCCTGATGATTGCATTTGGGTTGCCTCCGTTTATGGGTTATTCAAGGTCATGAGGTGCGCTTGGAGCCCCATGCTATTTCCGCCCCAAGCTTTTGTCAAAAATTCCTGGACCTAATCCACGTATCCCGAGTCTTTCCGCCATTGGAGATAGTCGACCAGCCCGGCTTTCAAGTCGAACCTGGGGGTCCAGCCAAAGTCACTGAACAATCTGTGACCGGACAAAGGTCCTCTGGAGTAGTTCTCACCGGCGACTTTGGCCCGAACCACAGTAGCGTCAGTAACCTGTGTGCCGGGGGACAACTCCGACACACCTTCCAATATCTGCTGGAAAGTCAGCCAGATGCCGGTGGTCAGGTTGTACAGGTCGTGGGGTAGTTCCGGCGCATCGAGCACCCTGCGGAGTCCCTCGGCAATGTCTGTGATGTAGATATAATCACGGCCCTGGTCCATATCTTCAGCGGTAATGCCTTCACCTCGCGCCACCCGTCCGGTCCAATCGTGGAAGACCGACATCACAGCCCGATGGCCGGTAACCCGTTCCATGGGGCCGTAGGGCGTGCTGAGGCGTACCGTGGCGGTGGATAGGTCATGTAACTGGCCGTAACGACGGGTGATCATCTCGCTGGCAAATTTGGTGATCCCGTACAGGTTCTCAGGTACCGGAGGGGTTTCCTCGTTCATCATCTGGTCGCCGGACAGGGCCGAACCATAGGCGGCGCCGGAACTCACGTAGATGAATCGCTTCACCCGTTGAGTGCGAGCCAACTCGAGCACATTGGCAGTGCCTTCCAGGTTGATGGCTACAACGTCCCGACTGCGCTCGATC
>CAYVIG010000123.1:0-7815 GCA_964451445.1 uncultured Dehalococcoidia bacterium
GTGGCCGGCGGCCTAGTACTGGCCCAAGAAGCAGGAGCGAAGGTCGTCGACCGCCAAGGCGGCCCTGGAGCCCTCTTCACCCCCAGCGTGATCGTCTCCAGCCCCTCTCTAGTGGATGAATTCCTCAAGACAACCGACGGCCAACCATGGAGAACGGCAGGGTAGGCATAACTACCTAATCTGAACTCCAGCCCTACATTCGGCTTGCCTTAAAAACTGCTCCTCTGGAACATGGTTAAATACCTTCAGCGCTAATTTTGTGAAGCCATGCAGCTGAGAAGCACCTACAGCCGACTCTGTTTCGCATTGATTGCTCCGATCATTCGGCTGGCCGTTGCCTGTGGCAGCGAAGGCCCGGCACCAAAGCCAACTGTCGAAGGCGTACCCGTTACAGAGTACCAACTCCCGGGGACCCCCGCTGTTGGATGATTGCCGCATAACGCTGCGACAGTTGGCGGAACGACGCCGGACGAGATCGATTCCGAGAACCCCGACTGCTCAAGCACGTTCGTCTGATCCAGGTAACCCTACCGGCGCGTACCCGAGCCCTGGTTCCCCACCACGACGCCCGATTCCAGTAGTTCATCTACCTCTGACTTGTTGAAGCCGTTTTCCAGTAGGACCTCGGTGCTGTGTTCGCCAAGCATGGGGGCGCGGGTGCGTATCTGTCCCGGGGTGTTGGATAGTTTCACCGGAACGCCGATGTTGTGGATGGTACCCAGCTCAGGGTCCTCCAGGTCCACCAACATCTGGCGAGCCAACACCTGCGGGTCCTTATAGACCTGGTCCATGTTGTAGATCGGCCCAGCCACCACACCTGCCTCCTCAAGCAGCTTCAGCCAATTGCTGGTGCTATCAGTGACAAATGTCTCTTCCAACAGCGCGGCCAGTTCGTCCTGGCGGGCCTTCCGGTCGCCAGGCAGCCTAAACCGGTCGTCATCTATCAGAGACTCTTGACCGATGGCATGGCACAACTGCTCCCAGGTTGGCTGGGTGGCAGCGCCTATGTTCAGATAGCCGTCTGACGTGCGCAGAGCCTGGTAGGGCGCCGAGACTCGGTGTGCGGAGCCCAAGGGGCCTGGTATCTCTCCTTCAGCGAAGTACACCGACGACTCCCACACCGTATAGGCAACACCTGCCTCCATCAGAGATGTATCCACCTGCTGGCCCTGACCGGTCTTAAGGGCGTGGATATAAGCGCACAGCACGCCGTTGGCGGCCAGCAGACCAGCCGAGATATCGGTGATTGGCACGCCCACCTTCGCCGGCGGCATCTCCGGATGACCGGTGATACTCATCAGCCCGCTCACTCCCTGGGCCACCAGATCAAACCCGCCCTTCTTGGCATCCGGACCAGTGTTGCCGAACCCTGAAACAGAGCAGTAGACCAGGCTTGGCTTGATGGCAGCTAGCGTTTCGTAACCAAGACCCAATCGTTCCATAACGCCAGGCCTGAAGTTCTCCACAACCGTGTCGGATTTCTCCACCAGACGCTTGAACATGCTCTGGCCAGCCTCCCTCCGCAGGTCAACCGCCAGACTGCGCTTGTTGCGGTTCAGAGCCAGGAAACCCGCCGACCAATCCTTGATGAATGGTGGGCCCATCCGCCGGTTGTCGTCGCCGCCGTTGGGCTTCTCGACTTTGATCACATCTGCCCCCATGTCTGCCAGCGACATGGTGCAGAAGGGTCCGGCCATAATCTGAGTCAAGTCCAGCACCACCATCCCAGAGAGGGCTGAATTGGTCGTCATTTGTTCACCTTAGGTTATTATTTACTGATTGGTTTGTCGGCCCGATTGAACCGTGACACCAGGGGAAATAGAACCTGGTATCTAAGCAAATTTCCCATGAATCAATTGTTTGTGAAAGGCATCTCAAGTATACAAGACGGCAACCAGGCAAGCGATTTTTACACGCGATTCAATGGGGCATCACTTGGTCAAACCAGCGCAAAAGGGAAAAGTCAGGGTGAAACAAGATGCCGATTACATCTTTCACGAGCTGACGCGCAGCATCTGCCCGGGATGCAATACGGTGATCGATATTCAAATACTCATACAAGACAACAAGGTTTTGATGCGCAAAAGGTGTCCGACCCACGGGTGGTTTGTGTGAACCATCAGTTCCGACGCAAAGATGTATGTGGACTGAGTAAAGTTCAACAAACCTGGCACACTCCCCCTGGAGACCAGTACTGAGGTCAAAGATGAGTGCCCGCTGGATTGCGGTCTCTGTACTGGGCACAAACAGAACATGTGCCTGGCGTTGTTCGAGGTAAATTCGGCCTGCAACCTGAACTGCCCCATTTGTTTCGCCAACGCTGGTGTCGGCTTCAGCCTGACCATGGACCAAGTTGAATTCATGCTCGACCGATTCGTGGAAACCGAGGGCGACCCGGAAGTCATCCAGTTCGGCGGCGCACCCGCAGTTGATGGGCCACTGGAGCGTTCACATGAGTTAGTGGCCAAGGTCAGGTCTATGGTACTAGACGGGGAGCTAGGCTACTGGCTCTTCGTCTGTAAGAAGGATTCTTAGGATTGAAATTCGGATTCCCAGGATAACTGTCCCCAAGCAACTTATGGGTATATGATTAACGTGGAAATCCTGGAAATGCCTGCTTTCTTAGTAACTTCTTAAGAACCCACTGTTTATACCCATCAAAAGTATCAGCGCTTTATATCGAAGGCCATTTATCCAACATGTTTGAAGACCTGACTATAATACGAAATATAGTGCTTGCCATGGCCGCAGGGTACATGCTGGGCGCTCTACCGTTCGCCCACATCACCTCCAGGATTCGCGGTATTGATGTGTTCACAACGGGCAGCACCCTGGCTGGCACCGCCAACGTGTTCTTTAACGTGGGTCATCGTTCGGGAGCGGTGGTGTTGGTAGGTGATATAGCCAAAGGAGCCGCTGCGGTCTTTACCGCCTGGACTCTGGGACTTCCGCCAGCCTTGATATTGGTGGTTGGCGGTGCCGCGGTGGTTGGCCACTGGAAGTCGATCTTCACTCGATTCCGGGGTGGTGACGGTATGGCACCTCTGGTCGGCGTCACTCTGGCTCTGATGCCAGAGATGGCGATCTTGGGTGGCGTCGTTGGCCTGGCCACGTTGGTGCTGATGCGGCATTCGCCGTTACGTTCCAGCTGGGGAATATCAGCCAGTTTCCTCGTGATGTTGACTATCAGCCAGTACTATCAGATTGAAAGAGATTTGGTAACAGGGCTGGTGATTCTAGCCTCGATGGTCCTTCTGCGGAGCATGTTCACGCGCCGCAGAAGGCTTTCCATCGCGTCGCATCCGGTCTACCGGGACATAGACGATGATGAAACACTTAATGATGAGGATGCGATTGACATGGGCCCGGATGCGGACCTGGAACAAGCAAGCACGCGCCCCGGGTAATATCCTCTAGCAAATCCCAATCAGATGATCTGCCCAGCTAACTTTCCTCTTGCAGGCCGCCTTCCTGCTCCATATCCCTGCGCAGGTTCTTCATTTCCAAGGCCCAGCCAAGGTGCTCGTCGTGGGCGGCGTCCTCTGCCAGTTTGGGAGCTATCTCTAACACCCGGTCCAGATGCTTCAGGCAGGCCGTAACATCTCCGTTCCTCGAGTGAATCCGAGCGGCATTGTAATGGGCAGAAGCGAGCTCTGCATCTGACTCCAATGACTTGTTGTAAGCTGCCAAAGCCCCGTCCAGATCACCCATAACCTCCAGGACCGCACCTCTATTGCTGTGAGCTTCGGCAAAATACGGTCGCAGCTCCAGTGCCATATCAAAGTCTCTGATGGCCTCGTCATAATCCATTAGTGCATCGTAGGCCAGGCCCCGATTGTTGAACGCCTCCGCGTCATCAGGGGTCAATTTAATCACCTGGGAATAGTCGGTCAGAGCGTCATGCAGGTTGCCCAGGTAGTAGTTGGTCCTGGCCCGGTTAAACAGGGCGAACGAATTCTCCGGGTTAAGGTCCGTTGCCCGGGTATAAGAGCTGATCGCCTCAGCGTGCAGACCCAGTTCATCCAGCGAAGCGCCGCGGTTCAGGTAGCAGTTGGATATCTCAGGTGCGATGGCGATGACCTTGTCGAACTGGGCCACCGCTTCCTGGTGACGTGCCGTCTGGGCCAACAAGATGCCCCGGTTGTACATCGCGTGCACGTAATCCGGAGCCAGTTCTATCGCCCGAGTATAATCGGCCAGGGCCTGATCCATGTTCCCCAGATCGTCGTTGCCGTTACCCCGTTGATAGAAAGCCTCAGCCAACCAAGGTTTCTGGACCAGCAGGTTGGTGAACTCCTGAACTGCATCTTCCGGACTTCTCAACCGCAGATAGGTAAGTCCCAGATTGAAGCGCGCATCGGCCATGGAAGGGTCATTGTTCAAGATGGTCAAAAAGGCTTCGGCGGCGGCGTCGTAGCGGCCCGCTGAATAACAGCCATTGCCAAATACCATCAATTCATCGGGTCGACTAGCAGGCTTGCCCGCGTCTTCTACGGCTATGACTGCCGCCTCTAATACGGCTCTCGTATCAGAATCTAGCCGTGCGCCCCTCGGTCTGGGAGTTATGCGGCCGGAACCTGAAGCGTACTGTTCCAGCAATTGCGCCAGGGCAGCCAGGCTCTCTGGCAGGGGTTGATTCTGGGCGTGTTCTTCCAAGTCAAAACTTCCTGAAGTAGGGTACATCCAGTCTGCGGCGTGTTTCACCAGACGCAACCAACAGCATATCATTCCTGGCGGCTCTCGCCATAGAATCGGTGCCAATCAGGTTCTTCCACATTGAAGAATCATCAGGCCAGCCGTACAATTACCGGAGCATACGGGTTATGTCGGGTAAATCCCCGACCAGCCCTATAACTCAGGCATGAATCAGGAGTCAAACGTGGCCCAAGTAGAAACAATCATCTATACCCACCCAGATTGCGCATATTCCTCCGGGGCAAAGATGGACTACCGGAAGCGAAAGGTGGAGTACACCGAGATCGACCTCGCCAAACAGCCCGACCAGATTCCCGCCCTATTGGCATTGACCGACGGAGAACGGGTTACCCCAGTGATTGTCGAGAACGGCGAAGTAACCATCGGATTCAAGGGCGGTACTTGAGACTTCTAATCAGGGTCAGTTGACCCATGATTCTTTTTCGAACAAATGTACTGACATTTCCTCCTTGTTGGGTGGCGGGACGCGGTGCTAGCATGCGCCGCAGACCAAATTGACGTGAAATGAACCAACAGACGATGACCGGAGAAATCCTCTGGTGTTTAGCGTTGGCTGAAGGATGGGTGAGGATGAAAGCTAGAGAAAAACTGGAAGTAATAGAGAAGGCAGACAAGAACAAGGCTGAGGCCTTGGAAACGGCTCTAGGCCGTATTGAGAAAGACTACGGTAAGGGCGCGGTGATGCGTCTTGGCGAGATCAGCGGCACTCTGGCCACAGAGTGCATCCCCACTGGGTCACTTGCGTTGGACATCGCCCTGGGCATCGGTGGCATACCCCGAGGACGGGTCACCGAAGTCTTTGGTGCAGAGTCAGCAGGTAAGTCGACCCTGGCCATCCATATCATGGCGGAAACCCAGAAGCTTGGTGGGATTGCCGCGTATATCGACGTGGAGCATGCCCTCGATCCCGTCTACGCCGCCAACTGCGGACTCAATCTGGATGACCTGCTCATCGCCCAGCCAGATAGCGCCGAACAGGCACTGGACATCACCGAGCAACTGGTCCGCAGCGGAGCAGTTGACGCTGTGGTGGTGGACAGCGTGGCCGCTCTGGTGCCTCAAGCAGAGATCGAAGGCGACATGGGCGACACCCACGTGGGTTTGCAGGCCCGGCTTATGTCCCAGGCACTGCGCAAACTGACCAGCAGCATCCACCGCTCCAGAACCGCGGTAATCTTCATCAACCAGATCAGGGAAAAGGTCGGAGTCACCTACGGCAGCCCTGAGGTCACCCCTGGCGGACGGGCCTTGAAGTTCTACAGCTCGGTTCGCGTTGACCTGCGCCGGGTGGAATCCATCAAACAGGGGCGCCGAGGTCATGGGCAACCGTGTGCGGGCCCGGGTTGTGAAGAACAAGGTCGCGGCCCCATTCCGCGTGGCTGAGTTCGACATTATGTTCAACCAGGGAATCAGTAAGATGGGAGATATCTTGGAAATTGGTGTTGACCAGGGCGTCGTCAAAAAATCCGGAGCATTCTACTCCTACGGCGAGACCAAGTTGGGCCAGGGACGAGAAAACTCCAAGGACTTCCTCATCCAACACCCTGAGATAGCCGAGTCCATTGAGGGACGCCTCCGCAGCCCGGTGGATGAACATGTGGCACAAGAACCGGAATCCCTGGAGATCAGTTCGTCGAGTGGACTAAACTCGGTCGCAGACTTCCTGGCCAATAATGGCCTAGAACAGGATGACAAAGACTAACCTCGCATAACAAACGCAACTAAGACGGAAAGTAAGAACGGCCACGTTGAGGACCCAGCTGCCACCACTCAACCGGCCGTTTTTGCTTAGTAACTCCCAGTCCAGTAAGTCGAACGGGATCTCCGGAGCGATTGTCCATGTCCCTATCCGGCAAAATGCCCAAGGATCCAGACCCTTCCTACACCAAGGCCAGGAACGCCGCCCTAAGGCTCATCTCCTACCGATCCAGATCCGAGAGCGAGGTGAAGCGTCGTCTACAGGGCCGGTTCACCGATGACGCCATTGAAAAGACCCTTGGTTCCCTGCGTGACCAGGGGCTGGTTGATGATGCCGCCTTCGCCAAACAATGGCGTGAACAGCGGGAGAGATCCCGTCCCAGAGGACCGGCTATCATCAGCCAGGAGCTCCGCCGATTGGGTGTGGACAGGGAAGTGATCCAAGACGCTCTCTTGGATTTTGATTCTGCCGCCAATGCCTACAAAGCAGCCTCCAAATACGCCTCCAAACTGTCCGTGGAAGACGGCACGGCATTCAGGCGCAAGCTGGGCGGGTTCTTACAGAGAAGGGGGTTCAGTGGCGAGGTGCTAGGTCAGACCGTGGAGCGAATCTGGCGGGAGTCACTTGACCCGTTGGACAGCGCTATAGATGGCGATAGCCAATACGATTAGTCCCCATATGCTTGCCAACGCAGGGCTGGATGGCAAGGCGATGATAAAAGCCCCGATAACAGCACCGGCAGCTATGTAAGCCAGACCTTTGCTTCGTTTGGCGTTCACCGATTTACTTATCAACTCTCCGGCCGCATAGCCGATGGCCAGAACGGGAATCGATGACAATATCCCGTAAGCACCCAAGATCGCGTTGAAGATAATCCAAAGTATCCCGCCGCCGATCGCAATACCCAAGCCGGCGCCAACCGCCCGGGCGTAGAAGGTCGGCTGGACGTCAAAGGTCGGCATCTTAACGCCCTTACCGCAATTAGGGCAGCGGATTCCAACCGAAGCCTGAATCATGCACCGGGTGCAGATTTTCTTCGAGCATTGACTGCACGACAGCCCAGTTTCAACGCTGGGATGCCAGGCACAGTGTTCCATCTGAAGTGGTTCTTGGTCGATGTCTGTTGGTCGTTCCATATTCTCTAATATCCCGGGGAAGTCTCTGCCTTATTGGTTGGATTCAGGAAGAGCCTTCCGGGATCCTTCTCACCCAGCCCGTACGGTCCGCCACGTCCCGGTCGCGAACCAGCCGGTTCAATAACACTCTCTTTCGGGAAATATCATCTGGGAATGGCATCCAGTTCGCCGATAGCCGCTTGAGCACAACCAGGCCCAAAAGTCCAAGAGAATACCATACCAGGTTAAGGTCGTCCAATATCACGTAGGACCACAAGGGCAATA
>CAYVIG010000124.1:0-7814 GCA_964451445.1 uncultured Dehalococcoidia bacterium
CAAATGGGAGTTTTCTATTGTGACTGTCGGCCGACTATTATTCATCATCCCCCTGGCCTACCTGGCCATATTCTTCCTTTACCCGCTGTCCACCATTATGGCTCGAAGCCTGGGGGGAGACTCTAGTTTTGGGTTTGAGCCGTTCCGGATCTTGTTGAATGACCCTTACTATCTCGGGCGCATCTGGTTCACTATATGGCAGGCGGTGGTCTCAACACTGCTGACCTTGGTCGTTGGCCTTCCCGCTGCATTTCTCTTCGCCAAATACGAATTCCCGGGCAAAACCCTGCTCAAGGCCATCTCCACTCTGCCGTTTGTCATGCCGACCATTGTTGTAGCCATGGGATTCACAGCGCTATTCGGGTCACAGGGTCTTGTCAACACAGTATTAATGAGCATTTTCTCCCTAGACGATCATCCCGTCAGGATTGCCAATACGTTGACAATCATCTTCATGGCCCATGCGTTTTATAACTATGCAATCATCGTCCGCATTGTTTCCGCACTCTGGGGCAATCTAGATCCAAACCTGGAACATTCCGCCAATCTGCTTGGTGCGGGCCCCATTCGAACCTTCTATCACGTAACACTGCCCATGATCCTGCCGGCAATTATCTCCGCATCTCTCTTAGCATTCGCTTTTTCCTTCACCAGCTTCGGTGTAGTTCTTGTGTTGGGCGGCCCTCAGTTCTCAACATTGGAAGTTTCCATCTACGAGTTAACGGCCAAGTTGTTCCGACTACCCCTTGCCGGTGCGTTGGCGGTTGTCCAACTGGCGTTTACATATTTCTTCCTGCTTCTTTATTCCCGGTTCCAAGAGCAATCGGTGGTGCGGGTGGACCTGAAACCTCGCGAAATCACGTCTAGGCGACCGACTCGTTGGCGCGAGAGAGTCTTCGTCGTCGGGATGATTCTAATGCTGTTAGCATTGATGTCGCCGCTCATTGCGCTTGTGGTTCGTTGGATAACCTTCGACGGTGGATTCAGCACCAGCCAGATGTCCAACCTCTTTTCTGATAATCGAGGGTCTTACTTCCACCTATCACCGCTGACCATAATCTGGAACTCTCTCAGGTTCGCCATCATTACCGTCGCATTCTCTTTGGTGATTGGGACGATTATTTCTTATGTGATAACCAACATTAAACCCCGGTGGAGAACCTTTTCCGATGCCTTGGTCATGCTTCCCCTTGGCGTATCAGCCGTTACCCTAGGTTTCGGATATATAATCGCCCTTGGAAGACCGCCTTTAGACCTCCGTGGATCATGGATTATTTTGGTGATTGCCCATAGTTTAGTGGCGTATCCCTTCGTGATTAGAAGCCTCCTGCCAGTGTTAAAAGGAATGAACTCTAACCTCAAAGAAGCCGCTGCAGTGTTAGGAGCAACCCCATACAGGGTATTTTTCCTGGTTGAATTGCCGCTAATCGCACCCGCTTTGTTGGTGGGTGCCACATTCGCTTTTGCAGTTTCCATGGGCGAATTTGGAGCATCGCTAATACTGGTCCGATCAGAATTCACAACCATGCCCGTGGCGATTTTCCGTTTCCTTGGCCTGCCTGGAGCTACGAATCTGGGTATGGCCCTTGGCATGAGTTGTCTGCTAATGGCTGTGGTATCCATTGGTTTCATTGTGATTGAGCGATTCCGATACAAAGGAATCGGTGGATTCTGATGCCACTACTTTCCGTATCAGGACTATACAAAACCTACGACGGTGAACCCGCGGTAGATGGAGTATCACTATCAGCAGAACCAGGGGAATTGTTATGCCTGCTTGGCCCCAGCGGTTGCGGCAAAACAACCATGTTGCGTATGCTGGCCGGTCTGGAAGAACCAGATTCCGGCACCATCAGTTTTGATGGGCGCGAGATAAACGACCTGGCCCCTCAACAAAGGGGCTTTGGGTTGATGTTTCAAGACCTGGCCCTTTTTCCGAACATGGACGTATTCGGCAACGTGGCCTTCGGACTTCGCATGCAGAAACTGCCGGCCGCGCAGATACGAACAAGGGTGTCCGAATTGCTGGCATTAGTAGAGTTGGGCAATTATTCCCATCGCAAAATCCACGAGCTCTCTGGCGGAGAGCGACAACGAGTTGCACTCGCGCGCTCACTAGCTCCGGAGCCCAGATTGCTAATGTTTGACGAACCTCTAGGATCGCTAGACCGTGCACTCCGAGAATCGCTGCAGAATCAGGTCCGCGGAATCTTGAAAGAAGTTGGAGTTACCTCAATCTACGTAACCCACGACCGCGATGAAGCTTTCACAATGGCCGACCGGCTGATTTTCATGAACCATGGGAAAATCATTCAGACCGGCTCACCCGAAGAGGTAGTGGCCGGACCAGCGAACGGGTTTGTGGCACGCACGCTGGGATTCAAAAATGTTCTAGACGGCGTCGTTCTAGAATCCGGTGAAACCCTCAAGGTCCAATTTCCTTTTGGAGTAATGTCCGTGCCTAAACCACTGGGTTTGCAAATTTCCATTGGAACTACGTTGACCATGCTCATCAATGAAAATGCTGTCTCAATGTCCGGCAAGCCTGAAAGTGATGCACCCCTTAAGGGTGTGATTATTGAAAAAGTTTTTAGAGGCGACAAGTACGAGATCCGAGTTCAAGTAGGCGACGGGGACCTGTATTCCCATGCCTCCCTTGACTCCCATTCAGGGCCATCGGAAATAAATCAGCCGGTCTTTCTGACCGTTGACTCGCAGTCCATTAGATTTCTGGGCGGTACAGACTAGCAACAACATCAAGACCCGGTGATATAATTTTTCAGGACTCGGTCGCCCTGTTCCCGGCATAATTACTGAGGGAAACACACAGATGTCTCTTTATTTCCTGTTGGGCTCGTTGACCCATGACGGTCAAAGGATGCTGCATAGTGACCCGAACCTAATCGTGAACAGAACTCGGGATATGCTCATACCTGGAGCGGAGATATTGACTCAATATGCTGTATTGGGACGATACGACTTTGTCATGCTGGTTGAGGCGGATGATAACGACGCGGTTGCCAGGCTATCACTGGAACTTGGTATGCACACGGGACTCCATCTGGAGACCCTCCCGGCAATCCCGGTAGGCTTCATGGGAGACTGGATGACTCCAGATCCGTCCGACCAGGCAGAGTCCGTTGGACTGACGCCAGACTTCACCCCGGAAGAAGGGCCGGGCGACGAGTGATTCTTCACCCGTAGTCTAGCCTCTCTGGTATTCCTCTAACACCCACGAAGCCGCCGCAACATTGCGACTAGACACCCATAAAGGAAACTCAGCAGAAATGTTTAAGCCCGTATCCAGTCGCGTCAGTTTCCCGGAGTTGGACGCCTCCATCCTCCAACAATGGCAGGAGAAGGACGTCTTCCGGCGCACCGAGTCCGAACGCCCCGACGCTCCTCTTTTCATGATGTACGAGGGCCCGCCCACGGCCAACGGTAGCCCCGGTATCCACCACGCCCTGTCTAGGGTCTTCAAGGACGTCATATGCCGCTACCGGACCATGAAAGGGTTCAAGGTTCAGCGAAAGGGCGGCTGGGACACCCACGGGCTACCGGTTGAGCTTGAGGTCGAAAAAGTACTGGGCCTGAAGAGCAAGAAAGAGATCGAGGATTACGGCATCGAGGCCTTCAACAAGAAGTGCCGTGAGAGCGTATTCCGCTACGTGAAAGAGTGGGAGACCATGACCTCCCGCATCGGCTTTTGGGTAGACATGGATGACCCGTATGTCACCCTGCACAACAACTACATCGAGTCCGGCTGGTGGATGCTGAAGACACTGTGGGACAAGGACTTGCTCTACCAGACCATGCGCGGCACTCCCCATTGCCCACGGTGTGTGACCAGCCTCAGTTCCCATGAAGTGGCCCTCGGCTACCGCGAGAACACGCCCGACCCGTCCGTCTTCATCAAGTTCAAGGTTGACCCTGCTGCGTCCGCTGACAAAGCCGAAATGGTGACGAAACTGGGAGCTGACAAGGGTGATGTGTTCCTTCTAGCCTGGACCACCACCCCGTGGACTCTCCCAGGTAACACAGGATTGGCGGTGGCCGAGGACGCCGACTACAACATAGTCGAACTGGAAGACGAGGACAACAACAGCCACCGGTTGGTTTTAGCCCAGGCTCTGGTTCCGGCCAACATCAAACAAGAGCACCAGATCATGGGCACGGTGAAGGGCTCCGACTTGATCGGACTGGGTTACACACCGCTCTACCACCCCATTGAATTCGGATCTGCTGTCCAGCAGTTCGTCCGGAGGCCTGGCCCGGGTGGAGTCACCATCACAGAGATGGTGGAAAGTGATGAGTTCGCGCCCAAAGTCATCTCAGCCGAATTCGTATCCCTGGATGACGGCACCGGCATCGTTCACATCGCACCGGCCTTTGGTGACGAGGACTTAGGGGTCGGTCGTGAAAAAGAACTGGCGTTTGTCCAGCCTGTGGACCTGCAAGGTATCGCAACCGGAAACTACCCCTTCGCCGGCAAGTTCGTGAAAGACGCCGACAAAGATGTGATGCAGAATCTAACGGAGCGGGGACTTCTGTTCCACCATGAGATTTATCGCCACACGTACCCATTCTGCTGGCGCTGTGACACTCCTCTGCTCTATTACGCCAAGAGTTCCTGGTACATCCGGACGTCGGCCCTGAAGGACCAACTGGTCCAGGGCAACGGCAAGATCAACTGGTACCCCGAGTACATCAAAGAGGGGCGGTTCGGGGAGTGGCTACGCAACAACGTGGACTGGGCCATCTCTCGGGAACGGTACTGGGGCACCCCCATCCCCATCTGGCAGTGCGGACATTGCAACAACTCGGTCTGCATCGGGGGAGTGGAAGAACTACAAAATATGTCTCGAGTTGGTGGCAACACCGACCTGAGCAACCTCGACCTCCACCGACCGTATGTCGATGACATCGTCCTGAACTGCACCTCTGAAGGCTGTTCCGGGGAGATGCGCCGGGTCCCAGAGGTCATGGATGCCTGGTTCGACTCTGGCGCGATGCCCTTTGCCCAGTGGCACTACCCATTCGATAACGACTCCATCGGCACCGATGGCCGTTTTCCGGCTGACTACATCTGCGAGGCAGTTGATCAGACTCGTGGCTGGTTCTACAGCCTGCATGCCCTGTCCACACTGCTAACAGGCCAGCCGTCGTATAAGAATGTCATATGTCTAGGACTGATTCTCGACGAGAAAGGCCGGAAGATGAGCAAGCGGGTGGGCAACGTTGTTGAGCCTCTATCCGTGCTCGACGAACACGGTGCCGACGCATTGCGCTGGTATCTGTTTACCGCGTCCCATCCGGGTGAACCCCGCCGGTTCTCCAGCAAGCTGGTCAGCGAGACCCTACGCAAGGTGATGCTCACGCTGTGGAACGTCTATTCGTTCTTCATCGGCTACGCGAAAATCGATAAATTTGACCCGACCAAGAAACTGGCAGATTGGAAGCCTGAGAACGAACTCGACCGGTGGGTACTCTCTGAACTGAACGCCCTGGTCTCCCAGGTCGACAAGAACATGGATGAATACGACCCGACCAACGCCGGTCGCCGGATCCAGGAGTTCATCGACCAGCTATCCAACTGGTACGTGCGCCGCAGCCGTCGCCGGTTTTGGAAGAACGAGGGCGACGACGACAAGGAATCGGGATACATCACACTGCACACCTGCCTGGTGACCGTGGCCAAGTTGATGGCGCCACTCGCGCCCTTCGTCGCCGAGGACATGTACCAGAACCTCGTGTGCTCGATCGACTCCTCCGCGCCCGACAGCATCCATCTGTCAGATTTCCCAGTGGCCGATGAGTCATTGATCGACCAGCCACTGATGGAGGCCACCCAATTGGCCATGAAGGTGTCCAGCATGGGCCGGGCCGCCCGATCAAGCGAGAAGATCAAGGTGCGGCAACCGCTGAACGCGGTGAACGTACTGGTGCGGAACGACTCTGAAAAAGGCCTGCTTGAGCTCATGATCCCGCAGTTGATCGATGAACTGAACGTAAAGACTGTCACCATCAACGCTGCCCTTGGACCGGAAGACCTGGAATTTTGGAATTGGGAGGCCTCACCGAACAAGGCCACCCTTGGCAAGAAGCATGGCGCCAATGGCCAGTCTGTGGCAGACGCCCTGGCGGCGATGGATCCCCGGGACATCTTCAAGTCATTCTTGGATAGCGGCTGGCTTGAGATGGCCAACCCCAGGGAGTCCTCACAGATGCTGCATATTGACCAGGAAGACGTGGAGATCGTCAAAACCGCCA
Source organism: uncultured Dehalococcoidia bacterium (assembly GCA_964451445.1). Classification (GTDB taxonomy): domain Bacteria; phylum Chloroflexota; class Dehalococcoidia; order Lucifugimonadales; family UBA3495; genus UBA9611. The sequence continues at coordinate 6,271 of CAYVIG010000124.1, forward strand.
AGGAATCTGGCTATTCCGAGGTGCAAGAAGGGTCGTATGTGGTTGCCATTGAAACGGTGCTCACGCCTGAACTAGCTGAAGAGGGCCTGGCCAGAGAGGTGGTTCACCGAATCCAGGGCATGCGCAGGTCGGCCGATTTCGACGTCGTCGACCGCATAGTGACCTACTATCAGGGTCCTCCCGAATTCGCCGGAGTCATGCACGGAGCATTCTCCGACTACATACGCAACGAGACCCTGAGCGCCGAACTGGTGGACGGCGCTCCCGACGCCGACGCCGACGCCGAAACCGAAACCGTCAAAGTTGAAGGAATGGAAGTAACCCTGGGCGTACAGCGGATGTGATGACAGCACAGTAAGTCTGTTCTAGCGGACACTGTTTAACGCAAGTAGGGGAGTCCTGATTAATCAGGGCTCCCCTACTTTTGCTACCAATGCGAACACCGGAACAGGAACAAGTCGCCCGCTCCACTCGTCATTCCCGCCTTCGCGGGAATCCAGTATGTTGGCCACAAAATCGTTCATAACAAGCCAGCTTTCTGGATTGCAGCCTTCGCTGGAAAGACGGAACGTGATGCGGCATACAGGCTTTCACCGCTCGTCCTGAGTCCGCCGAAGGAAGCGCATGGGTCAATCATCGAGGTGAGGTCCTCGGCCCCTACTTAGCTCATGTACGGGACAATCCGGTCTCCAATCAGATCTATGGTCTTCATAATCTGGGCGTGGGACGGGCCTCCAGAGTGGGCGTGGCGCAGGCGCAGCAGACAGGACTCGGCTCCTGTGCCTTCGCTCCAGCGTTGGAACTCGTCCAGGCATTCTTCCGGGTCTCCCATGATCAGACGGTCTTTGGCAACACGGTCCAGAGTCAGCTCCGACTCGTCCTGGATTGACTGGAATTCCCGAAGTCCGTTCTTCCAGTAGTAATGGTAGGCGGCCATGACCTCGGGCCCGTAGACTTCTTCGGCTTCACTTCGGGTGCTGGCAACCCAGGCGTCCCGCATGATGATGGGAGTCGGGGTCTTCCCCGCGGCCTCGGCTGCGACCTTGTACTCATCAATCAGACGACTGGTGTTGTCCAAAGTGGTGCTGGGCGTTGTGACAATAGCGTCGCCGATATTCGCCGCGCGGCGAGCGCTCACCCGCGCGCTCGCCCCGATCCAGATGGGCGGATGCGGCTGCTGTATCGGGTCCGGCATTATACGTAGGTTGTCTATCTGATGGTGCTTGCCGTCAAAGGAAACCGCCTTTCCAGACCAGCACTCCCTCATGATTTGGACCTTCTCCTCAAACAATTCCACCCGGTCTGCGATATTCACGCCAAAGGCGTCAAAGTCGGCCTGCTGATAGCCCAGACCAACGCCCAAAGTGATCCGCCCTTTGGAGACGACATCCAGCGTGACCACGTCTTCAGCCAGTCGGACCGGATGATGCAGGGGCAGCAAGATCACCGACGTGCCGACTCGCAACGTGGTGGTGGCAGCCGCGACTGCAGTGCAGATAATCAGCGGCGAAGGCAAAAACCCGTCCTTGTCCTGGTGATGCTCG
>CAYVIG010000125.1:0-7703 GCA_964451445.1 uncultured Dehalococcoidia bacterium
AACCCAGTATCTTCTGCACTTAGATACTTTGGGCCGGAGTTTGATACCCACATCAACGACCATGCCTGCCCTACCGGAACCTGCCTGGAACCTAGGTTCTCTCCGGCGGCTTCCCGCCGTTAACCTAATCTGATTTTGACCACCCCGGACTGAACCCTGGGATGGCTAGATATTGAGGCTGCCGAATGGCCGACGAAATCACAATCACATTTGATGGCCGAGAGGTCAAAACCACTCCAGGGAAAATGGTACTGGAAGCGGCCATCGACGCCGGGGTCTACGTTCCCTATCTGTGCTACCACCCGGGCATGAAGTCCTATGGCGCCTGCCGCATGTGTGTTGTCAGTGTCGAGGGACAGCGGGGCTTCCCCGCCGCCTGCACCTTGCCTGTTTCTGACGGCATGAAGGTCCAGACCGAATCCGGCGAGGTGAATGATCTACGGAAGTCGGTCATGGAGATGCTCATTGCCGAACACCCCAACGGGTGTCTCACCTGCCACCGCATCGACATCTGCGGCCCCACCAACGTCTGCCTGCGCCACGTGTCGGTAAATGACCGCTGTGTCACCTGCCCCAAGAACGAACGCTGCGAGCTCAAGGACACCGTACGATACCTGGGTATGAACCTGGAATCGCCGCTGGACTACAAGTACCGTCAGATTCCACTGGAAGTGGCTGATCCTTTTTACGACCGCGATTATAACCTGTGCATTGTCTGTGCCCGTTGTGTTCGTGCCTGTGAAGAACTCCGCGGCGACGACGCCATTGGACTGGTGGAGCGGAGCGGGCGAGCCCTGGTCGGTACGTCCTTCGGCACCTCTCTATTGGAATCAGGTTGTGAATTCTGCGGCGCCTGTATCGATGTCTGCCCCGTCGGCGCATTGGTCGAGCGCGATCACAAGTGGGATAAGCCCCGCAAAGTGGAACGGAGCATCTGTCCGCTCTGTCCGGTGGGCTGCCAGATGAACGTGGAATACGACGGCGATGGCGTGTTGATTCGGGCCGTGCCTGAGCTGAACTCTCCAGCCAACCATGGCCAAGCCTGCTTCAAAGGCAAATTCGGCCTGCAATTCGTCAACGACAAGAGTCGGCTGCAAACCCCGTTAGTGCGGAAGGACGGTCAACTAGTCGAGGCCACCTGGGTTGAAGCATTGGACGTTGTAGCGGCCAGACTTGCCGATTATACGGGTGAGTCCTTCGCATTCCTAACTTCGCCCAATAGCACCAACGAAGAATACTATCTGGCCCAGAAATTTGCGCGGACTGCCATGAAGTCCAATAACGTGGACCAGACGTCGAACATCCAACCAGACCTCACTCCGGCCCTGGAACAATCTTTGGGTTACACCGGTGCGACGAACCCTATCTGGGATCTGGAGCAGTCTGGATGCATCCTGGTTTTTAACAGCAATGTCACGGAAGAACACAACGTGGTGGGTGTCCCCATCAAGCGGGCGGCACGAAAGAACACCAAACTTGTGGTCATCGATTCCCGGGAAGTGGAGCTCACCCGTTATGCCCACGTATGGCTGAGACCGGCCCCAGGTACCGAACAACTACTTTTGGGCGGACTGTTGAAATCAGTCGTTGAGCAGGGATTCCAGCAGGATGATTGGCTGGCCGAGAACTGTGAGAGTCCGGCCACTCTGATATACGCCCTCAGCGCCCTGGACCTGGCTGAGATATCCAAGATTACCCAGGTGAGCACCGCCGACATCACGTTGGCCGCGAGACTCTACGGTGAAGCGGACGCCAGCGCGCTGGTCTATGCTCTGGACAACATCCAACAGCCCCAGTCCAGAGACTGTGTCCTGTCTTTGGTGAACTTGGCATTGGTCACTGGGAATATCGGTAAACCAGGCGCGGGAATCTACCCGATGCGCCCTGGAGCTAATGAACAGGGAGCCTGGGACGTGGGTTGCGTCCCAGACCTCTTGCCCGGATACCGCAGAGTCTCCAACGCCGAGGACCGCGAGGCCCTTGAGGTCATGTGGGACACGTCAATCCCCGAGACGCCCGGTCTGGGCCTGGCCAAGATTGTAGAAGCGGCAGGTGAAGGAGTGGTCAGGTCGATGTTCTTGATTGGCGACAGTCCCAATTTCAGCAACGGAAAACTTGGTGATGGGTTAGCTGCTCTGGATAAACTGGAATTCCTGGTGGTCTGCGACTCCTTTTTGAGCGCCACTGCCCAGCGCGCAGATGTCGTTCTGCCTCGGGCGACTTTCGCCGAGAAGAACGGCACTTTTACCAACCTGGAACGTCGGATACAACGCCTGATACCAGGTCGTGAACTCCCTGAGGGCGGTGCCAGACCCGAGAGGCAGGTTATCTGCGACGTAGCCCACAAGATGGGAGCCCCAGGATTTTTGCTAAGTTCACCCTCCGAGACAATGGATGAGATAGCCCGTGTGGCCCCGGTTTATGCCAACGTCTCCTACCGAAGCCTGGCCAACCAGGGCGGCCTGGTCTTCAAGACCGACTTAAAGAGCCCTCAGCCTACCCAGATGCTGTACGCCAGCCGGGAAGACCGGGGACTACAGTGGCCTGTGGACAAGGACGGGAACGGCACGCCGATACTGTTTGAAGATGGATTCAAACTCCAGAGGGCGGAACCCATCACCCCAGCCTTCGTTTCGGCTGAAAATGGTGAGGACACTGACTTCCCGCTCTGGTTCGTCCCAGGGCGTGTCCTTCTCCAGCAGGAACGGGACATCAACATCGTAAAGGGCCGAGCGAATACAATTCAACGGGACGAATTGGTGGAACTGAACCCCGCCGACGCCTCCGCAATGGCCATAGAAGACGGAGGCAAGGTGGTTGTTGAGATGCCTATCGGAAGACTTTCCGGCCTGGTCCACGTCAATGAAGCAGTGCCGGTGGGTGTGGTGGCTTCCACCTCCCTATTTGGTCAGTTGGCGGTGGACCTACAGAGTTCCGAGGAAATGGAACCGGCAACCAAGGTCCCGGGGCTAGATATCCGTAGGGCCAGGGTCAATAAGGTCGATTAGTTGATTTCGATAAATCTCTGAAAATTGACGGATAAGTCAAATTTCGATAAGTAGTGATGAAGGACTAAAGTCACCGAGGAGTACCAATGGTAGAGGCATCTCGTGACTCCGGCGCTCCAGACTTAACGCCCAATCCGGCGTTTCCTACAGCTACATTGGTGGAGCGTCGACAGGATTGCGAAGACCTGATGGTCATCAAGCTGGAGGTTTCGGAGAAATTCGACTTCAAACCCGGCCAGTATTGCACCCTGGGACTTGGCAAGATTGAACGAGCTTATTCGATCGTTTCAGCGCCTTACGAGAAGTACCTGGAAATCTTTGTGGAACTGGTGCCAGACGGCGAACTAACTCCCAAGATGTTCTCCCTCAAGATCGGAGAAAGCATGTCGGTCCGGCCTCGGGCCAAGGGCATCTTCGTTCAGGACAAGAAAGCCCACCACCACTTTATGATTTCTACAGTGACCGGCGTTGCCCCTTCTATCAGCATGGCTCGCCAATATCTCCATGACCTGGGGAATGGAGTCGAGCAAGAAAAACAGGTCTTCTACATCATGTACGGTGCCAGTTACGTGAATGAGATGACCTATAATGAAGAGCTCGATGGATTGGCGGAGAAATATCCTGACGTTGTGAAGTTTGTGCCTACTATCAGCCGCCCTAAAGAGGCTGAAAATGCCAAGTGGAAAGGTGTCACTGGACGGGTGAACAACATTGCTGAGGAGTACCTGGCCAAGTTCAACCTCCCCAAGGACGATACCAAGGTCTATGCCTGCGGTCACCCAGGGATGATTGAAGATATGAAAGAGAAGTTGCCGGGACAGGGTTGGGACTTCATTGAAGAGCGGTTCTGGGCTCCGTAAAAAGTCACTAGGAAATCAACTGGATTTCCACTTCTTGGGTTGACGAATAATATTCGCTACCCAAATAGGGCTCCCAAGAAACGAAATTGGTAGTAGAATGGCCGGTGTAGGCGACCCGTTGTAATCTGTCGGGAAGGGTTGGGTAGTGACACCGATTCGCAGTCAATATCTCAAGATCAAAGGCGCTCATCCGGACGCGATACTGATGTTCCGGATGGGTGACTTCTATGAGACCTTTGACGATGACGCCGAGCTATTCGCCAAAGAACTTGAGATCACCCTCACCTCCCGCAGCATGGGCAAGGGCCTGAAAGTGCCCCTGGCCGGCGTCCCGGCCCACTCCTTGGACTCCTACCTTGCCCGCCTGATCAAAAAGGGCCACAAGGTCGCGATATGTGAACAGACCTCCGATCCTGCCACCTCCAAAGGTCTAGTTGACCGGGATGTCGTCCGTATCGTCACCCCCGGTACCGTTCTGGAAACAGCACTCCTTGATCAGAAGACCAATAACTACTTGGCCGCAGTCGCAGAATCAGGAGAACGAGTAGGCCTGGCCTATGTGGATATCTCCACCGGTGAGTTTTCGGCCACCGAACTATCCATCAACGAATTGCCTCTTGAACTCGAACGCATCGAAGCTGCGGAAGTCCTGATCTCCAACCGGGATGACCTCCCTTCTTGGGCGGAGTTCGGGAGTAATGGGGCCGGACTGAATTACGAAATCACGCCTCTGGAGTCAAGGTCGTTCCATCCGGAAGAGGCGCGTCAGGCGCTGTTGTCTCATTTCGGCATCCTTACCCTGGAGTCATTTGGCTGTGAGGGGATGGACCTTGCAATATCCGCTAGCGGGGCCATCGTCGATTACCTGGCCAGAACCCAAAAAGCGGCCAAACTGCAATTGGGCAACTTGTCCATCTACGCCACCGGCAGCTACATGGCTTTGGATTCGCAGACTCGCCGGAATCTGGAACTCTTCTCGGCAGGCCGTAACGACAGCAAAGAACTGTCGCTGCTGACGGCCCTCGACCGTACTAAGACACCTATGGGCGGCCGGTTGCTGCGCCAGTGGCTGGGCCAACCTCTGCTAAACCTGGCGGAATTGGAGCAGCGCCTGGATGCCGTCGATCATTTCTATCTGGACGGACTTAAACGGGCTAGTGCCATCTCGGCTCTGAACAAGGTGTTTGACCTGGAACGTATCGTGGGGAGAATAGTCTCAGGAACGGTCAATCCCCGGGAGCTCATCGCTCTGAAAGATGGGCTGTTGTCGGTGCCCAGTCTCAGGGAACTGCTGGACTCCCCGAATCTGGACTGGCTGCAAACCCAGCTGCTGCCAATGCCTGAAGTGTGCTCATTGATCGAGGAGTCCATCTCCCCTGACCCGGTGGGAGCGGTTGGGGATGGCAATGTGATCAAACCCGGGTTCACCCCGGAGATGGAAGACCTTAAGAATGCCTCCACCAACGCCCGTCAGTTCATCGCCGGACTGGAACAACGTGAGCGGGACCGGACGGACATCAAAGGGCTGAAAGTTGGTTACAACCAGGTCTTTGGCTATTACATCGAGGTCAGCAAAGTCAACATCGACAAGGTGCCCGAGGACTACATACGACGTCAGACGCTGACCAATGCCGAGCGCTATATAGTGCCAGAGTTGAAAGAGTACGAGTCTCTGGTGTTGAACGCCAGGGAACGCCTGGAAGAGGTCGAGAGGGCCGTCTATCACCAGGTCTGTGCTCAGCTGGCCGAATCCGCGGGTGCGATTGGTCGGATTGCATCTGGAATCGCCAGGTTGGATGTTTTCTCCAGCCTGGCCGACACTGCGGTGGAGAACGGCTACATCAGACCCAAACTGGACCAGGGAAACGCCATCCATGTGGTGAACGGCCGTCATCCGGTGGTGGAGCGGGTTTTGGACATCGGCGCTTACGTGCCCAATGATGTTGACCTCTCCAATGACGAAACAAGGGTGATGGTGCTGACCGGACCCAACATGGCCGGCAAATCCACCTACATCAGACAGGTGGCGATCATCACATTGATGGCTCAGGTTGGCTGTTTCGTGCCTGCGTCTGAGGCTAAGATAGGCCTGGTTGACCGGATATTCACCAGGGTTGGGCTGCAAGACGACCTGGCCACCGGCCAATCCACGTTCATGGTGGAGATGGTTGAGACCGCAGCCATATTGAACCAGGCCACACCCCGCTCTCTGGTGATCCTAGATGAGATTGGACGGGGCACCAGCACTTACGACGGGCTGGCCATCGCCCGTTCTGTGATCGAGCATATCCACAACGACCCTCGACTCGGCTGCAAAACGCTGTTCGCCACCCACTACCAGGAGTTAACCCAGCTTTCGGCCAACTTGCCTGGCGTACGGAACTGCAGTGTGGCGGTTACCGAAGAGGGGAACAGAGTCGTGTTCCTGCACAAGATAGTTCCGGGCGGCGCCGATAAGAGCTACGGCGTTCACGTGGCCCAGTTGGCGGGGCTGCCCCAGGGTGTGATCAGTCGTGCTTGGGAGGTGCTTGCCGCCCTAGAAGCCGAGAGCGAGGACCGGGGTAGCTCCAATAAACGCTCGCCTGGGCGACTGATGGGTGAACCGGCCCAACAGATAGCCTTGTTCAATGACGGGGGTAAACTGCAGGTCCTACTCAATGAATTGGATATCCCGAACCTCACGCCGCTCCAGGCGATAAATAAGTTGTATGAACTGCAAAAAGAGGCGTCGGAAGGCGGCTAAGAAAGCACTTTTCATAAGACCAATCCGGGTATAAGATGACTCGGTAATCTTTGAATCAGCCCTTATATTCCAATAATGCACACCCATATTGGAGGCCCGATTGAGCCAGACCGTTGAATTCTATTGGTGGCCCCGTTGATCAACCTGCCGCAAAGCAAGGGAGTTACTCTTGCAGAACGGACTGGAGGTCACCGATCGGGATTTCTTCAAAGAGACCTTTAGTGAAGAAGAGATCAAGGATCTGGCGGCCATGGTCGGCACCGAGAATATCTTCGCCCGACGCAGCCCTAGCCTGAAGAAGATGGGTTTAACTGAAAGAGACCTATCCGACGATGAGATGGTCAAGCTGATGCTTGAAGAACCAAAGTTGGTGCGCCGACCTTTGCTCAAGGTTGGCGATAAGTTGATGGTCGGCGGCGGCGTCGCTGCAGTGGAAGCGGCGATCGCTGAGGCCAAATAGATTATCGGTAAAAAATTTGACATACACGGCATATCTGAAACAATGAATCTACGGGATGTCTGGACTATAATCGGGGCCCGTGATAACGATGATACAAGCAAAGAAGACTAAGAGGGCTCGTTAGTAGCCGATGAATATCTTTTTCGATGTGGATTACACCATCCTTGGGTTGGACAATAGCCTAAGGCCCGATACTAAGGAAACCTTCCAGGCATTACTAGACGAAAACCACAAGATCTATATTTGGTCCGGGATGGGTGAGCGTTGGGAAGTTGTCAACAAATTCGAATTGAACCAATACGTGAGCGGCGTCTACGAGAAGCCGACTCATCACTTCCACGAACGTCTGGAGGAGTTGGGCGTGCCCTTCGAGCCAGACTTCGTGATCGACGACTATCCGGAAGTGGTTGCTGCCTTTGGTGGGGTCTGGGTCCCTCCTTACTTCTTCAAACGGTCGGTGGACCAGGAGATGCAACGCATCTACCGTATCGTCTGCGACTTCGCCGCCACCGGAACGTCGGAAGACAAGCAGTACCGCAAGAAGGGTTCAATCGTCCCCCTCTTCTAAGATCTATTCTCACTCCACCGCCCGATCATGATCTTTCTGACCCGCAGCCAAGCGGGCCGGGATT
>CAYVIG010000126.1:0-7637 GCA_964451445.1 uncultured Dehalococcoidia bacterium
CCCAGAGTGAAGATCACCGAGCCGTCCATGTTGCACTTGCGCACGGTGTGGTCGCCGTCATCGGTGAGATAGATGCTGTCGTCCGGGCCCATGGTCACGCCGTGAGCTCTAGGATAGACACCCTCGCCCCAGGAGCGGAGGAAGTTTCCGTCTTTATCGAACACGATCATGGGGTGCTCGCCCCGGTTGAATACGTAAACGTTATCCTGGTCGTCAACGCCAACTGCGGCGCACTCTTTGAAAGACCAACCGTCGGGGAGATTGCCCCAACCCTCTTCAACTTCGTAAGTGTAGGAACCCGAGCCTAAAGTTACCATGGTTACAACCTCAAATCAGCTAATGGCTTGCCATCGAATCAAAGATGTCGGCCCTTTACGGGCACTGGGAGATTGTAGCATCGCCGGTCGGGAAAGCAACGACCTTAGGCTACTCTACGAAGGCACGGACCTTGTGGCGGTCGTCCTTAACGTCTACCTCCAGGTCTTGAAGGGACTCGACCAGGGTTTCCAAGTCCGGGGATTTTGGGTTTCCGATGTCGGAATTGATCCCATTCTTCCCCAATTCATAGTTCACTGAATCAGCGGAAGAGCTGGGTATGAGAGCGGCCAGTTTTACGCCGGCGCGAATCAGGGCGATGGACAGGTGGATGTTAACCCGTTCTGGGCTGTCAGAATCGGCGTTTTCACCCGACTCCACGCTCTCCTTTAGATACTTCTCAGAGGACCGGCCCGTGCCTCCTGGCATCCCGGATTCAATGGGCTCGTCGTTTGCAGAAACCAGGCTCAATAATCGCTCTGCTCCATCCACCTGAATCTTGCCTTCCGCCAGCATGTCAAGTATCTGTCTTCTGTTGTTACCCATGGCTATTCCTGTTGTCTAGAACGATTATTTCGGTTGGTCTAACTAATATTCAAATAGACGTGTTTGTGTTGATTCTGGACGTCAATCTCAAGACCCCGAAGCGCACAGAATTTGCTGAAGAACCGGGGACTTGAAGAAAGCATTGGTCGCCGCCAACTGGTTGACCAAAAGACCACGGCGAGTGTCAGTACTATCTGAGCGTTGCATTGCCACAGCCCAGTGGGCGTTGCTATGATTGCTCTCGATACCTCCCGCATCCATCTTTAGTCTGCGGGTTCACCACGGATACCGCGAAGCAGGGTTAAATGACAGAACAAGTCAGGCGAGATTTCGTAAAGTACTCATTTTTTAAGGTCGACCCCGAGTGGCGTCGCCTCCCAGTGGAAGAGAGACAGAATAGCAAAGCGCAGTTTGCCGAAGTTCTGAACGAGTTCTCAGACCGGGTCTCAATGTCCAGCTACAGCCTGGTCGGTACCCGCGGCGACGCCGATTTCATGCTCTGGAAGGTTAGCGAGGAGGTTGAGGTCATCAATGAGTTGATGGCGCGGGTCAATCACACTGATCTGGCCCCTTACCTGACCATGCCCCATTCGTACCTAGCCATGACGCGGCGGTCGCCTTACATCGACGACCATAAGCACGAGGGCCAGGAGGGGACGGACACGTCGACCATGCGAATCGTTGGTCGTAAGTACCTGTTCATCTATCCATTCGTAAAGACCCACGAATGGTACCAACTGCCCAAAGAAGAACGTCAGGAGCTGATGAACGAGCACTTCGTTATCGGGCACAAATATCCCGATGTGAAGATCAGCACCGCCTATTCCTTTGGTCTGGATGACCAGGAGTTTGTGCTGGGGTTTGAGACCGATGATCCGTCCCATTTCCTGGATCTGGTGATGGACCTCAGGGAATCCAAGGCCAGGCCCTATACTCTGCTCGATACGCCCATCTTCTCCTGCATCAACAAGACCGTTGAAGGGTGCCTCGACGACCTGGGCTAAAAAGCTACTTTAACCAACCAAGCATCAGAAAAGGGGGTCCTTCCCGACGGGCAGGCCCCCCGGTTGTTTTTGTGGGGGGGGTGGTCCGGTTGAGGGGTTGTTTTACCCTGGGGCCAGTTATTCCTGTGGTTGGTGGCGGGACCGGCTTTGAACCAGTCGATTTGACCGAGGTTCATGGTGTGGCGCAAGTTGATACGCTCTTCCTCGCCGTCCTCGTGGGTGACCACGCAGACCAGTGGCACGCCGGGTGTGAGACTGGTCAGGCCAATGATGCTCAGGCGGTCATCGGCTCGGATGCGGTCGTAGTCGCCCGGGTCTTCAAATGTGAGAGGCAACACGCCCTGCTTTTTGAGGTTGGCCTCATGAATCCTGGCAAAGCTACGAGTGATGACTGCGGCAGCGCCCAACATCCGGGGGGACATCGCGGCGTGCTCGCGACTGCTGCCCTCTCCGTAGTTGTTGTCGCCGATCGCGATCCACTGCATGCCCTGGGCCTTGTATTCCCGGGCAATCTCGGGGATGGGCTGAACCTGCTCACCGGAGAGCTGGTTCTTGCCAGTTCCAGGCTCGTCAGTGAACGAGTTGACCGCCCCAAGGAACATGTTGTCGCTCAGGTTATCCAGGTGCCCCCGGAACCGCAGCCAGGCACCGGCAGGGGAGATGTGGTCGGTGGTGCACTTTCCTGCAGCCTTGACCAGGACCGGCATGTCCAGGAAGTCCTTGCCGTCCCAGGCGGGCCACGGGTTCAGGATCTGCAGACGGGTGCTGGAGTCGCTGACGTTTACGCTGACGCCGCTGCCGTCGGCTGGCGGTGCAACGTAGCTCTCTTCGCCGGAGTCGAATCCGGTCGGTGGTACCTCAGGAGCAGGCTTCGGGGCCTCGAGCATGAATTCTTTGCCGTCGGATCCCGTGAGAGTGTCGGTCATCGGGTTGAAACTAAGGCTGCCGCCCAGGGCCATGGCCACCGCCAGCTCGGGGCTGGAGATGAAGTTCATGGTGCCTGAGTTGGCGTCATTCCGCTTGGGGAAGTTTCGGTTGTAAGACGTGACGATGGAGTTGGGCTCGCCCTCGGGCATCTCGTCGCGCCTCCACTGGCCGATGCAAGGTCCGCAGGCGTTGGCTAGGACCGTGCCGCCAATGGCTTCCAGGGCAGTTTGCTGTCCGTCACGGGCGATGGTAGCGCGTACCTGCTCTGATCCGGGAGTGATCATGAACTTGGCCGCAGCATTTAAACCGTGGGCGGATGCTTGTTGGGCGATATCGGCACAGCGACTCATATCTTCGTAAGACGAGTTGGTACAACTGCCGACTAGGGCGGCGGAGACTGTATCCGGGAAGCCTTCTTCCTTGGCTTCTTTGGCCTTGGCGGAGATGGGCCGCGCTCGGTCGGGGGAATGAGGCCCGGTGATGTGGGGCTCCAGCGTCGAGAGATCGATCTCCACTATGCGGTCGTAATACTGGGCCGGGTCCTTCTCTACCTCAGGATCTGCGGTGAGAAGGTGCTTGTACTTCTCGGCGAGTTCAGCCAGTTCCGGACGGCGAGTGGACTTCAGGTAGGTGGCCATTCTTTCGTCGAATGGGAAAACGTCACCAGTGGCACCAAGTTCGGCGCCCATGTTGGTGATGGTGGCCTTGCCGGTGCAACTGATGGAGTTCACACCAGGGCCAAAGTATTCGATTATGGCGTTGGTGCCGCCGGCAACGGTCAGGACACCAGCTAGGTAGATGATCACGTCTTTGGGAGCGGTCCATCCGCTGAGTTCACCGGTGAGCTTAACGCCAATCAGAGTGGGGTACTTCACCTCCCAGGGTAGACCGGCCATCACGTCGGCGGCGTCGGCTCCACCCACACCAATGGCCAGTGAACCCAGGCCTCCGGCGTTTGGGGTATGGGAGTCGGTGCCAATCACAAGGCAGCCAGGGAAGGCGTAGTTTTCCAGGTTTACCTGGTGGATGATACCGGAGCCGGGCTTCCAGAAGCCCATGCCGTACTTGCGGCAAGAGGACTCCAGGAATTGGTAGACCTCGCTACTCTCATTGAGGGCGTCTTGCAGGTCGGAAGAAGCGCCGACTCGAGCCTGGACAAGATGGTCGCAGTGGACGGTTGTCGGCACTGCCACTTCGTTTCGACCGGACTGCATGAATTGCAGGATGGCCATCTGACCGGTCACGTCTTGGTGGGCAACTCGGTCCGGGTTCAGCATAATGTAGCTTTCGCCGGGGTCTAGGTCAGCGCCTTGGGCGTCGTCCAGATGGCCCAGGAGCAGTTTTTCGGCAAGGGTCAAAGGCCGGTTGAAGCGGGCGCGGACAACCTCAAGGTTGCGCTCCATTTTCTTATAGGCTTCTTCTACGAACTGAGGTGTCGAGTCGACGTTCATGTAGGGCTCCTATCTCTCTGTCGGGCCATTAAAAAGCTGCGTAGTGGCCTCGGTCTAAAGTTTCGCCAAATCAGGGTTCCGGGCTGGTTCCATTATCGAATCTCAGACTCATCTGATAATGATCCACCGGGAGACTGGCTCGTTTAACGATATAAAACCTTTAAAGGGACACCCTTTAAAGGTTTTATCATGACCTATCTGAGGTACACCAACATATCTGGGACTGCCCAATTATGTGGGATACAGGTACGAAAACTGAAGTCGTTTACTTGCGCTTTAGTTCAGACGGGTCGACGTTCTTGAAGTATTCGTAGTTCTTTTCGATGTACTCGGCCCACTGTGGGGGGACTGCATCCTCGGCGAAGATAGCCGTGACTGGGCAAACCGGCTCGCAGGCGGCGCAGTCGATGCACTCGTCCGGGCTGATGTAGTACATGTCGTCCTGGTCCCGGGTATAGATGCAATCTACGGGGCAGACATCAACACAAGCCGAATCCTTTAATCCAACGCAAGGTTCGGCAATAATGTAGGTCATAGTGGGAGGCTCCTTCGGATTCAATATTAGATACCAGCCCGCTTTGGCAAGGTGAGCCTGGCTACGGCTGGCGGAAATTGCAAGGAAATTATAGCATAGCGCCGCATGTTTGCAAGGAGACGGAACGAAAAAACCACCACCGGTCAGGCGGTGGTTCTAGCGACGGATTGAGCGGTTAACCCTGAGGGTTGTTCTACAGGACTTAAAGGACTAACCCGTAGGTGCGCTTTTTGGTGATTAGTGGCTGATCCTAAGCTCGTTATGCGGAGGCTAGAGTACTAACCCGTAGGTGCGCTTTTTAATCGAAAGGTTTACGAAAGTCTCGGTGCGTTGGACTCCGTCTATGACGCCGACCTTGGTGCGAAGGAACGCTCCAAGGCCCTCAGCAGACTCCAGTCCGGCCCAGATGAAGACGTCATAAGCGCCGGTGGTGATTGCCACGTAATGGGCTTCACTTAGGCTGGCTATGGCTTCCGCAACCGAGTCTGATTTACCGGGGCCGGTCTGCAGACCGATCAGTGCGGTCGTGGCGTAGCCCAGCTTTTCCAGGTTGGGCACTGCAATGATCTTGACCACGTCATCCATGACCAGACGGCGCAAACGACGCCGAACTGTGCCTTCACTGACGCCAACTTCGCGGGCGATCTTAGCGTTGGAGGCCCTACCGTCTAGTTGCAGTAGAGCGATTATCTTTCGATCCAGTTCATCCATGGGTGTCATTCTCCATTGATTGAGGCGCGGTTTGATTAAAGCACTGTTGGTTCGGCTGAGCCGGTTGGCGGTGTCCCCGACGATTTGCAATCGAGGTTCAATCCGTTTTGTCTTACCGTTAGGTGTCCGACCAATCATATTGCCGGTAATTTAGGGTGTCAACATCGAAATCGTATCATATTCCCATACTTTTGACTGAAACGCACCAATGTTTTCTATGTGGTGTTGTATAAGAGACACGATCAACCTACAAATGGAAACCCTACTACAGTCAACCCCAATCTCTGTCCCTCGATTCACGCCTGTGTTGGGTCCTCGGTTGGGTATTGATGGCCGTGGGCCCATTTGGTAACATCCAATAGTGTGTGGAAAGATGACAGAGTGGACGAATGTGCGCGACTGCTAATCGCGTGAGCCTGTAAAGGTTCCGAGGGTTCGAATCCCTCTCTTTCCGCCATCATCCTTAGAATGAATCGCTAAATTGTCACCGCAATGTTGACGAATTACGTATAGAATAGCTGAGAAACAGTCACTCAGGCCTACACCCCTTTTTGCATGAATAGTTATTACCTCTGGACCATTGGCTGCCAGATGAACACCGCTGACTCCGAACGCTTGGGCTCTGCGTTGGAGCAGATGGGGATTCAGCCGGTGGAAAAGGCCGCTGATGCGGATGTCATCGTCCTCAACTCCTGTGTCGTCCGCCAGGGCGCAGAAGACAAGGTTGTCAGTAACCTGGCGTGGATGGCCCCCCTGAAGAAAGACCAACCAGAACGGATCGTTGCCCTTATGGGCTGTATGGTTGGCCCCAAGTCCGACGAACTGGCGAAACGCTTCCCTTATGTCGATGTGTTTATGCGCCCCCAACAATTTGAGCCGTTGCTCGAGATGGTTGGTGAACGCACCGGCGTCGACTGGGAAGGATGCGTTGGCCCCCTCACTCCGGTTCGCCCGGGCATAACCTGCCACGTGCCCGTCATCCACGGATGCGACCTGATGTGCACCTTCTGTATCATCCCCTACCGCCGCGGCCGCCAGGTGAGCCGCCCCGTGGAAGAATTGGCCATGGAAGTGGAAACGCTGGCGGCCAAGGGCGTAAAAGAGGTGACACTGCTCGGGCAGACTGTCGATGCCTACGGGCACGACTTGCCGGACAAACCCGACCTGGCAGACCTGTTCACCAGGCTGGATATGATCGATGGCATCGAACGCATCCGTTTCCTGACCTCCCACCCCAAGTTCATGACCCAGGAAATCATCCAAGCCGTGGCTTACGTGCCCAAGGTATGTGAGCATATCAACTTGCCCGTCCAGGCTGGCGATGATGGGATCTTGGATGTGATGCGGCGTCAATACACCCGTCAAGACTATATCGACCTGGTCGGACGGATCAGGGAGACCATACCTGACGTCGCATTGAACACAGACATCATCGTGGGGTTCCCCGGTGAGACCGAGGAGCAATTCCAACAAACCCTGGATTTGCTTGCGGAACTCAAATTGGATAAAGTCCACTGCGCTGCGTATTCAACCAGGCCAGGCACCATCGCCTCTCGGACCATGGATTATGCTGTCCCTGAGGCTGAGAAGACGAAACGCCGCCAACGGGTTGACCTACAGCAGGAGCAGATTCAAACTGAGATAAACGCCGGGTTGGTGGGCCAATACGTGGAAATTCTGGTGGAAGGCCGCCAAAGAGGAAAATGGCAAGGGCGGACGCGCTCACATAAACTGGTTTTCTTTGAAGATGAGGCGTATCATCTAGGAAATCTGGTCCAAGTGAAGATTGAGCGCTCCAGCCCGTGGTCACTACAGGGTACCTTGGCTGTGGAAGCGAAATTGCTGAACCCGGTTTCACCGGGTGCTAATCGAGGCGAAGATTAATGGCTTTAACTAGCCGCCGGTCCACAGTGCCCATCACTGAGCTTGAGCACTCTGCATTTTGCAAGACCGAAGACAACCTCCCTTCCAAGCCGCTAGCAGAAGAAATGGCCGTCAACGTCCGGTGGCAGCAGATTCCAGACGAGTATCTGCATTACACCGCTGAAGAACTTGACCAGCGCAACGGACAGGCTCGGGAAAAACTCGGCAAGACCGTCACAATCCTGGGGCACCACTACCAACGGGAAGAGGTGAATAAGTACGCTG
>CAYVIG010000127.1:0-7632 GCA_964451445.1 uncultured Dehalococcoidia bacterium
ACGCAGCTCGATTGCCTATGCCGCATCCAAGGGCGCACTGAACACCAAGACCCTGTCTTTGGCCCGTTCACTGGCTCCCGAGGTCAAGGTCAACGCCATCATGCCCAGCGCCTTCCCTTCCCGTTGGTGGGCCGACGGCATCGGTGCGGAGGCAACCAAGACTCTCTTTGAGAAGTTCAATGCCCAGGTGCCCCTGAGAGAAGTGGCCACACCAGACTCAGTAGCCAGGACCGTGGTCTGGTTGCTGGAAGACGCCGCATACACCACCGGAGAGATGATCAAGATAGACTCTGGTATGCACCTGCTGGGTTTCCAACCGTAGGAAACAGATCCTCCCGCAGTAGACGCCAGGGCCAATCCTTGCCAGAATATGTCCCATAAATCCCCTGCGCTGATTGCGCCGTATAAAGGAGAAGATTATGGGACCTGAACGTGTTGATTATCTAAAGTACGAAGTTGAAGACTCAGGAATTGCCTGGATTACCTTCAACCGGCCGGAGCGTCGTAACGCCTTGATGGGCAACTCCCAAGAACGGAGTACCGTAGCCAAGGTCGGCGAATACATGCGAGCGGCTGACGATGACCCGAATGTCAGCGTCATAGTCCTAACCGGGGAGGGTCAGGGTTTTTGCTCCGGGGCCGATATGAAGCGAGACAACGACGCTGATGTTTTGGGCGAGAACTTTGTTGGCAACCGGGACCACACTGAAAGCCCGGACTTCGTCAGACAGCACTTCTTCCACGGTTTCACCCAACTTCACCGGGACATCTCGCTGATTCGGAAACCCACCATCGCTATGATCAATGGCGCCGCTGTTGGCTCCGGCATGGACATGGCCCTCCACTGTGATATTCGAGTTGGCTGCGAGGCCACCCAGTTCGTCGGCTACCACCAACTGGGCCAGATATTCGAGAACGGCGGCAGCTATTACCTGCCCAAGATGGCCGGACTTGGCCGAGCCCTTGAGTTTGCCTACACCGGACGGTTGGACGCCGAGCGGGCCTACCAGTGGGGATTGCTGAATTATCTGGTGGATTCCAGCGAACTGGAGCAGACCACCCGAGACCTGTGCGACCGTATCATGCGAGTTCCGCCCATGGTGCATTGGATCAGCAAGCGGATCATGCGCACGGCGATGGACACCACCCTCGAGAATACCATGGTCCTCACCTCCAACGCCGGAGGCATCCTCAGCGGCTCTGAAGACGCCGATGAGGCTCGTATAGCCTTCTTGGAGAAACGGGCACCCAAATTCAAAGGACGCTAACAGCCAAGGGCTGACTGATGTCTTTCTTCGGAGACCTTGAACGCACGTTTGCCGATCTTTATCCCTGCCGATGGGCATCCGCAGTAGGGATAAATGCCTTTTTTGCGGTGTTAGTCGGCATTGCCTACTGCTTGGGCTGGCACCGCTTTCTCTGAAGCCACCGGATGCCAGTGGTCATAGTGGCCATTCCGGTGCTGGTGGTTGTTGTGTGGGGTTGAAGATCCATCCTTTATATATAATAGGACCTGCTTACTTAGGATAAACAATCAATGAAACAATCTATTATGGGATTATTAATAGCTATTGCTTTACTAGGGTTGATGGCGTGTGACACTAGCTCCGATGGTAGTGTGGGTGAAACCGAGGTCGAGCACGAAAACCCTGGTGAGATGGAATCCGCAGCAAGACAGCTCGGAGTCAGCGTTGAAATTTTGCGCGAGGCCCTTGGTCCACCGCCACCAGACACCAAATCCGCAGCCCAGAAGTTAGGGGTTAGCGAGGCACAGTTAAACCGGGCTTTAGGGAGACCTCCTAAAGGGTATGATGAAGAAAGGCAGACGCAAGGTGGGCCACGGAATAAAAGTTCTAATAAAGAAATGCCAGCCCCAGGTAGACAATCTCCTAAAGGTCCCGGTAACGGGGGTAGGGGTGAAGATAGGTATGCCTGTGTAATCGGTCCTAGTGGTCATTGTATTTTTACCGGAATACCTCACGACACTAGGTTAAAACAGGGTACCGATGAAGTTTTGGATCGTGATGGCAATTTCCTCTTTTCTATGAATGCATCAGCGGCCGCTAACTCCTCGGGCGAAATACTAGTAGCCTCAGGGAAACCAGCCTCTAACGGGGACGATCTTATAGAGTCGTCTCAGAATGAAATGACTCGTGATGAGAAGGCTTATCACAGGGTGATGGCCGTAATGTTTCCAATTCGCAATGCCATCATGTACGACATCGCATCCGTAACTCAGCCTGAATGGGACGAGCTGGTGAAGGACCTTTCACGACGGTCAATTAAAGATACAACTTACACTGATGGACCCACGCCTCGAGATAACTATTATGGGAGACAAGGCGTTTTTGACTTGGCCAAGAATCCAGGCGGTAAAGATATACACCACGAGGTAATGAAGTTCCTCGAAGAAGCAGGTCTTTATCTCCTTTGCCATGTGACAAGTGATGAATTCAATCGGTTACTCAAAGACAACCATCCTGAAGGACATGACCCTTGCGCAGACGCTGGAATCATAACGAAAATACCGTTTTGATCGCCCGATAGGTAATGATACACACGGGCTCGTGCGCCATTTTTCCAAGTGATCAAGCTATTCTCCCAATTAATCGTCCCGATCAGACCAGCAAGCGATTTGCCTTGCTTCTGCAGTACCAGACTTTACAGCCGCTGTAAGTAAAACGGACTAGGGCCCGCTGCTCCCAAAACTCAACGATAAAGGTAAAAATCGTAGCGGCATTCCAATAACCGGCCGAGTTGGTATTTTGTTAGGCCGAGAAGCTCCATGACAAGTAAAAGGTCTTCACATGTAGCCGGAGCTGATACGAATGCCCGTAGCCCACTATTAATCTGGTTATGATCGACCCCTGGAGGTATGTGCCTCTCAGGATGTGGATCACCATCGAAGGTTAATGCCACGGCCCAATTTGATTCCAACGCGTTTCCCCATCTCACTTGAACATAGTTGAATAGCTTTTTCAATTTGATATAAATGACCTCGTTTTCTTCCTTGGAATGGACCGAGACCACGCACTTAACAAAATCACAAATATTTTAATTTTGTCTGAGGCCTCCAGTGCCTGGCCAGTTCCCCTATAATTCCCTTAGGTTAACCGCCTAACTCTAGCTGATTAACTAATTCAACAATCATTGGAGCAATCATGGCAGCATATACTATTGTCACCCATCCAGTTAAAGATTTTGATACTTGGAAGGCTAGTTTCAAGCAGTTCGAACCGATAAGAAAGGAAGCGGGCGAACTAAGTGCCGTAGTCTTACAGCATGCAGACGACCCCAATATGGTTACCGTTATAAACACTTGGGTTTCAGTCGAAGCGTTTCAGGCGTTGTTCAATCGTGAAGAATTGAAGGTGGGCATGGCCGAAGCGGGTGTCGTTGCTCCTCCGATTATAATCATCGCTAACGAAGCCTAGAAAAGCGCCACCGGTTAATCCGATTGATGGACTTGCGATCTGCCGTAAGGTCCATTGCTTTTCTGGCATAATGACTCCTCCTAGGTATTAGAACAGCACTCTAATATCCACTATGAGAGGTGTAGTATGGCTCAATTAACGGATAAGATTGCAGTTATTACGGGAGGCGCTGGGGGAATCGGCCAAGCAGCAGCAAGGCAATTTACATCTGAAGGCGCACGGGTGGTACTGGTCGACCGCGAAGAGACGGCGCTGCAGTCTGTAGTGCGCTCCCTGGGCGAAGACGTTGCGAGCTACGTCGTAGCCGACGTTACCAAATCAGAACAGGTCCAAGGCTACGTAAATGAAGCCGTCCAACGTTGGGGCGGTATCGATATATTATTGGCAAATGCCGGTATAGAAGGCATAGTTTCGCCCATCGCAGACTATCCGATGGCTATGTTCGAGCAGGTCATGGCAGTCAACGTTGTCGGAGTTTGGCTGGGACTGAAATACATCATTCCGGTGATGCGCGAACGGGGCGGGGGCAGTATTGTAATTACCTCATCGACCGCTGGAATCGGCGGGACCGCCGGCATGTCGGCCTACACTACCAGCAAGCATGCCGTTATAGGCTTGATGCGCACAGCGGCCCTAGAATGCGCTCCTATGGGCATCCGCGTAAACACCGTCAATCCAGCCCCCATTGAGACGCGGATGATGCGGTCGCTAGAGGAGATGAGAGTAGCAGCAGCAGACGATTCTGAAGTGACGGTCGAAAAGACCAAGCAGTCCTATTCGGCACGCATCCCATTACAGCGCTACGGAAACCCTGAAGAAGTGGCCAAGATGATGCTGTTTCTATCAAGTAACGAGAGCAGTTACTGCACCGGCGGCGTCTACATGGTGGACGGAGGCAGGTCTGCGGGCAGCATCTAGACCCTAATTAGATGAATAAAAAGTTCAAGAAGATAGTAAAACAGACGGTCTACCCAAACTCCCCAGAAACGGTCTACAACATGCACGTACACCGATTCTTATGAGAAAGGTATTATCTCGAAAGTGGTATCAGAACGCCTAAGTCACGCCAGCATTACAACGACGATGGATGTGTACTCACAACTCTTGCTAGACATGCAGGGAAAGCGACCTTGGCTTAAGGTACCAAGTCCAAAATTTCACCTTCTCCCGATTGCCAAACGGCATTAGTAACGAAATTTCCATCTACTTTGATCCTTACTACGGTCCCATTGAAGTTCTTGCCATATTGAGGGATCAGTAAACGGTAGGATCCTGGCTGACCAGCCACCGCTGGGACTACAGACGACCCTACAGGTTCCGAATATTGCAACATCCATGCACTAACTTCTGTTCCGTCGGGAGCAATTTGTCCGTCAATCGTCACAGTGCCAACAAATACGTGAGGCGGATTATCGTTAACAACTTCAGGCAACGGCGATTTCGCTATGTCTATCGTAGGAACCGGAGTCGGCACCAACGTGGGTGATGGTGTCGGTGTCGGTGTCGGTGTCGGTGTCGGTGTCGGGATAACGGTCGGAGTTGGTACTGCTGTAGCCGTTGGTAATGGGTTGGGTGTCCGAGTTGGTACGTCGGTTGGTTCTTCTAGGGTATTATCGGTCTGACTGCCAAATGGGTCTTTTTTCGGGGCGGCATTTCCAGCATTATCAGGTTCGGCCGCAGTCTGCGAAATAGATTCCTCAGAGCCATTCCCGAAAAGGAAATACCCGACTACAATAAGCAATATAACTACAATCACTGCTACCGCAATTAGCATTGTGGGATTAATCCCATTACCACGGCGCTCGCTTACTCTGTTGAGCCTCATATAGTTCTTAAAATGCCTTAATCACAGACTTGAACGCATATTATAGATTGGGCAGTTGAGCCGCTACGCGATTAGTTTGATTCCACAACTGGTTTCTCACGCCTTGTTGATCTTCTTTAGCGGCAATCGCATCGACTGCAGACCTATAAAAGAACTCTACTTTCTCCATAGCTGCGCCCTTCCCGAGATTAGACATGATCACCGTAATACTCACAGTTTCTGAGGTTCTACCCGGATACGTCCCTTTTCGACGCCCTGCTCCAGGTACTTGTTCTGCAAGATTTGAGTCCATCATTTCAACAATTTCTTGAGTAGTTTCATTGCTTGGAGCTGCGAATAGTCCTAGCACGTACTGAGCGTCGTACATAGTGCTGCTTTCATCACGGTGCTCACAATCTATTGATAGGTCTGCTAACGTACGGGTTAAAACATCTTTCGCCCGTTCCATACGAATTTTTGAATCTGAGAAATGGTCAACTGAATCAGTCTTTTGGTAGAACTTACTAAAAAATCCGGTTTGTTGCTTCGTGGGTACGACACCCTGACCGACTCCTATCGCAGTGGGACCGTGAAGCATAGTGATCACGTCGTTAGCATCAAGGATTTCACCTACGAAACGTTGATCATTTTCTTCACCCACACAGAGGATATCCATGAATGACTGGGCGATCCTCGCATTGATTTCTCCGTAATTTGATGAGGTCGTATCATTGGAGCGAACAAATTTCTGGTTATCAATTAGGAATGTAGCATCAGCTAAGCTATTTTCAAGGACTCGTTTCAAACACGTCCCAGTATTGACCATAGTATCTGGGTCGTCATATTGATAAGCAAATGGCAGGACAACCATCGCATATACCGGCTTATTAAAAGTTTGCTTTAACTCATCAACGATTACACCAATGGAACCAGAACCGGTTCCGCCAGCAGCTGTCGCAATCACTAACATCGCATCGGCACTTGGTACGTCTCCGTACTCGCGTATAGTCGCGATTATTTTTTTTGAGTCTTTTCGAGCTTGCTCTGCTCCATTTGCATTTATCTTACCGGCACCTCTCCCTCTGAATTCATCTGAGTTGCCTAACAGGACTGTATGATCGGATGTTTGGGGTATGTATTTTAGTCCGTACAAATCCCCGGCTCCTAGATTAATTGCAAATACGCCTTTACTAATCGGATCATCATCCGATCCCGTGAAAATTCGTATCCCACGATTCTCCCAGACCCACTCACCCATTGATACGAACTCATCGGCGATATTCGAACCACCCTCGCCTGCTCCGACTACGATGAGTTTCATATAGTGCCTCCCTGATTACTCTACTAAATCGAATACAGCTAATGGAAAGCCTACGTCGGGACTTTATCCCCGAAACTCCTTACGCATTAACCATTCAAATTAAGTATATGGATGATTCAGTACATTAGTAACAATAATAAGCGAATTTTTTTACTAATTTTATATTTAACCCAATAGTAACAATCGTTTAGACATGCAAGACCTGTTGCCTGACTCAAGGGTGATTTAGAGGCGGATCCTCAGAGCGGTGTTGGAACTAGATAAACTAAGGACGGGTATGTACCCTCATTCGCGATTTGTTCTTACAAGATTGAAGTGTTGTAAAAAATAAAACAGCCCTACTAGACGAAAGAGCTGTTTAATTAGTTCCTATTTTTAAACCTAAATGCTTAAATTGCACGAATGAGGGTTATAACAACATCCCAAAATTCTATTACTGATTGCATCGAAGACTATAATTTCACCATCTAGTCCGCTTCGATACGCGTAAAACCACTATAAATTAGGCGTCCAACGACCACCTAATATGAACCCTACTCAAAGTTCTCTGCACCGCGTCCACCAATTTGTAACCGGAGGGTGGTATTACCCCCATGTAGTGCAATTGCCTGGTCTGTGATGACTAGTAGTTCCTTCCTAGGCAATCAGTTAAGCTATGATCTCGCAGGGAGTTTGTATGGAAGAAACACGGCACATCGAAAGTGAGAGTCAGGCCATACATGCCTACAAAAGTTTCATCACCGCGCTAAATTCGGGAGATTTCCGCGCGATGTTTAAAGTTATGCATGTGCCTCATATAAGGATATCCGGCAATGGTGTCGTGATCTACGATACTAAAGAAGACCTTGAACGTGAGTACTTGGACGGTTTCGCATCCCGCGCTGGTCGAGCGTGGCATCACACCGAAACGAATTGGGTTCAAGCATTGCACAGCGCGAACGATAAAGTCCATTTATATCTCCAGTGGACCCGGTATGATAGGGATGGAAATTCTTTGGCCACCCACTCGGCTCTCTGGATTATGACCCGAATAGATGGCCAGAGGGGCGCCCAATGCCGTACAAGTATTGCAC
>CAYVIG010000128.1:0-7557 GCA_964451445.1 uncultured Dehalococcoidia bacterium
AAACAGGCTTGCAGGCCAAAGGAGTTTCCCTGGTAGCTGGAGAAGAAAGCAGCCGTCAGGCTCTGATTGGCCTTACAAGGGGCGAAGCCCACGTGGCAGGTTGCCACCTTTTTGACAATATCACCGGCGTTTACAACAGTTCTTGGGTACAACGACTCGTCCCATTCCCGTGCACCTTAATCACATTTGCTTCGTGGCAACAGGGGCTGATACTTGCTTCCGGAAACCCAAAGCAGGTGAGCAACCTGTCTGATCTGACCAAGCCCGGCATAAGGCTTGTCAACCGGCAGATGGGCTCTGGAAGCCGAGACCTGTTGGATCGAGTCCTGCTTAAGGCCAATGTCCCAATTGAAAAAATCGAAGGCTACGAAAGAGAGGAATGGGGGCACCTAGCCGTTGCCGCCGCTGTGGCTTCGCGCAGCGCCGACGTCGGCATCGGTGTTAAGGCCGCCGCTGTGGCCATGGGTTTGGACTTTTTGCCCCTGGAGGAAGAGCGATACGACCTGGTCATCCCTAATCACTTCTTGGACGACTCTCCAGTCCAAATCTTGTTGGACCTGCTCCGCCAACCCGTATTACACCGCAGGATTGAGAGCCTTGGCGGGTATGACGCGTCTGACATGGGTATCCAACAATCTTCAAATTAACCCTTGGACGCCAGTAACGCTTGACGCCGACTCCTGGCTGAGTTGTAATGAGTCGGCCAAAAGGCGGAAACCGAACAAAGGCGTCCGACCGGGCTTTGGAGATTGACTATGGCAATGGTACGTTGCGTAACAGAAATGGGAATGGGCGTTGATGTCCACGGACTGGATTTCACCAAGGCGGCAACTCGGGCCGTCTTCGACGCCATTCACCACAGCAGCCTCGGGTTTCAGAGGATGCTAGGCAAGACCGCTGACGACATGACCGTACAGGTCACCATTGGTGTTTCCCAGCCAGACAAAGTTGATACAGCAGCAGTCCTTGCCACACTTCCCCACGGTAATGGTCGAGGAAGCTGCACCGCGGTTAAGGGTGGTTTAGAGATTCCGAGCGCGGACGGCAACGACGGAATGCTTATTGCCAACGCTGTGATCTTCGTACTCTTCGACGACGGTAGATAAACAGACGTTGCGCTGTCCGATCCTAAAGGAAGCATGTCATTCGCCATGGATGTTAGGACCTAAGCTGTTACTTCCTTATTGGTAGCGTAGGTACACTGATGTCGGTTGAGAAAATAGAAGACTTTCCTGGCGGCGATTGTGGGAAGAATCGAACCAGGCGTTGACCACCTTGGTCGTGAACAAGCGACCTTGGTTGTTAAAAGTAACATCGTGGTGATGCTTCTATCGGACATACGAATATTTGGGGGAAAGTTCTGCTTTTAGCTTTGTTAGAGGTGAAGCAGGTCGTTACGAATAGGTCGGCAATGGCGGCCAACTTTCTGTCGATCTACCCAACAGATAACTGAGGAAGTGTCTTCTGCCAGGATTAAATAATCTGCGAAACTCGAATTCCGCAAATGGAAAAAGCCCAGGCAATGCCTGGGCTTTTTCCATTTTTTGTGTGGACCTCTGAAAAGGTTAGCTACCGTGGGTTTTCGTGGAAAGTAGGATAGTCTCCCTCTGACCATTAACATCGACCCCGTGGACCGAATGCATATGTTCGCTCATGTCTTTTACAACGCCGTCGTCCGTGTCGGCTTTTGCTATATATCTGCAGCCTTTTCCAGCGGCATCTATAGCTAGCGACAAAAGAGCGTTGCAACGTACGAATCTGACCATTTTAATCTCCTCCCGTTTTTGACTCGACTTGTCTTAGTCAGGCCACAACCTGGCGATATTTTTTGCCAATTACGCGGCAATACAGGTGTCTGAAACTTGGTTTCCTGCCGTGCCGTTTCACTGCAATCGGCCTTAGTTTACTCGACAGAACCTGACTCGTCCACAGGTAATCGTATTGTCTTTTTCAGTTCGCGGATTTTTTACGGGCCATACGGGCCATTTCCCAGACTTTTCCAGTGTGGTTTTCTCCGCTCAATGTGATCCGAACCAAGGCCCTGCCCTTGACAAAAAACAGTGTCGAGGCATCTTCACCGCGAAGAGAATCGGCCATTAGACCAGAGTTACCGTCGAACCCTTCTTTAGCTTCTGCGATCACTCCCTGGGCAAGTTGGTCTTGCTTTATCGCATCAAGCACCTTCATCGCCAATGCTTCGGATTCAAAAAGCACCAAACTCTCCAGCAAGGTGAAATCGGGGCCAGCCAATTCTACTAATACAGCTGCTCCGTCCAGCAGAGAATCTTCAATCTCTTGGGCAGAATGGATGACTGTCTGGTCGGAAAAATCTCTGGGGTTCAGCAGAAGGTCACGCGGCAGTGTCGAGTCGCGGGAGCATGCGGAAAGCCCTAAAAGAAGCACAAATATCGAAACGACGAAGATAAGCCGTTTCAACTTTAGTGATAGAACCTGGCAAATATCCATTAAAGAGCTTGTTCGCCCTCAGGAGTGCCCCAACCGCCGGCTCCCGGTGTTCGGATGCTGATCACATCCCCGGCTTCAACATCAACCAATTCTTTGCCTGCCAGAGCTACTTCCTCGTAGCCACCGCGCAGCAACACGTTCTCTCCCGCCTCACCGTGGTGGCCACCGTGGTAGCCGGGCGGAGGCAGCTTGCGTCGCTCCGACATTAACGTAACCCGGGCCGGAGACAGAAACTCAACTTCACGTATAACACCGTCGCCGCCTTTGAATTTCCCGTCTCCGCCGGATCCCCTTCTCACCGCATAGCGTTTGAGTCGCAAGGGGAAAGCGAATTCCATGGCTTCGACCGGCGTGTTCATGGTGTTGGTCATGTGGGTGTGGATGGCCGAGATTCCGTCCTTGTCGGGCCTGCCGCCCATGCCGCCGGCTATGGTCTCGTAGTAGACAAAGGGCCTGTCCCGCACCGGATCATGGCCGCCGATTATCATGTTATTCATGGTTCCCTGGCTGGCGGCCGGTATCACTCCAGGCAAGGCTTGGGCCATGGCACCCAGAAGAACGTCGGTGATCCGCTGGGAGGTTTCCACGTTTCCAGCGGCCACTCCTCGCTGTGCTTCCGGGTTAACCAGACTGCCCAACGGTGTGATGATGTTCAACGGACGGAGACATCCCTGGTTCGCAGGGGCTTGTTCGTCGAGCAGGCAGCGGACCACATAAAGACACGCAGACACGGTGACGGCGACAGGTGCGTTGATACACCCGGGGCGCTGGGGAGACGTACCGGTGAAGTCGATTTTCATCTCGTCACCCGAGATGGTGATTGCGACCTTTATGGGCACCAACTCCTGAGTCAGACCGTCATCATCCATGTAATCCAGGACTTCGTAATGACCGTCGGGTATCTTGCTGATGGCCCTTCTGGTGACCCGCTCCGAGTAATCAAGCAAGGCCGACATATGCTCCATGGTATCGGCCATCCCGTAGCGCTCGGTCACATCCCTCATGCGCTGTTCGCCAACCTTGATCGCGGCGGTCTGTGCGGCCAGGTCTCCTTTGCGTTCTTCCGGTGTACGGGAGTTCCGGCAGATCAACTGAATAATCTCTTGGTTCAACCGGCCTCTTCGGGCCAGTTTGATTGGAGGGATTATAGTGCCTTCCTGATACAGCTCTGTGGAGAGAGGAAGAGAACCCGGGGTCATTCCACCGACGTCAGCGTGGTGACCCCGGTTCGCCACAAATCCGGCCAATTGTTTCTTACCATAGCGTTCCGCATAGATTGGCGCGACCATGGTGATATCAGGCAAGTGGCTGCCGCCCTGGTAAGGATCGTTTAGCATCACGATATCCCCGGGATTAAGCGCATCTGGAAATACTTGAAGGGCAGCTTTGACCGAGGCCGGCATGGCTCCCAGGTGTACTGGGATATCGGCTGCTTGCGCGACCATGTTTCCTTCCGGATCAAAGACAGCACAGGAAAAATCCCGCCGCTCTTTGATGTTTGGTGAATAGGCGGTACGTTGCAGAGCAACGCCCATCTCTTCGGCCACCGATTCAAATTTGCTTTTAAAAACTTGTAGGCTGATTGGATCGACGGGCATCTATTTCCCCTTAGATATTGGGTAAGAATCCAGGAATCGCGAATTTCAGGTCAGGCTCTGCAGGATATCTGGCTGGTTTGCGTTGCCTGATGGCCTGCTCAGGAAAAAGTATTCCGTGCTCATCCATTCCGACAACGCTTCGGGCGCCATAGAGCTGAACGGCCCGTTGGGATCCAACTGTGTCTGGTGACAGTTGAGGGAGGTTTTCTTGATGTCCACGTAAGCAGAGACATCTCTAACAGTCGTCACATAGTCGTCGGGAGAGCCAATGTCGTCCAATTTCTCTTTGGCAAAGGGCGGGGTAATACCGGCATCCGTCATCTGATGCCATAGTTTCACGAAATTGCTCTTGGGAAAACAGACGAAATAAACATGAGGACGGTCACTACCCATGGCATCTACCACTGACGTCACCCGCTGATGAACCGTTAAGTGGTCGGGGTGACCGTACCCACCAGTGGGGTCATGGGTGAAAATGACATCCGGCTTTAATTCGTCGATTATGGCCGTAACCTGACCTTCAACCTTGGTCGGCGCAGCTTGATATAGGCTGGCTGGATTGCTGTTATCATCCGTGCCTTCCATCCCAGAGTCTCTGTAGCCAAGGAAGCGCACATCCGGTACACCGGTTACTTCCATTGCCGACCTCAGTTCACCCTGCCGCACTTCCCACAGGTTTTCGCGAGTCGCCAGGGCGGGATCGCTGATCTCACCGGCATCGCCGTTGGTAGCGCAAACGATGGTCACCTGATGCCCTTTGCACACCAACTCCGCCAATGTGCCTCCGGAGCCAAAGGCTTCGTCGTCAGGATGGGCGAAGAAGCATACAACTCTTAATTTCGATTCTTGGGTCATGTTGCTGCTCCAATAATTACGGGGAAAATTATTCCGGTTCTAAGATCAGGTTCCCATATGGATCCACAGCGCCGCCCCAACTCGGGGTGACCACGGTGGTCGCATCCATCTGTATCACCAGCGCCGGACCGGATATCCGGTTGCCGCAGGACAATTGCTCCCGCTGGTACAGAGGGGAAGTCATGGCTCCTTGTTGGAAGATTACTTTGGACTAGCCGATCAAAGCGGCAACAGGGCTGCTATCGCCCGGGGCCTGCGGCTCGATGGCCGGTTTTTCCATCGCCAGGTCCATCTTGAGGCGGAGATTTACCACCTGTACCGGTTCATCCCGATCGGCATAACCAAATCTGCGCAGATGGGCCTTGTAGAAGTTATCGCCGATCAATTTCGTCAGGTCGGCCCTGGAGTTTCCGGACGGATAATCAACAGTCAGTTCAAAGGATTGCCCAACGTACCGGACATCCAAGAAACGCCGCGCTACCATATTATCCACGGCGAGGTTTTCTCCGGCCATCTCAGTTCGGGCCTGGCCTTCCATGCCGTTAAATTCTTCATCGAGCCGTGCTCGGTCCAGATCTGCCCCACGGAGCATGACCGTACGTGAATAGTCTTTGACGATGTCGGCGATGGCAACGCCGAGGGCCGATAGGATCCCCGGATTGGACGGCACCAGGATCCGAGGAATCCCCAGCTCATGAGCTAGTTCACAAGCATGCATGGCACCCGCACCGCCGAAGGGCACCAGTGTGAATAATCGTGGGTCATAACCCCTTTCCAGAGAGATGGAGCGTATGGCCCGTTCCATGTTGGCGTTGACCACTCTGTTGATGCCTAGAGCCGTCTGGTTGGCGTCGGAATCTATCTGTCCAGCCAAGCTGCTCATGAGCCCTTCGACTCGTTCCTTATCCAGGTTCATGCGTCCGCCTAAGAACCGGTCTGGCAGTAGCCTTCCCAGCAGTAGGTTAGCATCGGTTACTGTGAGCTGATCGCCTTTTCCGTAGCAAGCCGGTCCCGGGTCAGCACCCGCGGATTCCGGACCAACCACCAGCGCTCCTCCGGAATCTACTCGTGCGATGGAACCGCCGCCAGCGCCTACAGTCTGGATGTCTATCATTGGGACGCCAATGGGGTAACCGCCAACGTTGGCTGACGTGGTTTCCTTGATCTCGCCCGGACAGAGAGAGACGTCTGTTGACGTGCCGCCCATGTCGACGGTGATGATATCCGGATATCCAGCCTGTACTGCTGTATGGAAAGCGCCCACAACTCCGCCAGCCGGTCCGCTTAGGATGGTGCGTACCGGTTGTTCCGACGCCAGGCGGGCGGTGATACTCCCACCAGAGGACTGCATGATGCGTAGCCCCTTGCCCAGCGGGCCTTCAAGTTCTCCCAGATACCGGCTCATCACATGACCCACATATGCGTTTACCACCACGGTGCTGGTCCGTTCAAACTCGCGAAACTCCGGCAGTACTTGGGAAGACACGGTGATATACGGTGGGTTCTTCATATTCCGCAGGGCATTCAAGACCATGTCCTCATGAGCTGTGTTCAAAAATGAAAATAGGAAGGAGACGGCCACGGCTTCGGCCTTGCTCTCTTCCAACAATCCGATCAGTGTATTGATGGCTTCTGGCGTGAGATCTTCGACGATGGCACCCGTGTGATCGATGCGTTCCGACAATCCAAAGCGCAGTTCTGTAGGTGCTAAGGCTGGGGCGCGGTCCATCTCCAGGTTGTAGAGTTCTGCCCTGGCCTGTCGACCAATCTCCAGCACGTCTTCAAACCCCATGGTGGTTACCAGAGCTGTGCGGGAGCCTTTGCCTTCCAACAGAGCGTTGGTCGCTACGGTGGAGCCGTGGACGAATTCAGCGGAGGTAACTCCGGTCTCTTTGATACCTTGGAGGATGCCCTTTGATGGGTCTGCCGGAGTGGACGGAAGTTTGTGGACAGATAACTTGCCATCTTCCAAGAGGGCGATATCGGTGAAGGTGCCTCCCACGTCAATTCCGACGACTCGGTGGGACGCACTGGTTTCAGCATTGGGGTTGTTGGGCATTGAACAGTAATTCTCCGAGGGGATTTACGTCAGGGAATCGTGGAATTAATAGATCCAGGGCGACCTAGTCTGCGAGGGCGATTCTGATCCGCTTGTTTATACGACCCTTGCTCTCATGGCCAACGACCTTGATAACTCCCACTTCGCTGGTATTAGCAACGTGGGTGCCTCCGTCCGCCTGGAGATCCAGCCCGGTGATATCGATGGTGCGTATCTCCTGGATGTTGGCCGGCAGCAGGTTGATCTTGGTGCGGATCAGGTCGGGAACTTGGTCGGCTTCTTCTCGTGTGAGGTGATGGGCGTGGATGTCCCGATTCTCGGCTACCTCAGCATTGACCTTGGCTTCCAATTCATCGACGAATTCCGCGGAGAAATTCTCAAACTCGAAATCCATGCGGCCTTCACCGGGTTTCATATCGCCCCCGGTGACCAGAGCACCGTAGTCACGCCAAACTACACCGCAGAGAATATGCAGTGCGGTATGGGTCCGCATCAGAAGATAACGGCGGTCCCAGTCAATCACACCAGATACGACCGCGCCGTTTGTCGGTAGGTCTCCGTTAATCTGGTGCACTAGAT
>CAYVIG010000129.1:0-7477 GCA_964451445.1 uncultured Dehalococcoidia bacterium
TACTATTTCGCATAAAGTTGATGTCCGCCAATACAACGACAAGTACACAGACTCTGGGTCGGTGAACGCCAGATGCGCATTCCATTGTTACAACCCACCTAGGGCTGGCAAGAAACTGACAGTCACTGCTTGGATTGCAGATAAGTATTTGAGGCGTGGCAAGAACTACATAGTCACCGAGGCTGTCTCAGTGGACGAAGATGGCAAGCTAATCGACCGGGTGATCACACACGAGCTCAAGCAACCATCGGAGGTGGGCAAGAAATGGGGAGGGTAATCAGAAACTATGAAGAAGGCGACGCAATCACGCCCCTCGTGAAAGAAATGACCCAGGAGGCGATCAACCTGTTTGAGGGAAGTTCCGGGCATACCGGCCCCTCCCAGTTCACCGACGAAGAGGCTGCCAAAGAGGTCCTGGGCACTGAAGGGACGGTGGCATCGGGCCGAATGTCGCTTACGTTTGCCATTGAGATGCTCCGAAGACACTTTAGTCCGGAGGTGTTTAACCACACAGGTACAGTGGATCTCCGGTTCTTGAGACCGGTGCGGCCTGGAGACACAATCACATTTACCGGGAAAGTAACTGGCATCTCCAAGGAGGCCAACGGTGCCAAAGTCTCAGTGGATATCGAGGTGACCAACCAAAAGGGAAACACCACGGGTGTTGGGCAAGGAAGCGCCATAGTCCCCAACGCCTTTCTACCACCTGAAGATCTGTAAACCGGCAACCAGGTAATTACTCGAAAATAAAGAGACCCCGTTCCGAGATGGACCGGGGTCTCTTTTTGCGTCTAGGTCGTTTACTGAAAGCTAAGCGCTGACAGTCCTAACCCCAGCGAGGAGCCTCGTCGGGGTTGATCTCCAGCGCGGTATTATCCACAAATTCCATGGTCAGCGCGTTGTTGGCCAGGTGGATCTTGGCGAGTCGGGCGTCTCTCAACAGCCGTTCAAACCCAACTGCCTTGAAGATGCTTCTGCCTCGTTGCAGGTCCATGGCGGCGTCCACAACCTTCCGGGCCCCCTCGGTGGCGTGACAGTTGGCAGCAGTCAACTTCAGCGGCCAGGAGTGCCCGTGATCTACGCCGAGGACTGGTCCGCGGCGATCTGGCCAATGCCTTCACCGAAGTAGTCATAGTGAAGGATTGGAATCTCTGTCCTGTTTGAGGTATTTTCTCTCTAAATGTCGATAGATTTTACTTGTTTGGTATAGGTATACTCAACGAAGATTTTGACCCCGCGTCCCCCGACGCAGACTTGAGGCAAAACCATGGCAGCATCTGACATAACATCTGGCGAAACCAAGGATGTAAGACTCACAGCCCGCGTCATGGTCTCTGCGCTGGCCGTGGGCCACGTAGGGTTTCATTGGATCCTGCAAAGCTTTGTAGTGGTGGTCCCGGAGATACAGCACACATTTGGCCTTAATGGCGTGGGTGTGGGCGGTATACAGGCCGTGCGTGAACTTACCTCGGGCATGATAACCCTCCCTGGTGGGGTAGTGGTCGGCATGCTGCGCAAGTGGTGGAGCTGGCTGTTGGCGATTTGTGTCGGAGCTTCCGGCCTCGGGTCATTGTTGATGGGCATTTCCCCAATCTACCCTTTGTTGTTGATTGGTGTGTCAGTGGTCTCGGTCTCCCATTCGCTGTGGCACCTGCCCGCAGCGGCGTCTTTGTCCCATCATTTTGCCAGCCGAAGAGGGGCCATGCTGTCATTCCATGGAGTTGGCGGCAGCATTGGTGATGTGGCTGGACCCTTGATCACAGGTGCATTGTTGCTGGTGATGGGGTGGCGCGGGATTCTGAGTATCTACGCTATCGCGCCGATCTTAATGGCGTTCATGGCCGTTTGGGTTTTCAAAGGCATCGGTGATGTCAAAGAAGAAGATGACAAGACGGCTGGCCTTGCTGAACGCCTTGCGATGACCAAGGCATTGTTCAGGAGTCGTCTGTTGCAGGGCATGACAGCAGTCAGGGGGCTGAGGTCGATGGCATTGGCGGCTTTGGTGACGCTGCTGGCCCTCTACCTGGGAAATGATCTGGATCTGGCTGTATTCAACCGGGGATTCCACATATCGCTATTGATTGCAGTCGGCCTGCTTGCCAAACCGGTGGCCGGGATGATCTCAGACAAGCTGGGTCGAAAACAAGTGTTAGTGCCTGGACTGATCTGGTCATGTGTTCTCGCGCTCTTGATGCTCGCATTTGATACTGGGATCGGGCTTACTATCACCATAGCGCTGTTGGGTCTGTTCCTCTATCCAGACCAGCCGATCCTAACGGCGGCTCTTTTCGATGCGTTGGGCAGAGAAGAAGCGACCATCGGCCTGGGTGTGGTGTCATTTGCGAGCTTTTTGATGGCGGCGGTATCGCCGTTGATCGCGGGAGGCCTGTACGAAATATCCGGTTTCCACGCCGGATTGATTTACGTTGCGGTCCTGTTCGCTCTAGCGGCTGTGATATTTGCGCTACTGCCCCTGGATAGAAGCGAGACTGACTAACGGTTAAGGCTTACAAAACAGGGCCACGAGTTCGTCTCGGACTCGGGGCCCTGACAGGTGGGAGGGCATATTGAACGGCCAAAGTGACCGTGCTTGAGTGGTTCCGGGGGATCGTTACGTTAGGCTGCTTCCTTGATTTCCAAGTTGGTTTTCTCCTTTGCGCAATGCTCGGAGCAGAATTCAATCACCGTTCCAGGTGCGATGGCAAGTGCGCGGTAGACCGACAGCTTGCACCCGATCGTGGCGCATCTGGTCTTTACATCAACCGCGTCAGCACCCCCGTCAGATTAAGTTCTGTATATGGTCATGCGCCTTAGAAATAAGGTTAAATTCAGCACCATTTGATCAAAGGTTTGGTTGGGTCAGGTTCCCTCGGCCAAATGGCCCGTATTCCTGGCCTCCACGGATGCTTTTATTTAATAAAAGAGGCCCGCTGGTTGCCCTGCTTGGGGCCAGTGGGCCTCTTTGGCCGCTCAAATTTCTTGCGCAGGTTATTTGATTAGCCTGGCGCACTCGTCGATCAACGGCGTGACCGATTCACGCTCCTCCGATGGTAGGGTGAAGATAACACGGTCTACCCCAGCCTCTTGCAATCTGCCAATCAACTCTGAATCAGGGCGTATTCCGAAGCTGGTGATGTTTAACGAGTCTGGGTCTCGGCCAGCTTCTTCTGCCTGACGCTTCAGCAGAGCGATCTTTTCCCCCTGCCTGCCTCCGTTGGACCCCCCCCCGCCGATGGGCATCCAGCCGTCACAGTAGTCCACGACCCGGTCAAAGGTGGTGGGACCATCGCCACCCATCAGAATCGGAGGGTGAGGGCGCTGCACAGGCTTGGGGTAGGCCCACATCTTGTCGAAATTCACGTGGTCGCCGTGGAATTCTGCTTCTTCCTGGGTCCAGATCTCCTTCATGGCAAGGATCTTCTCTTTTAGAATCCGCCAGCGGCCTCTGAAGTTGGTTCCGTGGTTGCGCATCTCTTCGGCGTTCCACCCGCCGCCGACGCCAAAGATGAACCGCCCCCTGGAAAGCATGTCAAGGCTGGCGATCTCCTTGGCCGTGGTGATGGGATCCCGCTCAATCATCAGGCAGATGCCGGTGCCCAGTTTTAAGTCTTTGGTTGCGCTTGCTGCGGCGGTGAGGGCCACGAATGGGTCATACGTGTGCCAGTAGTCTTTGGGCAGATCGGGGCCACCCGGCCACGGGCTGGTTCGTTCGGCGGGGATATGGGTGTGTTCCGGAACCCACATGGACTCGAAGCCACGGTCCTCCAGCATCTTGGCCAGATCATCGGGACGGATGGAGTAGTCCGTTGAAAACATCATTGCACCGAAGTCCATATCAACCTCTCATGAATCAAACTCAAATAGACATGACCTATGCCTGAGAATCTTGCCAAGTATAACACCCGAACCGGCCTTAAAATATCGATGACCAAGACTATTTGACGGGTAGCGACCTGGCGTAGGCTGCCCCCCGTTCTACCCAGGCCGCCAGGGCAGTATCGGTGGTCAGACCCTCTGATTCGACATACAAGAAGCCCTTCATGGGCCCTCTAGTGAAGTCCATGGGGCGTGCGTGGGGAAGGGCAAGGACAGCTTCAAAGTTGATGGGACCGGGTCTCACCAGGAGGTCGGTTCCCGCGACGCCCACTGCCATGTTACGTCCAACCATGAAGCAGATGACGCCAAACATCTCCTTTTCCGTGTAGTTGGGCTCCGACTGAAACACCGCGCGAACCCGCTGCGCCAACTTTTCGTCGTACGGCAAAAAGGTACCCCTGAATTGACGATTAGGAGCATCTTACTAGGTGCGACCGGATTGAGATACAGGCCCGTGCCGTACAGAAAGCCACGACTCGACGAGAACCCGGGCGATACCCCTGCGAACACACTTATGACTATGCGATACTGCTTTCCTGCAGTATTCCGAAGCGGCATGTTTTACCTGTCAATGCCGCCGCTCCAGTAGTTCATGACCTCACGACAACCCGAAACATACACGTCTGATAGTCCCCCCAGCAGTGGCCCGGGCCGGTTCTTTTCCGGACGTTTCTTCTATGGTTGGTGGGTGCTGGTGCTCATCAGCGTGATGGCGGCAATGAACAAAGCCTTCATCGACAACGGTCCGGCGTTGTTCTTAATTCAAGTAGGCGCCAGTCTGGGGTTGAACCGCGCCACAACATCGCTGATCTTCTCTCTGGGTCGCTCGGAGGGCGCGGTCGCCGGGCCGATGGTGGGTTATCTGGTAGACCGGTTCGGCGCACGCAGGATCATGGTTATCGGCACCATCCTGGCCGGTATAGGATTCATAATATTCTCCTTTGCCCAGAACGTTTGGGTTTTTGCTCTTGCCTACCTGGGATTTGTGGCCTTCGGGGCCACCATGGCCTTCCAGGACTCGGCAACAGCCATGGTGGTCACCTGGTTCAGTCGCTATCGCGTGCGCGCCATGTCCATACGCGAAGCTTCGGGCAATCTTGGCTCCACCACCCTGATCCCGCTCATGACTCTGGTGATCGCGATCTACGACTGGCGAGTGGCTGCCCTGATGGGCGCAGGTGCCTACTTGATGGTGATTCTGCCCTTGATGCCGCTTTTGAAAGAGTCACCGGAGAGTATGGGGCTGTTGCCTGACGGCGCGAGTGAAGCGGACATTAAGGCGGCCAGGGTCGAGACCGGAACGTCCGATGCAGTCGGTGCTGGTTCTGCCGAATTACAACGTCTGCGACGGTACTATGCCGGAGCGGAATTC
The DNA here is from genome assembly GCA_964451445.1 of uncultured Dehalococcoidia bacterium. Taxonomy (GTDB): domain Bacteria; phylum Chloroflexota; class Dehalococcoidia; order Lucifugimonadales; family UBA3495; genus UBA9611. The sequence goes on from CAYVIG010000129.1 coordinate 5,249, forward strand.
ACTGTGCGCGAGGCGCTGCGGACCACTTGTTTCTGGTATCTGATGATGGGCACGGTGCTCAGGCAGGTCTCTAGGGTCGGTATCGACTTGCATTATGTGGCGATATTGGAATGGAAGGATTTTGACACCTCGATAGCAGCCCTGTTCTTCACTTTGCGATTGGGAATGAATGTGCCGTCCAAGCTGATCGTCGGTTATTTTGGCGATAAGATGCCGGCACAGATCATCCTCGGTGGCGGGATGGTTCTCTACTCGTTGGGGCTGGTCTTGTTGCTGTCGTCGGACGGGCTAATGATCCTGGCGAGCTCGGCCGTAATCATGGGCATGTCTGAGGGTATTACCCCGGTGAACTGGGGAGTGATCGGCAATTATTTCGGGCGACATCACTACGCCACCCTGCGAGGAATCATCAACATGAGCTACAGTTGGGCCCTGCTATCGGTACCTTTCGCCACCGGTTGGTGGTTTGACCAGTACACCAGTTATACCTGGCCGATAGTGATATCACTGGGCGCAGGCGTGGCCTCCGCGGTGATATACGCACTGATGCGCCAGCCAAAACTGCCGGCAAGACTTGAGGCGATGGTTCAGGGTTAAATTCTGGGAGAACAAGGAGCCAAACGTGTAGGCGCGGTAGTAGAGAAAGACCACCTGTGGGCAAAAGGCTATTGAGAGTCCGCTGGCTTCGTCAGACCAGGTTTATCTTTAGAAAACCACCACTGACCGCAGAACCTCGCCCCGCTCCATCTTATGGAACGCCTCTTCCACTCCCTCAACTTTGATGGTCTCAGTTACGAACCGGTCTAGGTCCAGGCGTCCCTGCATGTACAGGTCGATTATCATGGGGAAATCCCGGGAGGGGAGACAATCGCCGTACCAGGATGACTTCAGGCTGCCACCCCGACCAAAGACCTCGATCAATGGCAGTTCTATCTTCATGTCAGGGCTGGGCACGCCGACCAGCACAACCGTGCCTGCATGGTCTCTGGAGTAGAAAGCCTGTTCGTAGGTGAGGGGATTTCCCACAGCTTCGATAGACACATTGACCCCGTTGCCGCCGGTGAGCTTGCGTATCTCTTCCACCGGATCGGTCGATGAGGCGTTAATCGTGTGAGTCGCACCAAATTCCTTGGACCAGGTAAGCTTCCGGTCGTCCAGGTCCACACCGATGATGGTGTGGGCTCCAGCCAGCCTCGCGCCTGCGATGGCCGCATTGCCAACTCCACCGCAACCAAACACCGCCACAGAGTCACCACGGCCAACGTCGCCCGTATTCATGGCCGCTCCCAATCCGGCCATGATCCCGCAGCCAACCAACCCAGCCGCAGCGGGATTGGCTTGAGGGGATACTTTGACCGCCTGACCGGCGTCCACCAAGATCAGTTCGGCAAATGCGCCGATGCCCAGGGCTGGCGATAGGGGAGTGCCGTCTGCCAAGGTCATTGGCTGGGAGGCGTTACGACTGGAGAAGCAATACCAGGGTGCGCCGCGCTGGCAGGAGCGGCAGGTGCCACAGGGAGCACGCCAGGCGATGATCACGAAATCGCCTGAGGCCACATTAGTGACACCTTCGCCGACAGATTCCACCGTGCCTGAAGCCTCGTGGCCCAACAGGAACGGGAAATCGTCGTTGATTGCGCCCTCACGGTAATGGAGGTCAGTGTGGCAGACGCCGCAGGCTTTGACCCTGATCAACGCTTCGCCGGGGCCTGGATCGGGAACCAGAATCGGGATCAACTGCACCGGTGCGCCTTTTCCTGCGGCGACAACTCCATTAACCTTGTGGGCCATTTTCGCATCCTCCCGTGACTCGTCTTGAGACCACTGAAAGATACTAATCTGCGCGAGTTGGGCTTGTCCACCAGATCGGCGGAGCAACTAGAAGGTTAATTATCCGTGCTTGTCATTATCGGCGAAGACTCGGGCGCGCTTGACCAGCTCTTGCTCGCTCACAAACCCCTTCTTCAAGGCCAGTTCTTCCAGGGCTGCCAACCAGCGTTGGTAATAGGTGTAGGAATCACCCGATTCTTCCGCTCGAGAGATGTGTCCGATGAAGACGCTATTGAACTCCCATCACTCGTAGTGGCCCGTGTGGGTCTTCCCCACCATGGTTGCGCCAGCATTGAAAAGTGTCTGCACTATCCAGGCGTACTGCTCCGCGTTCGGGTCGGTCGCATTCCAGTCTGGATTGCCTCCTCCTGTCACGTGTCCGGCTACATCGAAGATACC
>CAYVIG010000130.1:0-7472 GCA_964451445.1 uncultured Dehalococcoidia bacterium
CAGTCCTCGCGCGCCAGATAAAAGACCCCCGCCTAAACGGTGTTATAAGCATCACCCGTGTGGATTCAAGCTCGGATCTACGCAGCGCCAGGGTCTATATCAGTGTTCTGGGCAACGACAAACAGCGGAAAGAAGCCCTTGAAGGTCTCCAATCGGCCGCGTCTTTCCTGCGCCGTGAGATTCGAGACCGCATCAACATGAAGCACACCCCGTTTATGACCTACCTTTTGGACGACTCCATCCAAGAGGCCGACCATCTCCTAAGACTCATCGACGATGTTAAGCCTGAAGGCGCTTTGGAGAGAAGGTCCGAAAGCATCCCCAACCAAATCATCGCCGATTCTCCCGCCTCGAATCTTTCGAGCGGCGACTAAAATGGCGAACCCAAAATCCAACGGCCAACCGCCCGAGGTCAACGGATTCGTCAACCTGTTCAAACCCCCTGGCATCACCTCCATGGACGCCCTGCGACAGATCAAGCGCATCACCGGCCAACGAAAGAAAGTCGGCCACTGCGGCACCATGGATCCCCTGGCCCGTGGCGTGTTGCCCGTGTGTTTTGGTCAGGCGACCAGGCTGATGGACTACGTGGTGGACGGCAGAAAGATATACCGGGCGGAAATCACCTTGGGGGCGGACACCACCACCTACGACGCTGAGGGCGAAGTGGTGAAGACTGGAGACCCCGGAAGCGTAACCCGAGAAATGGTCGAAGAAAGCATTCGACCATGGATCGGCGTGGTGCAACAAACCCCACCCATGTACAGCGCCATCAAAGTGGACGGGAAGAGACTCTACAAGCTGGCCAGGGCCGGTGTCGAAGTAGAACGGGAGTCCCGTCCTGTGGAGATCCACGATATCACTATCATCGAATTCGACACGCCCAAGTTGGTCTTGGATGTTGAATGCGGACGCGGAACCTACATCCGCTCATTGGCCCACGACCTTGGCGAAGCCCTTGGCTGCGGCGGCTACGTTGCAGACTTGGTCCGGATGCTCTGCGGAGGGTTTCCAGCCGAAGAAGGCGTCACCCTTGAACAAGTAGAAGAGGCCGTCGACAGTCCAGAGGGTTGGCAGCAATTTCTCTACCCGGTAGACCGTGTCTTAAGAGACTAAAGAGCATCTCGTTGGATAAGACTGCCGAGGAACACCTCATGCACGGTCAGGCGATAAACCTTGGGCGTCCCCAACTTGATGTCGAGTACCTAGAAGAACGGCGGGCCTACAGTGCCGAGGGCGTGTTCCTGGCCTTGGTGCGCTTCGACAAACCGACGAACACTTGGAACCCAGTCAAGGTCTTCCAGGCTGGCCCGCCTTCCCCCTACGCCACCGCCTCTGTTTCAGTAAACCCAACACGCCGCCAACCAGCACTCTAGTCCAACTAGAATATCCTATTGAATCACCGGGAATCCCAATTTCCTCAGCAAATGCTGAGGGTTTGTTTCCAGCAACGCGTGAACTTCTTCTTCGCTAAGCCCGGCACCCATGGCGACCTTCTGCCGGATGTCCGGAGTCAATAGATCGTCCGGTTCATGGGCATCCGAGTCCAAGACCGTGATGGCGCCGGCTTCCTTCGCCGTCTTCACCACGTGACCATTGGCCAAGCTGTGCCCCTTGCGGGCTGACACCTCAAGGTAGATTCCCTTCTCCGCAGCCAGGCAGGCCTCTTCATAGGTAATCAGTCCTGGATGAGCCAGCACGTCCACATAGTCAGAACGCAACGCCGCTTCATTGGTTCCAGGTTCAACCGGTTCTACCGGAGTCTCTCCATGAACTGCCACCAACTTGGCTCCCATCTCTTTTGCGGTCTTTGCTACCAGGTCTATGTCATCCTTGGGCACGTGGGTGATCTCCACACCAGGGAGAGCCAGGATATCCCAGCGTTTGGTTGCCTGAGTGCAGTCGACCACCAGGGTTTTCAGCACGAATTCCACATTCCCCAAACCCACATGGTCGGTGACCGCCATGGCCCGGTAGCCCAGCACCTGGGCCCGACGTATCAGCTCAATGGGAGACAATACTCCGTCACTTAGGAAAGTATGGGTGTGAAAATCGTACATCTATAGGATCCAAACCTGGAAAGAGGTCCAAGTGATTCGCTGACTCCAATAAAGTATCGCGGTAGCCGGTCATGCCTAAGTATAGATACCGGCAGATGCGTTAACAAGAAACCTCTGCCCTACTGCCCTTCCAGCGTATTCGTTCTGCGAGGTATGATCCTTCGTTGACACCTATTTTGCTTGCGCCTACAATTGCCCCACTCAGGCACGGAGCACTCGCTGAAGACTGGGTAATTGACTACTGGAGACTTAGATATGGCAGATGCGCTGGAGAGTAACCTCCAGGCGGCCAATGAAACGTCCACCTGCGATAAGTGTGGAAGGCAATCCGGAAAAGGATGGTCCTTCGGATTCAAGAAGCCCGTCCCAGAAGGGGCCTCCGACGCGGGAATGGTGGTCAAATGTTCCAGGTGTGCTATTCGCCATAACCCCATGCTCCGTAGGTCATTGATCGTAGCTTTAGTGGTCGGAACCATCCTGACCGCACTGAATCAAGGTGACGTTCTGTTCGCAGGAAGCTGGAAGAGCCCCCTTTACTGGAAGATACCCCTAACATTCTGTGTTCCCTTCTGTGTCGCCACCTACGGGGCTCTCAGCAACGGACGGCGTTAGCTAACAAGCGACTTCGTAGTCAACAAAAAGGCCCCGTCCCGTTAAATTGGGACGGGGCCTTTTTGTTGACTACTTCCGTGAGGTTAACCCAGTTGACGAATCACTGAGACCACTTTACCGCGCACTTCTACGTTTTCAGCGGAGCAGTAGATCGGGTCCATGGTGCTATTAGCTGGCTGAAGCCGCACCTGGCTGCCTTCCATATAGAACTTTTTCAAGGTGGCCTCTTCTTCTTCTCTCAACCAGGCCACAACCATCTCCCCGTTATTGACGGTATCCGACGGCTTGATAATCACCACGTCACCGTCGTCAATCAGCGCATCAATCATGGATGTACCGTTCACTTTTAAGGCGAACAGTCTCCCGTGCTGACGCTGCAACTCAGGGGATACTTCCACAGTGTCGAACTCTTGGCTGGACTCGGACGCCTCTGTGCTCCAGGTGGGGATCGGTACGCCAGCAGCGATAGCGCCGACAATCTGTACCCGGGGTGCGTTGGAGACGGGCTGGCCGTCATTGTCCAGTATCTCTATCCCACGGGCGACGTCTGGACGTCGGCGGATGTATCCGGCCTCTTCCAACTTGTCCAGGTTGTAGTCCACAACAGAGGTTGAACTGATCTCGCAGGCTCTCTGGATATCACGCACGGTAGGCGGTATGCCGTTCTCCAGGTAGAACTCTTGTAGGAAGCTCAGAATCCGTTGTCGGCGGGGCGGCATTTTCTTACTACTAACCATATCGTCCTTTTAGATCGAGCCGTCTTGGGGCTAGTTCCAGGGGTTTGGAAAAATGCTTAACATAAAAACATACGTTCTGAAAATAGGCTAACAAAGGCTCTGCTGAGTGTCAACGAAAGGTTGTCACGATAGGTTCGACTTTGGGATATGTTATGTGAAGTCAACACCCCCCAAAAAAAACCTTCCTCGTTGAGAACAAGGAAGGTTTTGTTTTCTCTAAAAAGCAGTTGGGTTTATTCGGATGCGGCCGCGGCCTTCATCCGATTCAAGTTGGCCGCCATACGGGACTTGCGCCGGTTCACGTTGTTCTTATGCAAGATGCCCTTTTGAACGGCCCTATCCAGCGTAATCAACGCCTCTTTAACCGCGGTTTCAGCTTCGGCCACATCACCGGATTCCACAGAGCGCAGGGCTTTGGCCATTGCGGATCTGGTTTCGGTTCGGTCTCCTCTGGTGCGTATGGCCCTCTTTATCTGCTGACGACCTGCCTTCTTTGCGGGCAACTTGTTCCTCCTGCGGTTACTGATCCGACGCGTCTGCGACGGTGATATTATCTAATTTATTCCGGCCGCTCTGGTTCCAAGAGTCAGAATAGGCGCGAACCCGACTTAAAAAAGTCAGCGCGCCTATTATAAACCAAGTTGGGCCACTTTCCAAAGGCAGCCCGACAGCAGGGCGGACTTTGGAGGTTGTATCGAGGTTAAACGTCCAGGTTCTGGACACTGCGGGCGTGAGCTTGGATGAAGCTCTTTCTCGGAGCAACCACCTCACCCATCAGAGTGGTGAACACATCATCAACTTCAAGGGCGTTGTCGATGGTCACCTCCAGCATCTGCCTGGTCTCCGGATTCATTGTGGTTTCCCACAACTGATCCGGGTTCATCTCACCCAGGCCCTTGTAGCGTTGTATCTGGGGGTTCCGGCTGCCGCTCAGGTTGGCTAAGTACTCGTCTTTCTCTTCTTCGGTGTAGGTGTAATCGATCTTTCGGCCCGTCTGGATTCGATACAGGGGCGGCTGAGCGATGTACAAGAACCCTTGCTCGATCAATGGCAGCATCCGTCGGTAGATAAACGTTAGGATCAACGTCCGGATATGGGAGCCGTCTACATCGGCGTCGGTCATGATTATGATCTTGTGATAGCGGACCTTCGAGGGATCGAATTCATCGCCCTCACCGGCGCCTAGAGCGGCAACCATGGCCCGAATCTCCTCATGTCCCAGTATCTTGTCCGGCTGTTGAAGGACTCGTTCAACGTTGAGGATCTTGCCCTTGAGCGGCAAGATCGCCTGGAAGTGCCGGTCGCGGCCCATCTTGGCCGAACCACCGGCAGACTCACCTTCAACGATATACAACTCAGACTTGGCCGGGTCGCGCTCTGCGCAGTCGGCCAGTTTACCAGGCAGCGACGAGCCGTCCAAAGCGTTTTTGCGAATCACCAGGTCACGGGCACGCTTGGCTGCCTCCCTGGCTTTCTGGGAAGTGAGGCACTTCTCAACCACTCGCTTGCTGTCGGTGGGGTTCTCTTCCAGGTATCTTTGGAGTCCCTCGCTGACCACCGAGTCCACGATACCGCGGACTTCGGCGTTACCCAGCTTGGTCTTGGTCTGGCCTTCAAACTGCGGGTCGGTCAGCTTAACGCTGATAACCGCGGCCAACCCCTCACGGACGTCTTCACCGGTCAGGTTGGATTGGTCTTCCTTGATGAATCCCTGCTTACGGGCGAAATCGTTGATCACGCGGGTGAGGGCCGTGCGGAATCCGGTCATGTGGGTTCCGCCCTCTTCCGTATTGATACAGTTGGCGAAGGAGTACACGATCTCCGAATAGGTGTCGTTGTACTGGACCGCAACCTCCACAGAGGTTTCGTCCACCACCTTCTCGAAGTAGAACGGACTGGACTGCACAGTCTTCCGGTTACGGTTGACGTTTCGCACCAGGTTGGCGATACCGCCGTCAAAGAAGTAGGTCCGCTGAATGTCACCGTTGCGCTTCTCGTGATGGAGATGGCTGGTGAAAGCGATCTCCAAGCCCTTGTTCAGGTAGGCGATCTCTTTGAAGTGAGAGATCAGCGTATCGAAGTCATACTCGATGACCGGAAATATCTCTTGGTCAGGCTTGAACGAGATGGTCGTGCCGTGTTCAGTGGTCTTTTCACCTTTGACCAATCCCGTGGTCGGCTTGCCGCGTTCGTACTCCTGGGTGTAAAGGAATCCTTGGCGGCGGACCTCAGCTCTAAGGTCGACTGACAGGGCGTTCACCACTGAACCACCAACACCGTGCAGGCCGCCTGTGACCTTGTATGCGCCACCGCCGAACTTACCTCCGGCGTGGAGGGTGGTCATCACCGTTTCCAGGGCGCTCTTGCCGGTCTTGGGATGTTTGTCGATGGGAATACCCCGGCCGTTGTCGACCACAGATATCCAGCCGTCTTCAGAGATGGAGATCTCCACCCTCTCGCAATAGCCAGCCATGGCCTCGTCCACCGCGTTATCCAGAATCTCGTAGATAAGGTGGTGCAGGCCGCGCTGGTCGGTGCTTCCGATGTACATTCCAGGGCGGACACGGACAGCCTCCAATCCTTCTAGGACCTGGATATCTTTGGCTGTATATTCTGTTGTTGGGGTTTGCGTCATGTTGTTATTTCACCATTGGAATTAGTTTGACAGATAGAGAAACAATTACGCGTGAAAACGGAGGTTCAAAATGGTAGGGTACCGAGCCATTTTAACTAGACATATTATAGCAGATTTGAGGCTAATTAGCCTCAAAAATAGGCCTAAAAATGGCCTATTTTATGTCATGTGGATACCCAAATGAATCAACAGCCAAATTCTTGTGCCTGACGGCCTATTCCCGATAAAGGCGATTATGTGCCATCCAGCCATGCATCAGGCTGTAAATATCCGTATAACATCAAAGTTTAACGAATTATGGTCAATAAACAACTGTCAGTAGAACAAAAAGAGCGCCACCCTGCGATGCAGGGATAGCGCTCTTCAAAACTGCTCAAAACTGAGTCCGTTTTGTGTTTAATTTGGGAATATCTTCTTGAAAACCCCTGGTGAACCCTCTTCATGGACCATATGCGGCCTGATCTCGGTGTTCCACACTGGCGTAACCATGGGGCTCCAGGCCTTCCAACCCTCGCCGTTGACCACGTCCATCGACTCCATCTCATGGACCGTGCTGTACTTGGGCCCGCCCATGACCGCCTCCCAGCGTCTGGCCCGGATGTAACCGGGTATCTTCAAGGCTTCCGGTAGGCGCTCTTCGTTGTAGGCTTTGTTGAACTTATCGTCCATACCTTCCGGAACGGACATTCGTCCCACCAGGATGACGGGCGCCATGTCAGAGTTAGCCGTTTCCTCCGACACATGGTCAGGATAGATACGGTTGTAAAGATTCCTGATATACGCGGTTCCAATGATGCTTGGGGACATCTTCTTGGACCATTCCGTAGGCTCTTTCAGCCATTTCTGCCAGGCATCAGAATGCCAGGTATCAGACGACTCCAGCTCGTAGCACGCCAGGTACCTGGGTCCGCCCTGTACGGCCTCGTAGCGGGCGGCGTTTAGAACGCCAGGAATCGACAACCGTTCTGGAATGTGCTCTTCGTTGTACCAACGGTTGAACTCTTCATCATGTTCGGCCGGAACGTCGCTGTAGATCATCAACAGGCCGTTTCCTTTCTTCGCTGCCATTTCAGCCTCCAATCTTGTGCTTTAGTATCAATCCCCGGGGAAATATTGCTGCCCTGTGCGGTAGCTATCCAGGGCGTAACGCATGGCGTGGAACAGGGGTTCGGGAAGATCATTCAATGGGAACCACCCGCTTGCTATAAAGGCGTCCGGTTCCATCAACCTGGGTTCTTGATCGCCGATGTCCCCGAGAAACTCGATGTCCACATAGTGCTTGTCGTAGGCGATTATGTTGCTGACGCAGAGATAACGTAGATCTCCCACGTCCAGACCCAGCTCTTCCATCGCCTCGCGTCGACCGCATTCTTCCAGTGTCTCGCCGATCTCCAGGTGGCCTCCGGCAGAAGCCCAGGTGTCTTCACC
>CAYVIG010000131.1:0-7461 GCA_964451445.1 uncultured Dehalococcoidia bacterium
CTAGAGTTCCTGAGTCGATCCACTCGCGGCCGGTATGCCAACCTTCAACTGTGGGAGGGTTCAGCAAATCTTGGCCCATGTACCGGATGTTCATGGTCATCAGGTCAAGACCTGGCCTGGGGAACTTGAAGTCTCCAACCAGCTTGAGAGTGCCGATGACGGTCTCCGCTGGGCTCTTCACCTTGGCGAAAGTGGAGTTCTTGAAGAAGTCAGACTTGAACAACACCCTCAGCATGGAGGTGATGTTGTAGTTGGAGCGGAAGTATTCTTCTTCCAGCATTTTGATCGCTTCGATGTCTTGGGGAGGTGTGTCCTTCCAAGCGGGGACCTGTACATCGTCGGCAACAAAGAAGTTGTAGAGGTGGCGCGCCACGAACCGGGCGGTTGCCGGCTGTTTCACGATGATGTCTACGATGTCCTCACCGTTGAAGTTACCGGTCTCGCCAAGGAACGTCTTCTCGTCATCGTCATGGTCGCGAGGGTCGAACATGAACTTGGCGTCGTACTTACCGTACGGATAGCGAGGGATGGAGTTGGTCACGGTCCAGCCGGTGAAAGCCCGGGCCGCTTCCTTGACGTCATCCTCGGTGTAGTTGAAATCCCCGTCCATACCTACGCCCAATGAGAACAGTTCCAGGAGCTCCCTGCCCCAGTGCTCATTGATGGCGCCCTTATGGCTCATGCAGTTGTCTAGGTAGAAGACCATGGCTGGGTCCTTGGACAGGCCCTTTAGTAGTTCATGGAAGCTGCCCATGCCAACGGTCCGGAACATGTCCAGTTCCTGGGACTGCTGCTTGGGATATTCACATTTGGCGTGTCCGGTGACCAAGACGCAGTGCCAGAAGAGTGCGATCTTCTCCTGTAGAGGGCGCTTGGAGTTGATCATGCGGAAGGTCCATTCTTCTTGTTGTCCTTCCAGACCAGCCTGGGCTAGCCAGTCCACCTTGTAGCGCATCATCAGGTCGCGCTCCATGGGAGGCTGGGACTCTGGGTCTAACAGCTCTTCTACTGTGGCGTCATACCCTTTGGCGGCCCTTGCTTGTAGTTCTTCCAGCGGGGCACCGAATCCGGCGCGGCGCATCAGATGGGCGATTTGTGAAATATCTTGCTCAGACAATTGTTTCCTCCCAACTCAACAATTTTTGGTTTCCATCGGGGTAATGTTCGGGGAAAATCTTTTACGGTTCCCTGTGTTTTTTGGGTTTGAGTAGATTAATTTCGACAAGGTTTGTCAGAATTCGTAAAAATCTTGCAAAACCATGCTAATTTACCCTCGAACCACAAGCGCATCATATTACTAGCCCCGCCCCTCGTCAATAAAAAGAGCGGGGATATATCTCGTCAAGTGATGGCAATCCTTGATATATGCGGATGCATTTTTACCAAGAAGAGCGGGTTAAACCATCTTGATGCCAAGTTCTTCCTGCATCACCTTGATAGTCTCTGCTCGACCCCGCTGCGGGCTACGCACCCGGCGGCCGATGGGTTCGTTTTCAACTTTGGGAATCATCTTCATGGCGACGAAGACCGGTCCTTCCGCCTGCATGACCTGCTCGATGCTGTCGGCGAAGTCCTCGAGGTTGTCAAAAGAGAAGGTGGAGGCGTAGCCAGCTTCATTGGCCATGCCAGCGAAGTTGATGTTACCCGAGTTGGGGGTAGGCTGCCCGCCGGTGGTGGCGTAGACGCCGTTGTCCATCAGAAAGTGGACGAAGTTCTTTGGCTTCGTCCCGGCGATGGTCCCCAGGATGCCCATGTTCATCTGAAGGGACCCTTCAGAATCGAAGAGCACGACTTTCTCATCGGGTTGTGAGAGGGCGAATCCCAGGGCCGCAGAGTTGGTTTGACCCATGGCCCCTTGCAGGGTGAGGTCCCGTTTCTCGTCTTCTGAGATACCTCTCCAGTCTCGGCCGCAAGTACCCGTCACCAGAACTATGGACTTGCCGCGGTGCGGATTAAAAGCTCGGAACATATCTGCTGAGTCGAACATTTTGATCTCCAATACGCTTAACAGTGAGCGTCTATCTAGGTTTTAAGTTGGCGCCGAGGCTGCTGATTTAGAAAACTTAACCCGAATTACTCCCGGTTGAAGCCGTGGTACTCGTCGCCGACTAATACGGCAACTGGGCAGCTGTTCTTACGGGCTTCTTCAAACGCTACGGAAATCCGCGAAGCGTCGTCGTCAGTCTCCAGCAGGTAGTAGTTGATACCCATGGCGTGGAGGAAAGTCTCTGTATATTTGGCTGCGGAGTCTGTCACTACTCCATGGCGGGTCCAGCCTCGGTAGCCGATTAGCATGACCAAGGGGAAGTTTGCGTCCAGTGACATACCGCGGATAGAGTCACCAGATTCCATCATTCCGGTGTTTTGGATGACGCAGACTGGAACCTTTCCGCCGACGATCAAACCAAGAGCGATGGCGAAGGTCTCGCCCTCACGAGAGGTGGGAACAACGCTCAACCAAGGTTGTTCTTTCATCAACTCGTAGAGATAGTTGGTTTCGCTATCTGGAATAGTCACAATGTGGGTTACGTTGTTCTTCTTGAATTCTGAGACCAATGACTCCGGTTTTAGCAGTGCTGCTTGTTGCTGGACCATGGGCTAGCTCCTCACTGGTTGATTATCAGTCCCGTTTGGTAAATGATTTCCATTAGACACGGGGCTTACTGGGCTGTTTTGGGGCGCCTCATTATATTAACCATCTAATCCGGCAGTCAATCTTGGTTCGGCTATACCAAACCCATTCTGCCAATCACTTGTTCGAGGGTCGGGGATTTGTGCGTCTGAAATGTGTATGATTGTTGGGCTTGGCTTTACCAATTCGATAGGCTGTGTTTTGCAGAGTGTGTTCTGCTTCCGGCGAGCTATCTCAGTTGAGTTGATACATTCAGCCAAGCTCCGCCTAATACTATTACCACCGTCTCTGGGCGAAAGGCCTACTGAATGCTTCTTGCGTCCCGCCTCAGGGATAAATTCCCCTTCTACTACGGTTGGATCGTGGTGGCCGCTTCCAGCACTGTCGTATTTGCAAGGATGGCGCCTAATATAACTACGCTCTCAGTCCTTATTTTCCCTATGTCCGAACAATTTGGATGGAGCCGTACTCTCATATCGGGGTCCGTGAGCTCGGGGGCAATCGCATCACTTGTTTTTTCGCCTGTAGTTGGTTGGTCAATTGACCGTTTTGGCGCTCGTCCGGTACTAGTCATCAGTGTTTTGTGTCTAGGGCTGGCTATGATTTCGCTTGCTTGGGCCACTTTACCGATCACGTTTTACCTAGCCTATTCCGTAGGCAGGGTCGTATTTCACACATCCGCCCCTATTGGTTCAAGTACCGTCGCTTCGCGGTGGTTCATAAAAAAAAGAGGTCGTGCTATAGGGGTTATATTCCTAGTTGGTGCTATTGGCGGCATCGTGTTCACTATGCTCGCGTCTTTGATTGTGGAGAGTCATGGGCTGAAGACGACCTGGATAGTGATAGGCCTGTTGGTGTTGATAGTTGCGGTGGCGCCGCCTTTATTGCTTGTGGCCGAAAGGCCGGAAGATATTGGCCTTAATCCTGATGGTGAGATTTCAAGATTTGGAGATTCAGAAGAATTAATTGATCGAGCCGACTCAGAGACCCTGACTAGTGGCACTAATGACGAATCGTGGTCGTTGGGAGAGGCAGTGCACACTGGAACCTTCTGGATCATGGTAGTCATGGGTTTCACTATGTATTTTGTGCATACCAGTATTGGTGTACATATGGGGGCTTATTTTCGTGACGTAGGGCTAGGCCCAACATCGACAGCTCTGGCGATTAGCTTGAGTTGGATTGTCTCCGCTATCGGGAGTGTCGGTTGGGGGGTTGTCACAGACCGCGCCCCGATCCGATATGCCTATTCTCTAATGTTCTTGATTCAGGCTGGCAGCACATTGTATTTAATGCTGGTTGGCGACACGCTAGGGATATTTCTCGCTGCCGCTTTGTTCGGTGTCGTCTCATCCGGTTCTAATGTAATCCCATCAGTCATGTATGCTAATTATTTTGGCAGATCTTCATTAGGCAGAATCCGTGGTGTTGGAGAGGTCGGGGTACTACTTGGGCAAGCTACGGGTCCGATTACAGCGGGCATTCTCTTCGGATTGCAGGGTAACTACGATTTGATATTTATGGTATTCGTGTTGGTAGCAGTAATTTGCAGCACGGTTATTTTACTGGCGAAGCCAACGGTTAAGAAGCAACTTACGTTGAGGTCTTAAGATCACTTAGATGCTGTCTTTGGCACACAAACTCCAAAGGTTACTACCATTTTATTATGGTTGGGTGGTCGTTGGAGCTTCTGGTACAGCTGTGTTTGCCCGGATGGCTCCTAACATAACTACCCTGACCATTTTCATATTGCCTTTGTCAGCTGAATTCGGCTGGAGCCGAACGTTGATTAGTGGATCTGTCAGTGTCGGGGCTTTGGCTGCTTTGGTACTATCTCCGGCGGTTGGATGGTGCATAGACAGATTTGGAGCCCGCCCAGTGTTGGTGGTCAGTGTGTTAGTACTTGGGTTGGCTATGATTTCTATGGCTTGGGCCACGGTTCCATTGACATTCTATATTGCCTTCGCGTCTGCGCGGGTGGTCTTTCACACTTCAGCCCCAATTGGAGCAAGTACAGTATCTGCTCGTTGGTTTATTAAGAAGAGAGGTAGAGCGATTGGGATAGTCTTTCTTTGGGGTGCAATCGGCGGATTAGTATTCACGATGCTTTCGGCCCAGATGATTGAGCACTTCAGCATGAAAACCGCGTGGATAGTCATAGGGTTAGTAGTGTTCGGAGTCTCGGTTGCGCCGTCATTGCTCCTGGTTATTGAACGTCCAGAAGATATGGGACTATTACCCGATAACGAAAATCCATCAGTGGTTGCAGAAGAAAGAGACTTGATGTCTCCAGTGGAAGAAAATCATGAAAATGACTCGTGGACCTTTCCAGAAGCCGCCAAGACGAAGGCCTTTTGGATGCTGTTCTTTGCTGGGATGGCAATGTTCTGCGTTAACACTGGCACTAATGTTCACATCGGAGCCTATTATCTTGACCAAGGGTTAACTTTGACAGTGGCCGCGGTGGCCATAAGCATTGGATGGATAGTGTCAGCCTGTGGCAGTGTCGTCTGGGGATGGGTTCTAGAAAAACTCGAAGCTCGTAGAGCATATTCCGGCGTCTTTATGATTCTATGTGTGAGTACTGTCTATCTCTTGACTGTAGACAGCACTGCTGAGGCATTAGTTGCTGCGATTTTGATTGGTTCGGTCTCGTCAGGTTCAAATGTCATAATCGCTATTATGTATGCAAATTATTTTGGAAGAAATTCACTGGGGCGCATCCGAGGTGTAAGCGAAACGGGTGTTCTACTGGGGCAGGCAACTGGTCCGTTGCTAGCTGGGATCTTGTTTGACAGCAGAGGGAGCTATTCTTTTGTGTTTTTGCTTTTTGGAGGGATCGCTCTGGTTGGGAGCTTGATCGTTTTGCAAGCTAGGCCCCCTGTTCGGGTTAGGCCTTTAATCACTACACCGTGATTTGAATCCACGCTCGTGGGTTGATGGTTACTTACTGGAGGATTTTGGCTAATGGCTGAGAATGCGGACCGGCAGATGCTGCTAGTGGCTTTTTTGCAGGCATCGAACTGTTCCAACTATACAGGCTCGTGGCGCCACCCAGATACTGACTCTGCTTTTATGAATCTGGGATTTTATCAGAACATTGCGACAACTCTGGAGCGTGGCAAGTTTCACCTCGCTTTTGTTGATGACAGGTTAGCTATGCCGAGTCGATTCGGTGATTCGTTTGAAGGCGCAGTTGAGCACGGTATAAGGGTGGTTAAGCTCGACTTGGTCCCAATAATTACCGCTATGGGGCTAGCCACTAAGCACTTGGGGCTGGGAGCTACCTATTCGACGACCTATTACTCTCCATACCACGTGGCACGGCTCTTCGCATCATTGGACCACTTCACCCAGGGTAGGTCTGCGTGGAACGTGGTGACTTCATTAAATGATTCAGAAGCTCAGAATTTTGGCGTCCAAGAACACCTAGATCATGACGACCGCTATGACGTGGCGGATGAGTTTATGCAGGCAACAACAATGTTATGGGAATCCTGGGAGGACAATGCGGTGCTGTTGGACAAACACACTGGCAAGTTTGCCGACCCAGGTAAGGTCCACCGAGTTGACCACACCGGTGATCGGTTCCAGGTTCGAGGGCCGCTAACGGTTCCCAGACCTCCTCAAGGAAAACCAGTGGCGATTCAAGCCGGGCAGTCGGAACGTGGACGGCGGTTTGCTGCTAGATGGGGAGAACTGTTGTTTGTAATTTATCCTACTCCGGAATCCTGCAAGGCCTACCGAGATGATTTGCGCAACCGAGCTGAATCTGCCGGAAGATCCCCTGACTCCGTTCGCGTTGCCCCTGCGGTTTACGTGGTAGTGGACGAGACTGAAGAAAAAGCTCGACGGAAATTAGAACAGATAGAGGACCTAGCGAATCAAACAGATTCTTTGACGTTACTTTCTGAGGTATTTAATTACGACTTCTCTCAGCATCCGATTAATGATCCGTTGTCTGAGGAGATATTGGCTTCAATGACGGGTCTACGCGGTTTTTTGGATCGAGTGGTAGAACTAAGCGGAACGCCTAACCCGAGCGTTAATGATTTCATAAATTACTCGGGGCGAGGCACTCTCCGAGAACTTCCGTTGTTTACTGGCACACCTGTTCAAGTGGCCGATCAGATGGAGACATGGTTCATGTCAGAAGCTTGCGATGGCTTCGTATTGGCTGCGACTCATATGCCGGGTGCCTACGAAGATTTCGTAAATCTAGTGGTTCCGGAACTCCAACGCCGAGGGATATATCGTCAGGATTACATAGAAGGCACGTTGCGAGATAATTTAGGATTTGTACGCCCTTAACGGTACTCCGACTGTACCAAATCAATTTGTGCAGTATGTTGCGTTGAACAGTGTTTGCTTGTATCCATACTCGTGTCATTTACAGAAAATATGGTTGTTGGTACGCGTTACCGTTTCATAGTTGCAACGGTTGTTCGCTTTTAAGGCAGACGGCTTGCGATCCCCAACCGCCCACAATACCTAGTTCTGAAATTGTGTCCGCCAAGGCAAGCTTGGAAACTCTATCAAAGCTCATAATCCGTGTCTTAGATCTCGATTTTCCGTGAGGTTCAGTTCCAATCACAATATGTATAATGCGGAAGTGCGCCCGGGCATGACACCGGATTCTCAAGACTAAAATCTTCAGAGAGGATAAATTCAATATGGCCGAGGTCGAAAACAAGATTGAACTGGATTGGGACGCATTGGAAGTTGGCGAGACTTTTGAGAAATTCGAATATCTGCTGACTCAGGATATGATTGACACATACCGGGAAGGCGTGATGGACCCGGAAGCCAGCTTTCCTACTATTTCGCAT
>CAYVIG010000132.1:0-7456 GCA_964451445.1 uncultured Dehalococcoidia bacterium
CCGTGGCCAAGGGAATCACCAGCGGCTACATCCCCATGGGTGGCTGCATCACCCGAGGCGAGATATCAGACGCTTTTGTCGGCAGTGTAAAGTCCTCTTTCAAACACGTGATCACCTTCGGTGGTCATCCGGTCGCCGCCGCCGCCGCGCTCAAGAACATCGAAATCATGGAGAATGAGGGCATGGTGGCCAATGCTGCCAAGCAGGGCGCTTACCTGCTGAGTGGTCTCGAGGAAATGAAAGAGAAGTACCAGATGATTGGGGATGTACGTGGTCTAGGGCTTTTCTGCGGAATCGAGATTGTTGCTGACAGGGAGACCAAAGAGTATTACCCTGCGGAAGCAGACTTGGCCAGTCGAATCACCACTGGGTTCGCCGAAAATGGGCTATTGTTGCGCGGTGGTGACCGTATTAATGTGGCGCCTCCACTCTGCATCACCAGAGGAGAGGTTGACGACCTGATCGGCATCATGGACAAGGTCTTCGACCAGGTGAACAAAGACCTGGGGGATTAGTCGCCCCGTGGACACAGCCCCTTCCCCTTCGCAAGGGCAAGGTCAGGACGGGGATAAGCTCGCCGGCAGGAGGCCAGTGTATTATTAAAACATAGCCCCCAGCAATAATCCCATCCTCGCGAGGGGGACGGGATTATTCAGTTCCGTTACTCCACTACGGTCCAGTTTTCTGCGTCTGAGTGAACGATTATCTCGTTCAACTTCTTGAACCAAGCACCCAAGAACGCTGCCATCTCTGGTATTTCCATCAGTTTGGCCACATCTGTGTCGACGTCGCCCAGTCCTTCCACGACCCATTCAACCTTCACACGGTCTGAACGCCCGCTGAGATAATCGGTATATATCCGGGTATCCCAGCCCATACCGTAGGTCTTTACCTGCTCGAAGCCAGACTTGAAATGCTCCACCAACGGCCCTGATTGGCCAGGCCTAGCTTGGAATATTCTACTGTGTAATATTGCCATTATTCCCTTCGGTTAAAAATTTGTGTTGTCTACTAGGTCTTTGATGGCAGGTATTTCTGGTACCAGGCCAACGTCTCATCCATCACCTGGGTGAAAGCTGGTTCGGCGTAAACCTCGTAATGTCCTACCCCGTTCAGCACCACCAATTTCTTGGGTTCACCCGCATTGGTGTATAGCTGTTCCGACTCTTCCGGCGGTACCAGACGGTCGTCGACGCTGGTGATGAACAATATGGGACGAGGTGAGATGTGTCCAACTATCCACTCAGGGTTAAAGCCGATGGTGTCGTCCACGTACTCAACTGGAATAGTGCCCACTGCGGCGGGATTTAGCTTGCGTGCAGCGGCGGCCAGTTCGGCAGATTGTCGGTCCGGAAGCAGTATGTCGGCCCGTTCAACCATCTCTGATTGGCCGGTAAGCGCCCGTTGTTCCCGGTCTGCCTTGGAACGTTCCAGAAGGTCAAACCACTCGTCCATACGGCGCACCCTGCTCATCCAACGTGCTCCGTGGCCAATGCCTACGACACTGACGATGACCTTGGCCCGTTGGTCCACGGCACCCACCCAGGACACGGTAGCCCCTCCGTAGCTGGTGCCGTAGATTCCGATGCGGTCTTCATCCACTTCGGGTTGGAGACCCAGGAAAGTCATGGCAGCCTGAACGTCGGCAACCCTACTGTAAGGCACCAGGCGGTTCGGGGCTACGCCCTCACTGTCGCCCCATCCCTTGTAATCAAAGGTCATTACAACATACCCGGCCTCATTCAAGACACGGGCGTTATCTGGCAGATAAAGGTCTTTAACCCCGGTGTAACCGTGACAGAGCAGTATGGCGGAGCGTGTCTCCTCTGCGGCCAGGCCGTCAGGAACGTAAACGTCTCCCTGGAGTTTGAACCCTTCGCTGTAAAACTCTATGGCGCGTTTCATTAGTTGATTCCTATTTTGAAGGTAATTATTCGTCGACGTCCAGACCTGCAGCCTGGAAGTCAGCGTTGGTCATATCGGCGAACCTAGCTGGCAGGAAAAGGTCGATACCAGCGGGTAGTTGCTTGCAGCCGCCCTGGATGAATTCGGTGACGGCCCTGGCGGTGCCGGGTGCCAAGTGAATCCCCTTGGTTGTGTGTCCGGTGGCCAGCACCACACCTTCCTTTCCGGGCACGGGACCGATGATCGGCATACGATCCGGACTCAGCGGCCTCGAACCGGCCAGTTGCTCCACCAGCTCTGCATTCTCCAGGTCAGGGAACACGTCTATGGCGCGCTGCATGATTTCCAGTCGGGCGGTCTCAGTGGTCATCTTGTCCATGTCTTCGCCCCGGTAAAGCTGATCCTGGTCATAGTCGCGCCCGCCAGTGCTGCCCACACTCAGGAACCCATCCATGCGACTAATCATGTGACCCCGCTTGGGGGAACTTATCAGCACCTTCAGTGGGTCACCATCATATTTCAGGAGGACACGCTCGCCCTTCAGAGCTCCCACGGGAATGGGGAAATTCAGGTCTTTCTGGAAGTCCGGGCTCCACAGACCGGCAGAGACCACCACGGCCTCACAGAGGACAACTTCTCCATCTGTGCGGACACCGGTGATCCTGTCACCTTCGGAAATAAGTCCGGTGACCTTGCGGTTGATGGTTCGGGTGCCAAGCTTCTCGGCGGCGGCGCCCAGAGCCAGATTCAGACGATAGCTGTCCAGTTGGGCTGATTCGTCTTCGTAAACTGCGCCAATCAAAGAGGGCGTGAGCCGGGGTTCCAGCTCATGGACTTCTTTGGCATCGATCCAGTGCATGGCCACGTGCTCTTTCTGCCAGGCCATCATCTCCCTGATGAGTTGTTCTTCGCTTTCTTCCAGCGCCAAACGGAGGGAGGGACGGCATTGGTAGAGGAGGTCCATTCCGGTGGCTAACTGCAATTCTTCCACCAGAGGCTTGAAGGCGTCGTAGCTCTCCAGTCCAAATGCAAAGGACTCGCCGGGGGCGAACTCAGTGCCCAAGAGGCTGATGAATCCAGTGGCGTGGGCGGTGGATCCACTGCCGAAAGATTCTCGCTCCAACAGGGCAACTTCGATACCTTCTCTTGCCAGGTAATACGCGATACAGCAGCCGATCGCTCCAGCACCAATTACAACTACGTCAACTTTCTCTGCCATAGGGAATTAGACTCCGAATAGGGGATGACAGGGATTATGCGAGGGCCACCCGTAGCTGTCAACACGAGCGAGAACCCGTTAGGTTACCGGGAGAGAAGGACTAAGGGAAGGGGACTTAAAGCGGCTACCTGCTCAGGAGCGGTTGCAGCTAGCGCTTCAAACTCGACGCCAGTCAGCTTGGAACTCACTTCCCAGAGCGCCGCCTGTAGGTTTTCGTCGTAGCTGCGTTTTGAGGAACAGACCGAGTGCTTATTGGCCAGATCCAGTGGCACAGCCTGACCAATAATCCCGCCATTCGACCCATTAGTCACGGTAATCGCCACGTGGTGCTTTATGCCGGTCTGCAGACCATGGTTGAACGCTAAATCGCATACCGAAATTGATTCCCTCAAGCCCAAGGAGTAATCTGTTGCTCGGTGGAGTCGGACGCAACCAATATTCGGCTTCGCCGAAAGACACGGCTGACCGGAGAAGAGAATGGATTTCGAGTTAAAAGCCTTGACCGAACCCGGAAATAAGATGGTCGAGTTGGCTGAAAAACACGCTGCTGGTTTTGCTCTCACAGCTGCCAAGTACGACCGGAACGCAACTTTCCCTATCGAAAATATCGAAGCATTTAAAAAAAGCGGGTTTGCAGCCGGCGCCGTACCAGAAGAATTCGGCGGCCTAGGCGTGGCATCTATCCACGATTGCGTCGTGGCCATGAACCGACTGGGACGAGGCGAGGGTTGCACGGCCCTGGCCTTCAACATGCACCTGTTCAGGACATTCACCGCCACCCGAACCCTCCACAGTGCAGTTGCATCCGGGAACACTGCGCGGCAAGCGCGTTCAGAGGACTTACTCAGAAAGGTAGGTGCAGGAGAACTTATAATCTCAGTTGCTAACTCTGAGCGGGGCGCCAACATCAGAACCTCCCGCACATTAGCCACCAAGGTCGACGGCGGTTGGCTATTCAACGGCTCCAAGACCTTTGCCACAGGATCTCCCGCCGCCGATGTCCTCGCAGTGCGGGCACGCTATCAAAACGAGGCAGGAGAGCAACGGATGGGGGCAGCCACGGTACCCGTAGACAGGCCAGGGGTGGAGATAATGTACAACTGGGACGGCCTGGGTATGCGCGGGTCCGGCAGCCATGATGTAGTCTTCACCGACTACTTCGTATCGGATGAAGAATTCGACGATATAGGCGAGTACGGCAAGTTCAACGCCCCAACGCTGGCGGCCGCCTCAGGTTCAAGCCTGGGCCTGTCATCCATTTTCTTGGGGATAGCGGAGACAGCCCATCAGATTGCAGTGGAGGCCATTAAAGAGCGGGACGGAGGACCACATTATCCCATGAACCAGGTATCCGCCGCGGAGAGCGAGGTTGACCTGGCCGCCTCCCGTGCCATCTTGGCCCGGAGCGCACTCTTTCTGGATGATTATTACCAGACCGATAGGAAGCAACCTCAGGGTGCCATAGATACCTCACCTGAAGCGTCGTTCAAACTACTCAAGAACTCAGCTGCGACCAAGAAATTCGTCATGGAAACAGCAGCCAAGATCGTTGACCGGTCCTTGACGCTCTACGGTGGCGGAGCGTACGTGGGCAGCAACACATTGGCCAGGTTGTACCGCGATGTTCGGGCCGGCCAATTCATGCAACCATGGGCTTCGAACCAGGCCATTGAACTCATCGGCAAGGTAACCCTAGGCGTCAACCCCAACGAAGAATAGACCACAGGCTCAGGAGAAACAAATGGCTGCCAACATCACATTTGGCGTGAACCTCTCAGTAGACAACTATTGGGACGTGCCTGAATTCGCCCGTCGGGCCGAGGATATGGGTTATGGCCGAGTCACCATGGGAGAGCACATCATGGACGGCAACCCACCTAGACCGACGGTGCTGAACCTACCCGCCATGGCAGCAGCGGCCGGAGCCACCAGAGACCTACGGGTAATGACCGGCATAGTCGTCGCACCTCTCTACCATCCGGTGACACTGGCCAAGATGGTCGCCAGCGTCGACCAGGTCTCCGGAGGCCGACTCGACTTCGGTATCGGCATCAGCGGGCAGCGGGGAACCAAAATCGAATTCGACGCAGTCGGTGTTGATGTCCACACCAGGGGCAAACGCACCAACGAGATGCTCAATGTGATGAAGCGACTGTGGACTGAGGAACATGTCTCCCACCACGGTGAGTTCTTCGATTTTGACGATGTCACGTTACTGCCATTCCCGGCCCAGAAGCCGTACCCGCCTATTTGGGTGTCGGGACGCAGCGAAGCCGCTATGCGTCGGGCTGGGGTGATGGGCGACGGTTGGTACCCCTATCTGTTCACTGTGCGCCGCATCAAGGCCAGTAACGAGATGGTACGCCAGTATGCTGCTGAAGCAAGGCGAGAACTGACTAACTTTAACTGGGGTCTAAACCAACCAACGGCCATCTCTGCTGATGGCTCCCAGGCAATGGCGCTGGCTGTATCCAACGTCGGCGAACGCTACGTAACTCCAGACCGCAGCGCAGAAAGCATCGCTCACGCACTGTGCATCGCCGGTACTCCAGAGGACTGCATCAAGGCCGTTCAAGACCGTATCGATGCCGGCGTAGAACACATCAACCTTGGTTTCCTGGCTTCAGAGCCAGACGATTTCTACCGGCAGATGGAGATGTTCGCCGCCCACGTCATGCCCCAATTCCAAAACTAGCGCCGTCAACCAACGCCGAACACGTGAGGGATCATGCCTGAATCCATTTCTTTGAAGATTGAAAGTAACGTTGCTGTGACCATGAGAGACGGAGTTACTTTGTACTCAGACATCTACAGACCGGAGGGAGATCGACAATTCGCGACCATCTTGCAGCGGACGCCCTACGATAAGACCACCAGCCTGACCAACACCATGCTGGACCCAATCAGGGCGGCGAAAGCCGGGTTCGCAGTGGTGATCCAAGACACCCGCGGACGGCACTCTTCCGAGGGCGAATTCTACGCTTTTCGTGACGACATCAATGACGGTTATGACACCGTCGAGTGGGCCGCCGCGCAACCCTGGTCCACAGGCAAGGTTGGCATGTTCGGTGCCTCATACGTTGGGGCCACCCAATGGCTGGCAGCGATCTCCAGACCGCCCCATCTGGTAACCATCGCCCCAACCGTCACCGCGTCCAATTACCACGACGGCTGGACCTACCAGGGCGGCGCATTTGAACTGGGCTTCAATATGTCCTGGACATTGCTCCAATTGACCTTGGCTAATTTTAGAAACGTCTCCGGAGTCGAGAACATACCCCTAGAACGGCGGCGACAACTGATCCATGACGTGGACCACATGACCGAGGGATTTGAGTTCCTTCCCACCAAGGACTTCCCTGGCTTGGACTCCGGCCTGGCCAAGTACTACTACGACTGGCTGGCCCACCCTGACTTTGATGATTACTGGCAGGAATTGTGCATCGAAGACCACCATGCTGAGATTGATGTCCCCGCCCTGCATTTTGGCGGGTGGTACGACATATTTCTGGGCGGCACCATCCGCAATTATCTTGGGATGAAAGAATCCGGAGCGAATGAGACTGCCAAGTCCGGACAAAAGTTAGTGATCGGTCCCTGGGCCCACGGAGCTCGCGGTTCCATGATGGCCGGTACTTACTACGCCGGAATCATGGCTGACCCGATGGCCATAGATGTTGACGGCATACACCTCCGCTGGTTCGACCACTGGCTCAATAACAACAAGAATGGCATCACCGAGGAAGCTCCGGTGCGCATCTTTGTCATGGGCGACGATGTGTGGCGAGAGGAGCAAGAATGGCCGTTGGCCAGGGCCGTTGAGACCAAGTACTACCTACATAGCGCTGGCAAGGCCAATTCAAAGAACGGAGATGGCACCCTCAGCACGGATAGGCCGCAGGGAGAAGCCGCCGACGTATTTCTTTACAATCCGGCTGACCCGGTTCCCACCACAGGCGGTGCCCTCTGCTGCAACCCCAACTTCGCCGCCAATGGAGCCTACGACCAGAACCGGGTGGAAAACCGCCAGGATGTGCTGGTCTACTCCACACCGCCTCTGGATCAGGATATTGAAATCACCGGCCCCGTAACGGTCTCTCTGTGGGCTTCCACGTCAGCCAAGGACACAGACTTCACCGCCAAGTTGGTTGATGTGTGCGAGGAGGGCTGTGCCAGGAATCTGACCGATGGGATAATCCGCGCCCGTTACCGCGATTCAATGTCCAACCCGACATTGGTCGAACCTGGAAGGGCCTACCGCTATGACATAGACCTGTGGGCAACCAGCAACGTGTTCAGAGCCGGTCACCGAATCCGATTGGTGGTTTCCAG
>CAYVIG010000133.1:0-7432 GCA_964451445.1 uncultured Dehalococcoidia bacterium
CATGGTCCAGACCCGACCGCGGTAGGTGTTGGGCTGGACGCCCCGGGTGTAAGGGAACTCTCCGGGATAACCCAGATCGTTTTCGTAGTCCAAACCCTGGTTTTGCAGATCTTCTGGGCTGTAGAGCGACTCGATATCCAGACCGCTGTCGGTTTGGAAATTCTCGCGCCGTTCCGGAAATCTCTTGATCGCCGGATCCAAAGTTTCCCGTTTCCACTGTTTTTTATCGCTGCTAGGCATGCCAAACTCCAAAAAATCACTGAGCCGCCGATTAAAGGGGTCTTGGGTTCGAACCTAGTCCCCAGGTCGGCTAAACCCACCAATTGTACCCATATATAGGAGGGCACTCAAGGCAGACCAAGGATGATAACCTATGCCAAGGCCAGTAAGACCATCATCAGACCCCGAGCAAGGAAAACCCATGCAACCGTCAGAACTGAACATGACTACCACCATCAGTGGCCATCAGCTTTTTCTGTTTGTCACTTTTTGTGGCGGGACTAATAGCGAACTGGCAGCAGCCATCGGTCAGTTGGGCCAGGGGATGGAGAACGTGCATGATGTTGATGGGCCGGCGTCGGCTGATGCGTTTACCAGTGGGCGGTTTCAGTTGTTGCGCGCGGAGTCAGATCTGACTCATGACCAGCAAATCATCCATCCGGCGGTGTCAGAGTCCCACGGACTGATTCGTTTGGAGTGCGCCACATTGGAGCCGATTAAGGCGTACGAGAATGGATTGCGGACTTTGATTGAGGCCGCTGCCGGTTCGGTTGAGACATTGGCTGGAGTGATGCGGCCTCGCAGCTACACCAGCCATGCTATGACCGAGTTCGCCTACGCCCACGCCATGCCGCCAACTCCTGGTGAAAAATCACCACTGGCGGCTGTGACCCCCATGAATAAGACCGAAGCCTGGTGGCAGATGGATTTCCTCCACCGGGAGAGTTTCTTTCTCCCTCGCTACAACTAGAACGAGGAGATGGTTGTGAAGGGTCACGCCCTGGCCAGCGCCGCCTGTATCCCTGGAATCAACCGCCGGCTGGTGCACTCACCCGACGGATACGGACTGGAGGGCAGCTACGACTTCGTCGGGTACTTCGAGTTCGCCGAGAAAGATGCTCCGGTGTTCCGGGAAGTCATGGCTGGACTGCGTGACAAAGTGCAAAACCCAGAATGGAAGTACGTGCTGGAAGGCCCCGAGTGGTGGGGTCGCCGAGTTAGAACCGCCGCTGAGTTCCTAGCCAGAAGCTAACCCGGCACCGCGCCATAAACCTCTGTCTGGGGATGGAAATCGCTCCAGGCGAACCAGAATGAGTAGTGTGACGGCAGTCGTTCCAACCGTTCACCAAACAACTCGCCTTCCGCTGACTGGCCGGTCAGCGCCTGCGACAGGGTGCCGGTTTCTCGGTCTCACATCAGCGCCACACCATCCCTCACCCATTCCCGTTCAATATTCAGGACTCGGTTACCGATATTCCGGACAAAGGCCGCCCTACTCTGAGAGGTCGGATCAAAGGTGACCAACGCTTCCGTCTCAGCAAGGTGGTCATTGTTCACTCTCTCCTCCACTATGGCACTGAAGGAGTATGCCTTGGCGATACCGGACACGGTTATGCCCAGCACCAGGTCCTTCTTGGGCAGGCACGGGACTTGGTTAGCCTCTCCGATTATCCCGGTGGGACCGCCACTGTAATAGCCGTCATAGACGTCTTTCCCGTAACTCCCACCTTTGTCCATAACCAAAGTATCAGGATGCAGGTTCAACCATTCCTGCCAGGATGTCTGGACGGCAGGCGCCAATTCCAGGCCCTGATTGACCAGCGGGCATTTGATGCTCCGATTCAGGAACTGGCTCCACAGGGTGTTTGACTGGTGGTCATACGTCACCAGCGCGTTCATGACCAGCTTGCCCGACACGCCGAACGTGTGCTCGGTTCCCTCTATCTCTCGGCCATATACAATGCCCGTAAAGCAGAGCGGTCACCAGGTGACCGCGACGGGTTTTCCGCCCACCGTGTCGTTCACTATCTCGTTCTGCGACATTAGTTTCAGGGTATAGACCCGGCTGTCGCTGTTGATCGACAGGCCGATCACCCTTTCCGTTGGGTCCACCTCATCCCGAGACGCCTCCTGGAAA
Organism: uncultured Dehalococcoidia bacterium; assembly: GCA_964451445.1. Classification (GTDB taxonomy): domain Bacteria; phylum Chloroflexota; class Dehalococcoidia; order Lucifugimonadales; family UBA3495; genus UBA9611. The sequence continues at coordinate 2,138 of CAYVIG010000133.1, forward strand.
CCGGACTCGGGCTGCAAGATGGCTGGTATGCCGTCACGGCCCAGGATGTTGATGATTTTGAGGTCTCTGGTGCCATCGGAACCAGCGGCCCGCTGCGACGACGGGTCTCTATGGCCACCGTCTCGCCGCCGAACCGCAGGGTGAACTGGCCAATCGCGGGCATAAAGATGATGGCCAACCTGACTACCACCATAAGGGCTACAATGATGGTGTGGAGCCTGAGTAATATTCCCATCAACTAGAAGTACCTCAGTGGATACTACGCCGCAGTTGGGATAAAGGACTCCTGCTGTCTTAATTACTCGAGGATCACCACTGCTTCAATCTCAACATCAAGACCTGGTTCAGCGAGGGCAGAAATCTCAACCAGCGAGTTTGCGGGGTACTGACCCTCAAAATACTTGGTAAATAAGGCCTGCATCTGCTGGGGGTCTGCCTGGTAATCGGTCATGCTGGTTATGAAGCAGGTCAGCTTGGCAAAACTACCAGGACCGGCGCCTTCTTCCGCGGCAATCGATATCAGGCGGTTCAAAGTCACATCCAATTGCTCCATCATGGACTTGCCCTGAGTGTCCGTTCCCCGGGCCGTGCAGCCAGAGATGTACATCGTGTTGCCAGCCTTCACCGCGCGGCTGTAGGTGGGGCCTGTGGGGGCGATGGTGTATTCCTTTCTTTCCAATGGCATCTGCCAGCTCCTATCCGATACTTAGAATCTGTCTTGCTGGAATTCTAATCAAATCTCCAGACTGAGTCACTAAACTGCCTGGCGGTCTAGCACGGAGCACTCACAGCAGCTATAATTTGTTAGCCCTTAAAAGCGGGTGTAGCTCAGTGGTAGAGCTCCAGCCTTCCAAGCTGGCCATGTGGGTTCGATTCCCATCACCCGCTCCACATCGCAAAACAAAAGAGGCCCTTCCGATTTCGCGGAAGGGCTTCTTTTTATTCATATGGAATTTGTAGAACCTACTTTGCCAGCAGACTCCGGGCTGCCTCTCTCACGACCTCACCGTCCAAGTTGACCGAGAATTTACCGTCGTCCATTTCCTTGAAGGCATCATCGTTGTTGAAGCTTTTCATGAGTTCGGCCACTGCGGCGTCCCTTTTGTCATCCGGCAGTTCCACTGGGCTATCTGATTCGCCCAAATGACGCTTGATCTCGTGTTCGACCAACTCGGCTTCAACGTACCGTTGTTGAATCAGGTTAATCTCCCTCAGATGCTGGCCTAGGTAGCACCCGCCAAACTGGACGGACTCGCTGTGGCGCCCCTCAAAGTCGCCTTCGCTCCGATATTTGGGCTCCAATTCTTGGGCTTCCATATAGTCGTGGATTTCCTGGTCTTCAGGGTCTGGAGTCTCCAGATTGGAGATCATGACCACCGTGTACATAAAAAAGTCGGCCGGTTCAACTTTGATAATCATCAGGTAACCCTCCTAAGAACCCGGTAACTTACCCTAACGGGCCACCGCGTTTAGCACGCGTTCCACGTGGTCTTCGCTCTGCTCCAGAGTCTTGTCATCGATGCCGTTCATCACTTCGATCACCGCATCATTGTAAGGAGTTGGAATCGCGACCTCGCGGCCCTTGGCTGCAACCAGGCCGTTCATCATGTTGATCTCTGATCGGCGACCTTTATAAACGTCCTGGGCCATGGAGGCCAGCCAGTTTACCCGACCGCCGTGGGCCGACATGAAACCGTCCAGCTCCTCAAAGACATCTCCCTTATCAGCATCGGCCCAGGTCTCGGCTGGCACGCCCTGGATGGGGACGACCTTCAGGCCCATGGCCAGACCAACACTGGCCGCTTCCTTGGCCAGGTGGATCCGAATCTTCCGTAGGCGGGGGTCCTCAGCCATCTGCTGAGAACCCAAGCCGGTGGAGGCGGATATCCCATTGCCCATCGAGTTCTGGGAAAGCTTTGCCCAACGCTCACCCCACAGGTTGTCCGATGCGTAGGCGGCGTCGATGTTATCCAGCAGTCCAGCCACCATCTCAGCGCGAGGGGTTATCAGCCCGTCCTGCTCGCCGACTCGGAATACGGTGTGTCCCGAGTCTCTACCGACTGCGCCTCCACGGGTCACCAGACCCGGCTCCCAAAGAGCCACTTCGATATGGGAAGCGATGCAGCCCATCTGCCGCTGCGGCCCGACGATCTCACCGATGGGCACGTCGTTCCAGCAATTCTGGAGTGAAACGAAAAAGCCGTCGTCCCGAACGTAGCGCTTGATGAAATGAGTAGCCCACTCGGTGTCATAGGATTTTACCGATATGAAGACCCAGTCAAATGGGATCGCTATATTCTGCGCGTCGGTCAGTCCCATGGCTTTCACCGGGACGTTGAACGGACCCTGGCTGCCAATGATGTCTAAACCGTCTTTGTTCATCTTTGTAACGTGTTCCGGCCACATATCGATGAACGTCACGTCTTCACCGATCCTGCTCAGAAAAGCCCCAACGTAGCTGCCCAACGCGCCCGCGCCCATGATTCCTATCTTATCGCCCATAATCGTCCTCTCCTAAGGTGTCACGTCCGTCGCTCACGCCGGACACGAGTCATTTATCTATCAGAGCCAGCGATGCTGGTCTACAAAGGCCCCAGATGGGCTAGCCTTACATTATGGATATGGCCCAGGGCTTGTATCTCTTCCATCACCGCAGAAGGAACGGGATCGTCTATGCCGATCACCATCATGGCCCTACCTCTCAAAGCCAGACGTCCAACTTCCATGAAACTGATGTTGATGTTATGACGGCCAGCGATCATACCCACCGCGCCAATGGATCCTGGTTGGTCCTGGTTGTCCACGAATAACATGTAGGGAGTGGTCGGAATGATATCCAACCAGTAATCGTCGATCTTCACGATATGAGGTTCGTCTCTCAGTGACGTGCCCGCCAGGGTGATACTGCCCTCGCTGGTCTCTATGGTCGCGCTGATGATGCTGGAGTATTCTTGGGCCGAGGTGTTGTGCTGTTCGGTGATGTTCAGCCCCCGCTCTCTGGCCAACACCGGAGCGTTAATCAGGTTCACCTGTCCGGTGGTAATCGGATCCATCAGTCCTGCCAAAACAGCCGACTGCAGAGACCGGGTGTCATGCTCGGCAATCTCGCCCTGGTAGCTGATCGTAATGCCGATGAACTGCCCGTCAGCCAGATGGGTCAGTAGCTTTCCTACCACAGTTCCAACGGGAACATATGGGGCCAGCACAGCGTGGACTTCCGGGGCAACGGGCGGGGAGTTAACCGTGTTCCTGGCCGGTTCACCTCGCAGCACCATCAGCACCTGCTCGGATGCCTCGATGGCCACCTCTCGCTGGGCCTCTTCCGTGGATGCTCCCAAATGGGGTGTGACCACGACCTTAGGATGCTCAACCAGGGCTGTGTTCTGCGGCGGTTCCTGGGCAAAAACGTCCAGGGCGACCCCGCCCAATTGGCCGGAATCCAGGCCGTCGAGAATCGCCTGTTCGTCGATAAGCTCACCACGAGCCACGTTAATCAGCCGCGATCCGGGCTTGAGCATCTTGACCTGGTCACTCCCTATCATGTGGCGGGTACCGTCGGTCAGCGGCGTATGCAGGGTGATGAAGTCCGACTGGGCCAGCAGGTCTTCCAACGACAGCAGTTCAATTCCCATGCGCTTGGCGTAGTCGGGAGATACAAACGGGTCGTAGCCAACCAGCCTCATATTGAAGCTCTGGGCTCGGTGAGCCACCTCAGAACCGACTCTACCAAGGCCGCAAACGCCCAGGGTCTTGGCTCTCACCTCCACGCCCATGAAGGCGCTTCGCTTCCACTCGCCGGCCTTCAACGAGGAGTGGGCGGATGGCACGTTCCTAGACAAGGCCAGCATTAGGGCCATAGTGTGTTCAGCGGCGGCCACGGTGTTGCCTGTCGGGGCATTGACCACGGCGATACCGGCAGCGGTGGCTGAATCCAAGTCAATATTATCGACACCGATGCCAGCCCGGCCAACCACCTGCAATTTCTTTGCTTGCTCGATGACCTCTTTGGTCACCTTGGTCTCGCTACGGACAACCAACCCTTCATAGTCGGCTATCACCGCCAACAATTCCGGGGGTTTCATACTCGTCTTAACGTCAACTTCGGCGTGGGCTTTGAGCAGGTCAACACCCTCGGCGCCAATGGGGTCTGCTACCAGAATTTTGGGCATGAAGATCTTCCTGTTTTTGTCGGGAATTTAACGCCGTCAGACTCGATGCATGCCTGCAAGAACGGCCCATAAACTATAGCACAATCAAGAGTAAACGGCGGGCCCATGGGCGTCTGCCAGCCAGCTTGACCCGACTGCTACCGAAGGCTAGGATAGGCGCTAACCCGCAGGCTGTAGAGTCCACCATTTCCCATCGGAGAGCATCCGAGAAACCTGTCTATGCTAAGGTCTGAAGCTTCAGCATCAGCCCTGACAATCCCAAACCTCAGAAATTCGGAGGTACCAATATGTTTTTGATGCGATTCACCGAACGGGCCTATACCAGCTACACAGAGGAGGCTGTCAGGAACAGCGCCAACGAAGCAGTCAGGCTAACCTTCTCCAACAAGAACTTTGACCCGCAGATCGGCGCTCGACAGTACAACGAGTACCTGGACGAGTACGAATACTGCGAAGAGGCAGGGTTCGACGGCCTGATGCTCAATGAGCACCACAACACGCCCACCTGCCTCGGCGCCACCATGAACCTGGAAGCGGCCATCCTAGCCCGCAACACGAAAAATCCCAAGATAGTGCTCATGGGCAACCCACTGCCTACCTTTGAAAACCCACTTAGAGTCGCTGAAGAGATAGCCGAGATCGACATGATCTCAAACGGCCGAGTTGTCTCTGGCTTTGTCCGCGGCACCGGGGTCGAAAGCCTCGCCGCCAACATAAACCCCCTCCACAACCGGGAACGGTTCGAAGAAGCCCACGACCTGATAATCAAGACTTGGACCACTCCTGGGCCGTTCCGCTGGGAGGGCAAGCACTATCATTTCCGAGTGGTGAACCCGTTTCAATTGCCAGTGCAAAAACCCCATCCTCCGGTCTGGATACCCGGGTTAGGCAGCCCTCAGACCCTGGTCTGGGCCGCGGAGCGCGGCTACCCTTACATCTACCTGGAGACCGACCCCCAAGGTACCCAGGACATGATCGCAATCTACACGGAAGCTGCCCGCGAAGCCGGATATGAACCCGGCCCTGAGAATTTTGGTTACCTGTGCCGCATCCACGTGCAAGACACCGACGAGAAAGCCTATAAAACAGCTAAGGGTTTCTTAACCGGAAACGTGGGCGTGGGTCG
>CAYVIG010000134.1:0-7332 GCA_964451445.1 uncultured Dehalococcoidia bacterium
GGTTCCGCTCCGGCACCAGCGTAATCCCGGTGCCCAGTTTGATCTTGCTGGTGACAGCAGATGCCCGGGCTAGGGCGATGTACGGGTCGGTGAAATGGGAGTAGGTCCAGGGAATCTCGCCGCCGGTGGCGGGGAAGGGACTGTCGCTCTTCACAGGCACTGCCGCGTGTTCGGCATACCAGATCGACTCGAACCCCAATTCTTCGGCCTTCTTGGCCATGAATGCCGGGTCTATCGTATAGGCCGGTAGGGGCACTGATGTTCCAACGTTCATCTTCTTCTCTCCAGCTTTTTTCTTTCTTGTTTGTTTTGGGTTATGGGTCGACTGGTTTTCCAGGCTATGTTGGTCGTAAGCGTCGCCCCCATCCTAACCTTCCCCCAGAGGGAGAAGGTTAGGATGGGGGCGAAATTTTATTCATCAGTCTTAATTAAGGAACAAGTCTTCCTAAATTTAATCTGACTAATCGTCGGCAGGTTGTGGCTCCGCCACCATCGATTCTACTAACTCGTACCGTTCAGATGCCATAAGCGCCAACCGTGGGATATCTTCTTCCAGCAAGTAACGTTCAGAGATCAGGTCCCTCACCACCCCTTCCACTCGGTCTAGATAGTCCTCTTTGGAGGCGTATCTCTCTTCTATGGATGGACGTGGGTCGGTGCCTTCCTGGCGTTCTTGTCGGGTGAAGGTGAATGGCACCGTGGACCCCATAATCTTGTGGGTTTGGTCGGCCCCACCGGTATCTGGATGGCGCAGGTTCCAACCTGTGACTGTCGCCAGCGGCACTGCTATATCCGGCAGACGGATTCCTGCCATGTCGTTGCCGTCTTGGTCTACGGTTGTTGTAAGCGCCGGGTAGGGCTTTCCAGTGATCGGAGGCAGGTTTTCGGTGATACCTGCATCAGGGCCGAAGTCGAACCGGGAAAGATGCCTAAAGTGTTTAGGGAATCCAAACCCAGGGAAGGCGTCATACACGGCTTTCAAGGAATCCGTTGGGACTGCCGTTCCATCATCCAGGCGGGCGTGCTTACTCGGCGGCGGTGATACGTTCTCGCTTACCCAGGCGTCCAGATTTGCCACAGCCGCCCGCATCAATGGCCGCCAGTCCACCCAGTTGAAGGGGTGCAGCCCCACGGCTCCGGTGGGCTGTACGTGCTTCAGAGGCAGCACTCCCGGGCTGTGTTGGGTGCCTGCAAAGTGGTAGATACGGACGGTGTGGGACGGGACGATGTCCTTGGTCCCGGTGGCGTCTATATGGGTCAGGGCAGCGTGGCCACCCCAGTATTCACTGGAGGTGTTGGTCAGGAACAATTTGGGCGCTTTGCCCCGGGCTATCAGGCGAGATAGTAGTCCGTCTGAATCCCCGGTCTCAGAATCGACCTGCTGGATATCTGCGAATGGGAACGCGCTGCAGGTGCTGGCTTCCACGGTGTTGGACGGCTGGCCAAAGCGCTGGTTGAACTCGCCGCGACGGCCACCGGCGATGTTGGCGATTATTCCGTCAAAGACCGTTCGGTCTTCCTCGTCCTGGTTCATGGCCAAGTAGAGCATCTCCCTGAGGAATCGGCCGCTCTGGGAGGAACCGAAGGCCATGGTGTGTTGGATGTATCCTGCACAGGGGTTGTCCTGACTGTCTGAATACCGGAGGTAAGATACCAGGTCCCGGACTCCGGCCATGCCGAGCCCCACAACTGGAGCGGTGCTGGTTCTGTAGATGCACTGATAGACCTTGCCGGGCTCGAAACCCTGCTCCATGTAAATGTGCCCGCTGTCTGGCACCGCTTTACCATTTTCATTCCGGCCAAAGGACCAATCGGCGCGGGGGATGGTTGTTTCCGGACCATCGTCATAATCACGAACCGTGAGCGTGGCCTCCGGCTGATCCAGCCTGTCGGCGGGATATGGGGTGTGTCCCCGGTCCGAGAGCATCTCGGAACTGCTTGCTTTGTTGGGCTGTATGGTGACGGCGATACGCCCGGTAACTGGCCCGTTGGCGTCAGATGCGTTGGGAACCTGAACTTTGAGGAACCCTGGTGTGTCTGGGAAGTCATGCTGCCAGCCGCACCACACCTGGGTGTAGCCCCGGCGCATCAGAAAACCGTTGCCCTCGTCCATGGGTGTTCCCTCTGGGCCGCTGTTGATACGCAGCAGGGATAGGGGTTTTCCGCGGTTGGCCACGTCAAAAAACAGCTTGTGGCTGCCCTTTTGTTGGTCCACTGGTTTCACGATACGGAAAGCGGCGTAGAACTCCACCAGTCCATCCGAGTTTCTGGGGGCCAGTTCCACGTCGGTGATCACGGCGTTGGCGGGGTCGGTAGGGTTGACTGCGAAGTGAACGGTGCCGTCCAATTGTTCAAAGGCCCCCACATCACCGAAGGACCTGCCTTCAGAGTATGGGCCTCTTTTTTTGATGTCAATGGATGTGACGGCCATTGTTACTCCCCTGTTGTTACAGCGGTGGTCTCGCTGGATTGATTGAGAAACTTCTCTATACGACGAGTCAGTCGAATGACATTCGGTGAGTTGATTATCGCTTGACCAATCGAGAGCAACTCGAAATATGCCAGCGGAGTGTCGTCCAGGCGATGTCGAGCTCCCTCGGAATCGAGTAGCAATTGCAGTCGACCCTCGTGAGACGCATCAGCGATGAAATCAAATTCGGGATCGTCCAATTTGGTGGTCGCGTATCGTATCAGCACCCGCCTGCTGACCGGCACTCCGTTGATGACGATGCCTGGTGACTCCAGGAAGGTTGCTAGCGGGATTGTAGCAACTTTGGGCACGCTTGGGGGTGTCAGATTTACACCATCTTTGGGTATGCCGATCCCTGCCATCCGGTTACCACCGATCACGGCGCCGCCTGCAAACGCGAAGGCGTAGTTTCGGCCCGAGTCATTGAGATATGCCTGGTGTAGCGAGCACGTCTTGATCTGGGGCGACCCTGGCATCCTGAGGGAGGTTTGTGTCCGTTGCAGATTTCCGGCAATGAGCAGACGGTAGACCAATTGGCTTACGCTCTTTAGTGAGGCTGGTTCAGCGCTATTACTCCCGGTTTCTTTCAGGGAGTCTAGGTCGGCCAATACTTCTTTTAGCAGGTCAGTTGCCGGGACCATCTATCTCAATCCGATGTTATAGGACTGTTTCCGTGTCCACGTCTAGGTCTGCCGGAGGCGCTTCACCTGCGAACTCCTGCCACCAGGTGTTGAAATTCTTTTCGCCGTGTTTCTCTTTCAACCGGGACAGGTGGGCTTTTGCTTGGATCAGCACCTGTAGGTTGTTGGTGTTGGCCAGTTGGTAGGTTCGTGCAGCCCAGAGCAGCGCGCCGAGGACATCGTCCCGTTCTTCAGCGATCATGCCTATCTGCCCGTAGGTGCGGCAGATGCGGTTCAGGTCCTGAATCTCCTCGAAGATATCCCGCGCTCGGGTGTACCATTCTTCGGCTTTGTCCAGGTCTTTTTGCTCGTGGAACAGCACTCCCAACTGGCGACATTCATCGCCTTCCGACCGCCGGTCACCTATCTCTTCCCACTGCTGTAGGGCCATCATGTACCAGTGCTCGGCGTCCTGAACGAACATCTCCTTGGCCTGTTCGACCAACCCAAGATGATGGAACTCGATGCCCATCTGGGCGTGATTGCCTAGGCGGTCACTTAGTTGCAGCGCCTGTTGGTACCAGTTCTCGGCCTCGTCAAACTGGTACTGGGCGTGGTAAACGGTGCCCAAGGAATGGTAGACCAGGACAGCGTTTTCCTCGTCCCTGGCTTCTTCTAATATTTCACGAGCGCGCTGGTACCAGCTTGCTGCCTCGTCGTATTCAAACTTGTACTGGGAGCAGAGACCAAGGGAGCGGTAGTCCTTGACCATCTCCTCTGCGTCGTTGACCCGTTGGTGAATGTCCAGGGCTTTGCTGAACCACTCTTTGGCTTCCGTGTAACGGCGGCGATACTGGCAGATTATCCCCAGACCGTAATAGTCGTCGGCGACAACTTCCTCATCCTCACCACCCTCAATGATGGCCAATGACTGAGTATAGAGCTGCTCGGCTTCTTCCAGTTGCCACCGGTTCTGCGCCACCTGTCCCATCTGGTGGAACACAGCGGCGGTGCGCGGATCGGTATCGCCGTCGTCCGTGGCCGTGAGGTACTCAAGTAGCTGCTTATTCAGGCCGTCGGCCCTCTCGAACTCCTTGGTCTCGATGCATTCACTGGCTTCAGTTCCCAGGAGGTAGAGCCATAGTTGAATGCCGCCGCTCTTCTCCGCTTCCTCGGCGGTGAATCCGGCGACTTCTAGCAATTGGCGGCGCAGGCGGCGAAGTTCTGGGTACCGCTTTTGCATGCGGAAGACCTGGGCCAACGGTTGTACCAGCAGTTGGGCGTTCTCCCACTGTTTTGCCTCCAGAGAGAGAGCTAATGCTTGGGTGATGTTGCCCTCTTCGGCCAGGATGGCTGTGGTTCCGGCGTCCTGATTCTCGTAGAGAGTTTCCATGAAATAGTCTGCGGTGTCGGCATAGACCCGCACCACTTCATGCTCAAGTTTCTCAATGGTACTTGGAGGGAATTGCCGGTAGAGGCTCCGACCATAGAACCAAGGCATTGACGGATGTATCTGGTAGACGCTGGGGGTGATGGGCTCCAGGAAGCCGCTGGTGCGAGCATCCCTGAGTATGGAGCGGGTTGCTCCGTAACCCAGGGCTTCCCCGGTGGACGATTTGTAGACCTGTTCCTCTGTTATGTGGCTCAAGATGTCCATCATTATGCGACTGCGGAACATGGACAGGAACGGGAGGTGCACCCTGTTGCGGCGGGTCATCCGGCCGTAGGCGTGGTCCATGAGCACTGTTAGGTAGGGTGGCCGGCCCTCTTCATCGGGGCCCGGTTCGTGTTTTTCCAGCGCCGCTCTGAGTTCGTTGATCAATATGGATGCGGGGATGTCTTTCAACAGTGGGAGGGCTATTTCCATGGCCAAGGGATGGCCCTCGACCAGGTCCAGTACTCCCAGGTATTCGGAACCCAGACGCATGGGATCGGCCTTCGCCTCCTCCAGAAGTCTGGTGCCCAGGACGATGAGGTCTGAGCCAGTCAGGCCTCTGATCCTGCTGCTGCCGTGGGAGACAGTGAGCCAAGATTCATTTTCCCGTCGGCTGACCAACAGTATCCAGGTATGCCCACCCGAGGATACATCTTTTATGAATGCGTCTAGGTCGGCCATCTCTTCGTCGTCCAGCAATCCAGGAGAACCGGCCGGGAATCCGGCCAGGTTTTGCAGGCTATCAAAGACTAGCAGGGCGGGGTTGTCTTTGAGATAATCGACCACCCACGTTCGGCGGTCCTCGCTGCGCAGGTCGGCAAAATCCAGCCCGGCCAGGGACGTGCCAATCTCATGGAGGACCCGTTCCAAACCGGCGCCCACTTCGAACGCGGAATAGAAGACCCCACCGGGACGTGCGCCAGTCTTTCTCAGCCATCCGGCCAACCCCAGAGCCAGTTCGGACTTGCCTATGCCAACGTCGCCGGACAGCATCACGACAGGCGTTTCCCTGAATTGCCGCTCCAAGTCCAGCATTTCGGCGTGACGGCCAATCAAACCGTAGGGGCCGCCCCGGGGAAGTTCAGTCCCGGTTGTTTCTTGTTCCGGCTGGGGCTGCCCGGGTGCCAGCGGCGGTGTTTCCTCCACCACTATGGTTGTCGGGAGATACGCTTGGGACTCGAAGACCATGGGCAAGGTCCAGTCCAAGAAGACCAGGGGGCCGGTGGCCGACGGACGTTGGGGATGGTCCATCATCGCCTGGCGCACAGTGGCAACGACTTGGGCAACGGATGTGCCGCCGCTCAGATTCTTGAAGAAATTCTCACAGAACAACACCCTTCCGGCTCCGGCGATGGGAAGAGGGGAGACGACCACTTGGGGGACGCCATTTTGGGTCAGTCCGGCAGCGAATGACATTACATCGTTCAGTTGGCTTGCAGAAGAGGCGTTGATCAGCAGCACGGGTGTCTGGCCAGCGGTCAGCGTTACGGCTAACTCCGCAGCCCCTATGGATGTCGACCCACCGGAGCCGTCTTCAAAGTTGATGCCTTGGCTGTCGATGGTGAATCCGTCCAAGTGGACGAGGTGGTAGTGTTCTGGGCTGCTGGAGAGTTGTTCCTTTAGATTGACTGCAGTCGAGGGGCGTAGACAGTCCAATTCTGCGGCTGCTGACAGCGATTCCAAGGCTGTTAACTCTTCAGTGGCGATACTTCCAGAGTTCTCACCGGAGGGAGGCAGCAGGAGCAGTACGTTTAGTTGGTCGGTGGGCAGGTCGGCTGTGAAATCTTCCTGCTGGCCGGAAGTCAACCGGCGCGAGACTCCGCCGATGCGGGATGTCAGGTAGGTGTCTTCTCCGTTGTTCATCAACTCCCATGGAATTCCCAAGAACTCCGGACGGGTGGAGACGATGGATAGCTGGGGTGGTTCCTGACTGGCGGCTTTTGTGAGTAGCGCCCTGGATTCATCACTGGAATCAAATACCGATTGGAACAACAACACCCCTAAGGTCTTCAGGCCCGCTTCGACGTTTTCGGCGCGGGTTTTGGCATCGCCAAAGGTGTCGTTGGGGTATTCGGTGAAGTACCAGCGTATCTCCGCCAATTCGGTCTCGGTCAGCGGAAGAGGGAAATTAACTGGTGGAGTGGCCTCGGAATCGCCGGTTCCGGTATATAGGGAGAGTTGCACCTGGTCTGAGTCGGCCAGGTCTACTATTTGTAGTAAGTCTGCCAAAGGGGCCTCCGGTGGCTGTACAAAGGACGGTTTAGTTTAGCAACCGGCCGAAGCTGGATGGCCGGAAACATTCGAAGAATCATCTGAGAGTGAATCTCCGAACCATACTATCACCGGTCCAATATCCCGTCCAACGATTCACGCCTGTAAAACCCGTGGGCAGGCCTTGGATCAAGGCAGGTACGGCGTGTACCCGGATCAGAGGAACATGACTTTGGCGCATCCTCCGACAAGCTCAGTACGAGCGAAGGTGGTGGATCGACAGTCTCACCATAAGCGGAAGAGGGTGCCGTAGACCTGGCAGCAACCTTTCCGTCCCTAGCGGGAACTTGCCCTACCCTAGGTTTGGCCTGCTCGCCAGGCACCGGCTCGCCAGTCGTCGGGACTGGGATCTGGATCGATGATGACGTCTACGACTGCAGGTCGCCCTGAGCCTTGGGCTGCTCTAAGGGCGTCGGGCAGGTCCTTGGAGTCGTTGATCTGAACACCCCAGGCGCCCATACCCTCGGCCACGGTGGCGTTATTGGTGGGGTGGAACTCTGATGCTATCTTGTGGCCTTCAGGTTGGTGGTCATTGA